>DATGIQ010000702.1:0-10616 GCA_035295665.1 Gemmataceae bacterium | reverse complement strand
CACAGCGCCCCTTCTGGGAACATCATCCGATCGGCGAACACAGTGCGGCGGTCGAACTGGCCGTTGCCGGCGCTGTCTTCCAGCCGCAAGATGCGGTGCGGTTTCTGTTGTAGCTGCTGGTCGACTTTATCATTGGAGCCGGAGGAATCCGCCACGTAGAGCCGGCCTTGTTCGTCAAGGTCGGCGATGATAGGGCGGTCCACCACGGGCGGCCCGGCAGCGAGTTCAATCTCGAAGCCGCTGGGGAGTGTGAACGTGTGGCCGTTCAGCTGGACCTGGTGCGTGGGGATTGCACTCTCCTCGCCTGGCAGCCAGGAGACCGTGAGCGACAGCAACAGCGTCGGCAAAGCCCAGCGTTTCATGGGATTTCTCCAAAGGGGAATACGAGACTTTCTATCCTATCCCAAATGAAAGGTCAGGTGTATCCCGTAGCCGAGATTGAGAGGGTAAGCAGAAAATCAGAGAATTTGGCGAGCGATCTTGACGATGCCATTTTTGTGGGTATACTAACTCGTGGTAAAAATCTCTTTACGCCGACGCAGGAGCTTGGGTCGGACAACCTGGTCGCTGCGGCGGTTGAGTTGAAACAGCTCAGCTCGAACAGCGGCCGCTTATCGGAATGCCAGCTTAGGAGGTGAGGAACGGCTCGAGATTCTGTGCGTCGGTAAGGAAACCCGTCGCTCGGTTGGATTTCGGCTTCTACGGTCTCCGTTGGCTTGCGGTGCTCCACCACACTAATTGCCCGGAGAAACCTGATAAGTAAGCACCGATCCAACCCCCCGGCGGGTTTCGGTGCTTTTGGCAAGCCCCTTTTCCTCTGCTCACTCTCTTTCCGGTCCTTGGTGGCCGATTCACTTTCCCTTTCCTCATTCTCCCGTCTTTCGAATCGTGCTTACGGCCGAGCTAGCGTTTTCTCTGGTACAAGAATTGCGACGAAACTCAGCAGACATAGTTTGGACAGGTGCTCAACGCTGGAGCAAAATCATGCAAGCGCCCCGCAGCATCCTGGAAGAGATGTCAGAGGAGTGGCTGGGATCTCCTGAAGAGGTCGCTAGGCTTGTCTGCGTGGGCGAAGAGGTGCTCTCCCGAGCGAAACTAGTTGCCCAGCGGATCGATGAACAGTGCCGACAGGCGGTTACTGATGCCCGATTTTCGCGAACAAATGGTAACGGCATGCCCGGCTCCGACTGAACACCGGGCATTATTCCCATCCTTTCATTAGTCCCGCCAAGGGGTCAGGTCGATCGACCCTTGGTGGGACATTTTCTTTTGTCACCCAAAGTTGCAAACGGCCAGGATCGTTGCCTTTTCCGACTCCCGTTCCCGGTGTGATAGAATGAGGGTGTCCACGTTTCTTGAGAAGTTAAGTTCTTCCTGAAGGAACGTCCGATGCCCGAAGCAGTCATTCTCGAAGCCATCCGTACCCCGTTCGCCCGGCGCGGCGGGGCGTTGCGCGAAGTGCTTCCGGATCGCATGCTTGCTCATGCTCTACAGGGGCTTGTCGAGCGGGCGGGAGTGGATGCCGCCAAGATCGACGATGTGGTCAATGGCACCGTTACCCAGGCCGGGGAACAAGGAGCCAACGTAGGCCGACTCGGTGTGCTGTCGGCAGGGTTTCCGGTCCAGGTACCGGCGGTTACGCTGAATCGCATGTGTGGCTCGAGTCAGCAAGCCCTGCATTTCGTGGCGCAGGCGATTGCGGCCGGCGATCTGCAGTATGGAATTGCCAGTGGCGTGGAAAGCATGACTCGGGTGCCGATGTTCAGCGATGTCGGCGGTGGTTACGAGAAACTCGATCCCGAGTTGCGGGCACGGTATGAGCTCATCCACCAGGGCGAGAGTGCCGAACGGATCGCCGAGAAGTGGCACCTCAGCCGTGAGGACGTGGATAGCTTTGCTGCTGAAAGTCATCGCCGCGCCAGCCTGGCCGTACGCTCCGGCTACAACCGTGAGATTCTGCCCACGCCGGCGCTGGCCGCGGAAGGCCAGCCGTTCACTCTCGATCGGGATGACGGTATCCGCGAGGTCATCGATCGGGCCAAGATGGCCAGCTTGCCGACGGTGTTTCGCCCGATGGGCAACGGCGTCGTCACGGCAGCCAATTCCAGCCAGATCTCGGATGGGGCGTCCGCCGCCCTGGTGGCCAACCGGGAAATAGCCGTCGCGGATGGTTTTCGCCCGCGCGCCCGTTTTCGGGCTCGGGTGGTAGTGGGCGACGATCCCACGCTACAGCTCAGCGGAGTAATCCCCGCCACGCGGAAAGCGCTAGAGCGCGCCCACCTGGGCATCCGGGAACTCGACTGGATTGAAATCAACGAAGCATTCGCCGCCGTGGTCCTAGCCTGGGCGCGCGAATTACGGCCGGACATGGAGAAAGTGAATCCCTGGGGCGGTGCTATCGCCCATGGCCATCCCCTGGGTGCGACGGGAACCGGTCTCCTGGCCAAGATGCTTGCGGGCCTCGAAGCGAGCGGCGGTCAGTTCGGTCTGCAAGTGATGTGCATCGGCCACGGCATGGCGACGGCGACGATCGTGGAACGCTTGTGATTGCTACATTTCGACCTTCGGGTTTTGGATCCGGGCACTGGGCGCCAATCTTTTCGCAGCTTTGAAAGGCTCGCCGATGGGAAGGTAGGAACCTTCCCGGAGCGGCCGCACCGACGGGCGCAATCTCCATTGCACCTCAGCCGCCGTCGATGCCGTAAAAGACGGTGTAGGCTTCACTACGGAGGGTGGTATTGCTGCCCCACGGTTCGCCGCTCACGGCATTATTATTCGCCGCCAGCAGAATCTGGAACACGTTGATAGCATCGTTATTGAGTGTGTTGAAGGCTTGTCCGCTGCTCCCGACGTTCCACAAGTAGGCGCCCAGGCCATCGCTGTTGACCGTAAAGCCATAGTTCTGTCCGACCGTACCGCCCAAGGAGGAAGTGGTGGTGAAGACTTCCAGCGCCGTGGCCAAGACCTCCGCATCCAGGCGGATCCCGCCTTGGGGATGCAGGAACAGGCTCTGATAATAGGTGCCGATCTGGGCATTGGTGAACGAACTCAGATTCGCGGCACCGCCGGCTCCCCCGTAGAGATTGGGCAAGGTGGTGGCCAGCCACTGGCCCAAGGTCTGGTTACTGCTCGTCAGGCCAAAGCGGCGGATAAGTTCTTGGCCCTGGAGCCCTTCCCAGAAGCTCGATGGCTTGACCATCCCTGAAGGCACGAATTGATCCAGGTTGGCCACCGTATCCGGGTTTTGCACCGGCACATTGTTCCCTTCGTGGGAGATCGTCACGGTGACCGTGTACGTGGTCGGCTCAGCGTAGGTATGCGTGCCGCTGACGGTAAAGGTGCTGCCGCTGAGGGTGATGCTCCCGGTCGAAGTCCCCGTTCCATCGCCCCAGTTGATGCTGGCCGAGTAGTGCGTGCCGTCATTGGCCTCCGGTCCACCGGCATCGGAAAACGTCGCGACCGCTCCACTGTAAGGCGCCCCGGCGGTAGGGTAGATACTGACGGGGCGCACTGCGAGCGGCGCGTCGTTCACGATCACGGCAAATGTCGCGGTGCTCACGATGTTGTCGCCCGTGTCCAAGACCGTGACGGTAACCGTGTATGTGCCTTCTTCGACGTAGGTGTGCGATGTGTTCCCCAGCGAACTGGGCGCGGACGGGGCAGGAAGCAGCGCGCTCGTGCCATCACCCCAGCTGACGGCTGCCGTCCAGGGGCCGGGGCCCATATCGCTGAAGCTTCCCAGGCTCACGGACTGGGCAGATCCCTCGACCGCAGTCTGGTTCGCCGCCGGCGTCAGGATCGGCGGACCACCTACGCCGATGGCGGAGATCTGGATATCATCGTAATAGTAATTGGTAGTGTAGCGGTCATTCCCGCCGAGCTCAAGGGCGCCGTTGTTGGTCGTACCGAGATTGCCGGTGCCGCTCATCTCGACGTTGCCATTGATACTGACGACCCAGGGTGCATTGGTCCCGGTACCGATCACGGCAGTGATGGTGTAAATCTGGTTGGGCCGCAGCACCGTACGGCCGGTGGCCAACGGATTCCCGTAGATGTCATCGAAAACCAGTTGGTCGGAATTGTTCAGATGCACCGCGGCTTTGTAGCCGCTGGCCGTGTCGTTGAAGTTGACGATGCCGCCATCGCCCGAGCTGGAGGTGTACTCGAATTCGAAGCTGTACGAGGCGGTGGGGAGATTGTAGTAGGTCGTGCCGTTTCCGCGGATCTCCGCATTGGCCACGGTACCGTTGCGCTGGAGCTGGAGCGAGTAGTTGCCATCGAGTGCCGGGCTGCTGACGATGGCGGCGTTGGTCTGCGTGGCCACCTGACTGGAATCGCCGGTTTCGAAATTGACCGCGTTCACGGGCAGCGGGGGATCGTAGACCAGGCACCCCGTAACCAGACCCAGAGAAGCCCCGCTATCGGTACCGGTACTGACCCGCTGCTGCGCGGAGTTCCCATTCCCATCGCGTGGGAAATGGTTCGGATCCTCCGGGAACGCCGTCAGTGTGGGCACGGGCTGTCCAGCTGTCGGATTCAGACAATCAACGAAGATCGTGTTGTGCTCCATGCCGTTGGTTCCTGTGAAATCTTCGGGCCCCATGCCGACGGCGATGCCATTGGTACCAACCAGGTTGCCTGGTGGGGTCGTACTGCCGCTATTCAAGGCAATCTCTGTGAGGGGGTCGGAGGTACTCTCGGGAACCGACACGATTGCCCCGGAAGCCCCACCTGAACCCTCGGTGCACGCAAAGACGGTACCATTGTCGGAATCGACCGTGAGTGCATCCGGCTGAGCGAAAGGGCTCTGGTCCATCGCTGAAGGGAACGGGGGGCCAAACTTTGGAAAACTGCTCATATTGGGACCGGGGCCGGTTATATTGACCTTCAAGACTTGGCCGTGCGTACTCTGATCAATGACATTGCCGCCTTGATCCAGCACATAAAGAACATCGTTGGAACTGTCGAACGCAATCCCGGAGAAGACACTCACCGTATTGCTCAGGTTATCGCTTATGTACAACTGAGCGACACCGTTGAGGCTGACCTGGACGAGGGAGTGCGTGGCGAAGGAGGAGTCCCCCGCGTTGATCTCGTACAAGGACTGGTTAAAATTATCAAAGGCAACCCCGACCGGCCCGTCCAGTTCGTTGCCCCAGGCGAGAAGGCTCGCGCTGCCGTTCCTGGGGTCTACATGGATGATCGCACCCGCCCCGAGGGCAGTTTCATCCGCGACGTACAGATTCTGCTGCTGGTCTTCCGCCACGCCTTGGGGTAAAGAGAAAAGTCCCGGCTGTCGGGTCAGTGTCCCGGTGTTGAGGCTTCCATTGGCGAGCGTATAGGTCACGATGCCGGTGGGAAACTTCGACGAATCACGGTTCTGAGCGGCCGTGGAGAGCGTTTGCGCTTCCGTCAATGTCAGATAGGGAGAGGGACTCGTGGCAATAGAGAGATTGCTGCCATCACAGTACATTCCCTTGGCGTTGCTGAGAACCTGACCCGGCAGGGGGAGGGGGCTGGGAGTATACGTGGTGCCGCCCTGGCCATTGGGGCTGGGCTGGAGCTGCCACACCTGCGCAGGGGCATGTGCCGTCTCGGCTGTGTCGACGTAGATGGTTCCCGGAGCGATACCGCTGGCTGGATTGACGGCAATCCCGGCGACGCCATTGCCCAGGTTGGAGATCAGCCCGGTGGGCCCTTGCAGGGCGCTGACCGTGCCATTTACGGAACCACTGGAGCCAGTCAGGCTCACGCTCACAACGGTGCCTCCGCTTGCCGCCTCGACGACATCGAGATTGCCTGTGGTGGGATCGTAGGCCATGTCCACAGGAGAATTCAAGACACCCTGCCCGGTAACTACGTACGGGCCACCGAGGGCGGTCTGGGTACTCCCCGATGCTGGCAAGGTGAAGTCGAGGATTTCTCCGCTTCCGCCCGCTTTAGCATCCAATACGAAAATATCATTGGGAAAACGTGGTGTCGTGACCATGCCGGTCGGATCGACCAACATATCCTGCGTTGGTTGCTGCGGCGCAGGAAACGGATATTGTGTGGGATCGGGGTAGACTACGGTTTGCTGGTCAGTCAGGTTGTTGGGATTGTTAGCGGGGTCATACTGCACGTTATACGACTTAGAAAGATCGATCATAACGATGTTTGGATTGCGCTGGCTTGGATAGTTGGGTTCAAAGTATGTAAGAACATTCGTACTGTTGCGTAAGTCTTTCTGCTGTCCCCCTCCTGATATTGCAGGGTTTGGAAAACCGTCGCTTCCTGACGAGGCAATGAACAGGAAATCGTGGGACAGACCGTTGACGGTCATCGCTACCTTCGCCAATGCGGTTGGTGCCGTGAGGGTGGGTACCTCGAAGTCTCCATTGTCCCCATTTACATTCGCGAATTGATAGTACGTGGTATCGGTCGCGATGGCCATCTCGTTGTCTGAGGCGGCTTGGGTTGGCGGATTTACTTGGAGGACGGCGCCTTCACCTCTCCCGAATGCTGTCTGGTCCGTGACATAGAATCCTTCAGTGGGATTATTGTTATCAATCGGAACAATGTAGTCGGGCATCGACATGAAGCCGGTGCGATCCCCCGAAATGGCCGACTCGTTGGCCGTGGGGTACTCGAAGTTGTCACTGATACCGCTGTCGACTCGAATCAGACCGGCCTGGGTGGTTGGATCCGGCACGCCGTTGAGCGCGTTGGCCGAGCTGGCGACAAAAACGTCCCCCGCCATGTTAATGCTGGGATGGAGACGGTCCTCCAGCTGTTCCAGGGATGGGCGACGGCAAGGCCTGCGTGTGTGCCCGTTGCTGGTCCGGCGTCGTTTCCAGTCTATCGGTATCATGGGCATGTCCTTTCTTCCTTCGGGGGGCACCAATAAGGGGGAGACGCGTCAGGGCAGCGCGCGGAAGCTGCGCTGGGACAATGCGAAGCCAGTCGGAAACCGGCCCCGCCGGATGTGCCTCGTACACATGGCCGCACAAGGCGTGCTCATTTCGCTTCGTGCAGGGGATGGCGGGGGCATCCAAACGGTCGGGCACGCAGGGGCGTGTAGCTGGATTATCCGCCGAACACCCGCGGGCTGTCTCCTTCAAACTTTCCTTCAAGGGGGAGGGCGCAGACGCTAGCGGTTGCTAGCATGGGAAGAGAGCATCAACCTTCGCAGACGGGGCGAAGGAGAGCTTGGAATGGCCGTCTCGTAACGCCCCAGAGCTATTCCGGAGGGCGTGGTGAGGGGGATGCCGCGCTGTTCCGTGCCGCGTGCATACAGCATTCGTAGCATGGAAGCGGGTGCTAGGCAAATCCCACCCGCGCGGCAGTTGGGTGCGTTCGTGAAAAAACCGGGGGGGAAAAGAAACAGGTGTGAAGTATACCCCATCCATGAACCCCTGCTGATTCGCAAAAATGGCCCGCAAAATCAACAGATGGTGCCCGAAGCAACTTATGCCCCTATTAGGGGCCAGCCGGGGTGAGACTTGAGGAACTGCGGTACGCACCGCGGCCAAAACGTAGGTTATTGCCCAAATAGCATGGAACTTTCTCCGCTGTGGCCCGTTGCTTTTGGCATAACGCTTTCTGGACCCCACTCTAGTCCTGGATTTTCTGCAGCACCCAACAGCACATTCGGACAGCCGGCCATCCGGCTCTCCGTCCGAGACACTTGCGTTGTAAGGCCGTGCGTCACGCCAGACCGGATGCACGGCTGTCCAGGACGACAGCTGCGGTTGCGGTTCGGCTGAGTAGCTTCAGGCAAGTAGTTCCAATGAGTAGATCCGCGCTGTCCGTAAGCCTGGTAGAGAGCGCGAACGGTGAAGATGTGTGCCTGAACCACAACGTGGCCCAGGCAACCCTCCGCTTTATCCTGGTGGGCGCTCGCGTCCCCAGGACCGGCTCGCCGCTTGCGAGTTGCTCTTGCCGTCTTTCATTGCCTCCTGCCTTCTAAGGCAGTATACTGGTAGTTGGTTTCGCCGTATGGACCGATCCCTCCCAGGGTTGCCTCGATGAAACGCCTGCTTTGTGCCCTAGTTGTGCTGAGCTGGGTCTCGAGCGTGGGAGCCCGAGTGCGGGCCGATTACGTGTACACCACCCTTGACGTCCCCGGTGCCACTGCTACCCAACCGGTGGGGATCAACAATGCTATGCAAATCGTGGGGGCATTCAGTGTTGGCGGTGTGCTATTGCCCTCACATGGTTTCTTGCTTAGCGGAGGGGCGTATGCGCAACTCGACGTACCCGGTACGGTCTCCGGCACCATAGCTTCCGGTATCAATGCTTCCGCTCAAATCGTGGGATATAACAGCGGGTCTGGCTTCCTGCTCACTGGCGGAAACTACACGCCGATTAACGTCCCCTCATCGTGGGCTTCGCCCGTTCAAGCTACGATGGCCAACGGCATCAATGATTCCGGCCAAATCGTGGGAGGCTACTCCTTTGTAGGAGGGGGCCGGCCCCCACAGCTTGTCGCTGGTGGCTTCCTGCTGAGCGGAGGAAGCTACACCGACCTCGGTACCGTCGGCGGGAGCGCTGCTCATGCAATAAACAACGTGGGTCAGATTGTTTTTGCGTTTGGCGTGCTCAGCCGAGGGACGTTCATGACGCTTTCTGTGCCCGGTGCTAGTCTGACGGATGCATGGGGCATCAATAATCTCGGACAAGTCGTGGGCGTCTACTCGAACAACCTACAAGGGCTGCCCGATCACGGTTTCTTGTATAACGACGGCACTTACACAACGTTCGATGTCCCCGGCTCCATCTCCACGGAAGCAAGAGGCATCAACGACAATGGGCAGATCGTCGGTTACTACACCGATACAGCCGGCAATGAGCACGGCTTCCTAGCTACCCCCACGCCCGAACCCTCCACCCTGGTGCTCCTCGGCTGCGGCGTGCTCGGAATCATAGCCTGCGGGTGGAGGAAGTGGCGAGTGTTCCGCGGCGTATCCGTGTGAGGAAGCCTCGGCCTGCGCAGGAACCAAGGGAGCCGGCACGCCGTCCCATTCTGCTGGTTGCCTTTCCCCGCACACAGAAGGATACGGGTAACGCGGGTGCGAAGGAATCGCTTGCTGCCTTCTACGACATGCCCGTCCATCTCCTCACGGGTCAATTGCGATTTTCCCGGAAGCGATAACCCAGCCCTCGCACCGTCTCGATCAATTCGCCCGCGGTTCCGAGTTTGCGGCGCAGCGTTTTGATGTGCACGTCGATGGTCCGTTCCAGCACCAACGCTCCCTCACCAATGGCGGCATCCATCAGTTGGGACCTTGCAAAGGCTCGCCCCGGCTGGCGAACCAGGCATTCCAGGAGCCGAAATTCGGTCGGCGTCAACTCGATTTCGCGGCCATCCAGGTACGCCTGATGGCGGTCCCGGTCAATGCGGACGCCCAGGTGTTCGGCTACATTGGATGTCTCGGCGGTGGCCTCATGGCGGCGCTGGAGAGCTTTGATCCGCTGCACCAGAACCTTGACGCTGAAGGGCTTGGTGACGTAATCGTCGGCTCCCAGCGAGAAGCCAACCACCTGATCGGTCTCCTCTGCCTTGGCCGTGAGCATCAAAATCGGGGTAGCGCGGGTCCGCTCCCCTGCCCGCAACTCCCGGCAAACTTCCAACCCGTTGAGGACCGGGAGCATGAGGTCGAGAAGGATCAGGTCGGGGAGCAGCGTTTGCGCTTTCCGCAACCCTTCCTGACCATCGTGGGCCACAAAGGTTTCGTATCCCTCGCGCTGGAGGTTGTACGTCAGTACCTCGGTGAGGGCACGCTCGTCTTCGATGATGAGAATGCGCGGCCGGGTCATGGCTCGGATCCGTATGCTTGGGACTTCTTATTCCGCCACCGCGACGGCCGTCGGCTGATGGCGAATGATGGTGCCCTCAACCAGGTAGACCACCTCCTCGGCGATGTTGGTGGCGTGATCAGCGATGCGTTCCAGATGTCGGGTTGCTGAAAACAGCGAGAGCCCCGGCTCTACCATCGCTGGGGACTCCTGCATCAGGTCGATTAGCTCCTGGATAATTTGGTTGTTGTAGCGATCCACTTCATCGTCCAGCCGGCAGACACGCCGGGCCTGGCGCGAATCGAGATTGACGAACGAGTCCAGGCTTTGCCGCACCATCGTCGTGGTCAGGTCGGTCATGCGCTGGAGCTTTTCCGGAACTGGGGCCGCGGGCAATTGCGCCAGGTACAGCGCCCGCTCGGCAATATCTTCGGCCAGGTCTGCCATTCGCTCCAGCTCGGTGTTGATCTTCAGAGCCGCGGCGATCCGGCGCAGATCCACGGCCACAGGCTGATGCAGAGCCAGGATCTTGAGACACTCTTCCTCAATATGGTTTTCTTCCTGATCGATCTGCGGGTCACCGGCGATGACCTGCCGAGCAGGCTCCGGCTCCCGTTCACGCAACGCCCGGATAGCCATGTGGATCGCTTCCTCGACCGAAGCGGCCAGCGCCAGGAGGTCGCGCTGGAGGTTTTCCAGGTCCCGCTGCAAATGTTTGGCCATAGCACCACCTGTCAACCAAACCGGCCGGTGATATAGTCTTCCGTCTGCTTCACCTGGGGCCGGGTGTAGATTTGGTCTGTGGGACCGGACTCGATGAGTCGGCCCTGGTAGAAGAA
>DATGIQ010000701.1:0-21631 GCA_035295665.1 Gemmataceae bacterium | reverse complement strand
AACATGCTGCAGATCGGGACTATCGGCGCGCTGAACCTGGCCTTGCCCCAGGTGCTGGCGGCGGGCGAGCAGTCCGCGTCGAAAGGCAGGTCTCCCCGGGCGGACTCCTGCATCCTCGTGTTCCTCAACGGTGGCCCCAGTCACCTCGACATGTGGGACATGAAGCCGGACCTGCCGAAAGAGCTGCGCAGCGAGTTTCAACCCATCGCCACGTCGGTTCCCGGGATCCAGGTCTGCGAGCATCTGCCCCGGCTGGCGCGGCTAATGTCTCACTGCGCGCTGGTGCGCTCCGTCCATCACGACCAGGTGGCGCACGCGCCCGCGGTGTACACCGCCCTCACGGGGGTCCAGAGCAACGTCCGCGCCGGCATCCTGGGCGCGAAGTCCACGGACCACCCTGCGATCGGCTCCGTGATCAGCCGCTTTCGCCCGCCCACCTCTCGGGTCCCGCCGTATGTTTTGCTGCCCTACCTGACGGCGGAAGGGGCGGGCGGGCCTCCGCAACCCGGCTTCCTGGGCGGCTGGCTGGGGAAGACGCACGATCCCTTCCTCGTGCTTCAGGGTGGACCGAGTCCGGATGGCTTCAATCTACCCGCGCTGGTTCCCGGAGTCGGGATGAGTACAGAGCGCGTGCGCGGCCGCCGGCGGCTGCTGGCCGGCCTGAACCAATCGAGCGCTTCGGTCGTCGCGGGCCCGGGCCAGGAGATGGAACGGCTTCAGGCAAAGGCCTGCGACCTGCTTACCTCCACGGCGGCGCAATGGGCCTTTCAGCTGGATCGGGAGCCCCCGCGGGTGCGGGATGCTTACGGCCGGAACATCTATGGCCAGAGTTTGCTCCTGGCTCGCCGACTGGTCGAGGCCGGGACGCGGCTAGCTTGCATTTCCTGGGCACCAGATGCGAACGCCACCTGGGATACGCACGGCGGCAACTTCGTCAAGCTCAAGAACCATCTGCTGCCGCCTTTCGACACCGGCTTCTCCCAATTGCTCGCCGACCTCGTGGACCGCGGCCTGCTGGAACGGACCCTGGTCGTGGTCATGGGAGAGATCGGCCGGACGCCGAAGATCAACAGCACCGCGGGTCGCGATCACTGGGAGTTCTGCTACACCGTCCTGTTGGCGGGGGGCGGGATCAAGGGTGGGTTCACCTACGGGGCCAGCGATAAACACGGGGCCTATCCCAGCCAGTGTCCGGTCTCCGCAAATGACATCGTCGCTACCATCTACGACGCACTAGGGATTCCCCCGAGCCTGGTGCTCCGCGATCGTCTCGACCGGCCGCTTCTGCTGGTCCCGGAAGGCGCGCCGATTCGAGATGTCTTTTCATCACGGTTACGCGAGGGCGAAACGCCTCTCGGTGGGGCGTAACACTTCGAGGAATCAAGCATGACGCCGACGCGATGGTGTGGCACGGGCCGTTCCGGCTTGTGGCTGGCAGGAGTGGCGATGCTGCTCGCCTCCTCGGTGAGCTATGGGGAGCAGTTTGTCCTCTTCGACGTCACATTTACCTTCACCAAGGAGGACGCGGACAATTCGAAGCCGAGCAAGTCGCACTACTACGTGCGCGGGAAGGCGCTCAACCCCGACCGTCCCAAGGACTGGACGCGGCCGGTGGATTACCGCAACGGTACCGTCCACATCCGCACCGAGGTCATCGAGAAGCCGGTGGGCGGCGAGCCAACCACCTGGACCTTGTGCTATATCCCGAACAAGGGTCAGAAGAACGGCTACGGCTGCACCGGCACCGTGGTCTACCGCGAAAAAGGCGTGTACGAGCAGGACGTGAAAATGACCTCCTTCTGGCAAAACGATTCCATCGTCTGGTCGGAGGGGATCAAGGAGATGCACCTGGTCATCAAAGACAGCAGCGGCGGCAGTGGACATGCCCACAAGAGGCCCGACGCGGAAAAGTTCTTCCCGACGCGGATGCGCATCATCATGGTTCAGGTGTCGGCCGGATCCACCTACGACCCGACCCTGGTTCCGAACTTGACTGCAAACAAGTGATGTCCGGAACGGCCAAACGCAAGCCCATTATTTCGGCCAACCTGGAGCCAGATGTAGACGGGCGCCACTGGCCGAAATAATGGCCCTATTTCTGATCGAAACCCACCTCCGCCGCAGAATCCTTTAGCCGTCTTGCAGAATCGCAGGCAAAACCGCTGTAGGCTGGCATGCCTTGTGCGCCGAGCTTGTAGGAGAGCATCCCGCCGGCAGGCCACGAACAAGTCTGCCAGAGGGACGCCGCAGGAGCCATTTCTGTTTTTTTCAGTCCTTTCCTGTCCCGAGAAGCGGCAGGCGCGCATATAGGTTCCTAGGCAACGTGATGCGGATAAGTTTTTCGTCCCTTGAAGGAGTTTTCCATGTTTCGCGAATCCCCTGGCTTTCGCCGCCCCAATCAACCCCGCCAACCCCTCCGTCGCGAGAACTTCCTCCCACGTTTGGAAGCGCTGGAGGATCGCTGGCTGCCGTCGATCAGCGTGAATTCGGTTGCGGACAGTGGCCCGGGATCACTCCGCGCCGCCATTATGCAAGCTAACACACAGCCCGGCTCCACGATCGACTTCACCCAACTCGGGGGCGGGCCGCATGCCATTAACCTCACTTCCCAGTTGCCCGCCCTTACTGCCAACAACGTAACCATCGCCGGCGACCCCTCCAGCCAGGAAATCAAGCTCAACGGTTTCGGTGCAGGCAATGCCAGCGGCCTCGTCCTTCTTGGAAAGCACGGTACGGTCACGGGACTGACCATTGTGAACTTTGAGTCGGCGGGAATCGTTGTCGAGGGGGAAGGCGACACGGTTAGCGAATGCAATATCGGCCTCGATCAACAAGCGAAATCCGGCCCCAATGGCAACGGCGTGTATGTTTTTGAAGACGTAGTCGCCACGATCAAAGACAACGATATTGAGAACAATACCGCGGACGGCGTCTTGGTTCTCTCGAGCGCCGGCATTACCATCGACACGAATGTCATGGAGAATAATGCCAACAACGGAATCCGCGTTGCAGGCCGAATGCCCGATTCCACGCAACCGTTTACCACGAAAATCATCAACAACGAGATCGATCTCAATGCGGCGAATGGGATTTACCTGCTCGATTCGTCCAACAACATCGTCGGCCAACCGGGCGCTCTGAAGGCAGGCACCGCGAACACCATCGGCAGCGATAAGGACGGCATACCCGACGAGCCGAATGGCGAAGACGGAGTGCTCATCGAGTCTTCCACCAACAATACGATCACGGAGAACTACATTGGAGGAAACAATGGCAATGGGGTCTCCCTCACCGGCCCTGAGACCGCGAACAACAGCCTCGTCAACAACCTGATTGGGTGGGGCTTCCTGCACGGGATTGACGCGCCCGGTGGTGTCCTTACTCCTCTGCCGAACAAGCTCGACGGTGTGGCCATCACTGGCGGGGCACATAACAACACGATCGGAGGGATCGGTCTGTTCCTCAATAACGATCCCAAGACTGGGGCCGGCAACCTCATTGGACCGAATCTGGGCAACGGTGTCCGGCTGAGCGACGCCGGGACCACAGGGAATGCCGTCCTGGGCAATTTGATTGGAACGAACAAGAGTGGCGATGGCACCATGTACAATGGCAACGCCGTGTCCAACAGCCTCTTTGGCGTGGCCATCACGGACGGTGCCACCAACAACTTCATCGGCGGGAAGAGCCGCGTCCATACCTCTTCTGGCGGGGGCAACCTGATCTCCGGCAACTTGCTCGGAGGAGTGGACGTCAACGGAGTCGGCACCTCGTCCAACATGGTTTGGGGCAACTTTATCGGCACGACGGCCACCGGCAACGGCGCGCTCGCCAACATCGGCAACGGAGTGACCATCGAACAGGGCGCTACCGATAACAGCGTGGCCCTTGACAACCTCATCTCCGGCAATCGCGGTGACGGCGTCCAGATTACCGGCGTGGTCACAATTCACAATGTGGTCGAAGAAAACATGATCGGCACAAACGCGCCTGGAAGCATGGCTGTGGCCAACGGACTGGATGGCGTCGTCGTTTTGGGCAACAGCGATCGGGTTATCGAGAACCTCATTTCTGGGAACGAGCTGTCTGGGGTCGTGCTCGGCGGTTCGCAAAACGAGGTGATGGGGAACCAGATCGGCACCAACTTCGATGGCACGGGAGCCGTGCCCAACCAGGCCGACGGGATCTTGGTTTTCCTTCAGATCGGCTTTGGCGGCAACACGATTGGAGGCACGGTCGCCGGCAGCGGCAATCTCATCTCCGGAAACGGCGGCAACGGGATCGAGGCGCTGGGTCCCGCCAGCCTCGGCAACCTCATCCAGGGAAACGAGATTGGCACGCAAGCAAATGGCGAGATGGCCCTGGCCAATACGCTCAACGGCGTCCTCATCAACAATACGTCCGGCTATGTGATTGGCGGTTTTCAGGCGACAGCTGGCAACCTCATCTCCGGCAACAAGCAGGACGGAATCAAGATCACCGGAAATCTGAGTTCCGGAATCTTGGTGGTAAACAACCGTCTCGGCACGGAGCGGAGTGCCAAGTTCGTCCTGGCCAATCAAGGCAATGGCATCGAAATCGTGAATCAGGCGCACGGCAACATCATCGGTTTGGGCAACGTAATCTCGGGCAACGTCGGCGACGGGGTTCAGATCAGTCTCTCAGCCAACGACAATCTGGTCGCGGGAAACCGGATTGGGACGGACATTACCGGCACCGACTATGTGCCCAACGAAGGCAACGGGATCAACATCTTTTCACGAGCCAGCGGCAACACGTTGGGCGGGACTGGTGCGGCGGCGGCAAACTTGATCTCCGGCAACCACCAGGACGGCGTTCGGATTGACAATTATGCACATGCCAACGTGGTCTTGGGCAACTTCATCGGCACCGATGTCAGCGGGAAGACCCCGCTGCGAAACCACGGGAATGGCGTCGATATCCTTTCACAAGCCAGCAGCAACATGATTGGCATGGTCAGTCCTGGTGGCACCGTGACCGGCAATTTGATCTCCGGCAATTCGGGCAGCGGAGTAGTGATCTCGAGTTCCAGTGAAAACGTCGTGCAAGGCAATCGCATCGGCACGACCCAGTCCGGACTCGCCAGCCTGCCCAACTTGGCAAACGGCGTGGCCCTCTTAACTGGGGCTTCCCAGAACCAGATTGGGGTAGCTGGCACTGCTTCCGCCGGGGGTGCCTCCAACCTTATTTCCGGGAACAAGCTCGATGGTGTCCGGATCGGAAACGCGGATTCTAATTTCGTCACAGGGAACCTGATCGGCACGGACATCACCGGCCAAGCGCCGCTCGGCAATAGCGGCCACGGAGTCTTCCTGTTCTCCGGGGCGCAGAACAATTTCATCGGCGGCGGTGTTGGCAACGTGATCGCATTCAACGGCAAAGCGGGGGTCGCAGTCGGCGGCGGCCCATTCGATTTTGCCACGGCCCACAACCCTATTCTGTCGAACAGCATCTTCGCCAACCATGGTTTGGGGATCGATCTCGCTGACAATGGCGTGACCCTGAATACGTTGGGCGGTCCTCACCTTGGACCCAACGATTTCCAGAATTACCCCTTGATCAGCGCTGCGACAGCGTTTGGCGCGGCCACGACCATCCAGCTAAGCCTGAACAGCATTCCCAACATGGCCTTTGTCATCCAGGTGTTCGCCAATCCGGCGGCAGATCCCACGGAGTTTGGCCAGGGACAGACCTTGATCGCCACCGCCACACCGTTGGTGCTGTCCACCGATGCGACCGGCAACGGCGCCCTGACGACCAATATCCCGCAAGACCTCACGGGCCAATATCTCACGGTTACGGCCACCGCGTTGGGCAGTTTTGTTGAGACTTCGGAATTCAGCAAGGACTACTTGGTCACGGGAGCGATGATGGCAACCGTTGGCCGCCCCGGGACGCCGGCACAGAATTCCCCGCAGGATTGGGCGCAGCTCGTCGCTAACCTGGCCAGGTCCACGGATACCAACATGATGCCATTGCAAGACATCATGGAGCCGGCTTGGGCTGGCACTGCCGCGGGAACCCCAATGGTTCCGATGACCGAAGCCGGTCTGGTTTTATCACAACAGCTCCAAGACCATCCGGAATGGTCCGAAATGGCGGGAGCAACAACACTCGCCGCGACGGATGTGCTCGATCAACTCTTTGCCGGGCCGGATGGCCGTGCGTGATCCGACCCGTTCGTGGGACGCCACGGTTTAGGATTTGTGTGAACTAGCCCCGATCGTCAGAGAGGGTGATTCCCCCTCCCTGACGATCGGGGCTAGTTCGTCTTCTTCACCCCTACGAGCGATGAGCTGGAAGTGTAAGCGATTGGGCCACAGAAAAGAGGCCCACGCGCCTGGCTGCTCCGACCGGCAAGTCGAGTGTATCCCGCAATTCCCGCACAGGCGCTAGAGTTGTTCCGGATTGTCTCACCCTCGGACGGAATGCTGAGGCCGTGTCCGAGAACCGGTGGTATACTCAACATGATATTGTTGGTTCATGAGCGACCGGGTACGACGAGCAAACCGCTCGATTGCCGCGGCTTTCGCCATGCCGGTCGCCGGCATAAAGGGCTTAGTCCATGCGCTTGGTCCACTCGATCTTGAATCGCCTCGTACGGCGGCCCGGTGTTGCCGTCCTTGCGGTCATGCTATGCTGCGCTCAATTCGGCTTGGCGGATCGGTTTCCGCCCGATCCGGTAGAGGCATTGCGCCAGATGCTCAAGGCTCCTCCTCCGCACCCCGATTTGGCGCAGCGGGCCGAGGCTCTGCGAAGCCTGGCCGAAATACGGCGGGCACTGGCACTGCAAGAGTGGCGCTCAGCCGTCGGAGGTTCGGATGAACAGATCTATGCGGCGTTGGCCGAGCGGTTCAAGAAGGAAGCGCGGCGGTCGTTGACAACCGGCTCGACGGCTGTCCGCCTGGCCGTCATGGACATGCTGGCGGAAATCGGGTCGAGTTTGCGCGATCCGCAAAATCCGAATGGTCTGGCCTCTTCCCTGGCACCGGAACTGGCGAACTTGGTAAAAAACGGGGAGACGCCTCACATCCGTGAACAGGCAGCACGGGCGCTGGGTCTTGTTTTCCCAGATCCGAACGTCGCACTGCCTGCGCTGCTTCACTTGCTCGCTTCTCCCAACTTCCCGGAGCGGCTCGCCGCGGGAACCGCACTGGGGAATATGCTCCGGGTGACTAACCAACTTTCTTCCAAGGCAGGCGAAGTCGAGGCGGTTCGGGTCCCGCGCGACTATGTCGTCCAACTGGGCAAGGCAATCCTCCCCGTTATTGCCGTGGGACTGAGCAATCCTGATCCCGAAGTCCGGCGGCTGGCAGCGGGAGCAGCGGAGCAACTGGGATCGGCCCTCGATACCCAGGTGCCTCAACCCAGAATCGGGGAGGAAGCAATCGATCCGCTTGCCGAGCGCAAAGAACTCGGATCGGTCCAACACGACTTGATGCCGCTGCTGGAAGCCTTCAGCCAGCAGAAAGCAGTCCTGGCCAAAGCTTTGCAGGATGACGATCTCCAGGTTCGTTTGCTGGTGCAGCGGACTCTTGAAAGCTTGGGGAATGCTCGGCTCAAACTCTTGCGCATCGCGACTCCGAACGCGGCCCCGGCCGGAGCATCGGAGCCCGGAAAGGCTCAGAACGCGCCACCGGAAGGTGGACTGTTGGCAGTGGCGGCGCAGAATCAAGGCCAGCCCACATCGGCGCCGGATCCGCTCCTCCGGGCGGCGCAAGCGGCACTGCCACGCCTGGCGGCCGATGTCACCAACCCGGACGTGCAGATTCGGCTTGGAGCGGTCGAGGCGCTGGAATCCTTTGGGTCAGCCGCCGCACCGGCGGTTCCGGCACTCATCGATGCAACAGGGGATCCGAATTCCTTTGTGCGCTGGGCAGCCGGCCGCACCCTGGGCAAGATGAATCCGGCGGAACCCACTGCCGTGCCGGCCCTTGCTCGTTTACTCTTCGATCGGGATTTCGATGTCCGCCTGGCAGCGTGCACGGCCTTGGACCGCTATGGCCCCGCAGCCAAGGACGCAGTGCCGGCTCTGATCCGCGCCATCCGGGCCAGTGATCCCGATATTCGCATCGCCGCCATGCGCACGCTGGGAGGGATTGGTACCGATGCCCAACCCGCCATCCCCGCCTTGGCGGCCGCGCTGTCGGACCGCGATGAACGTGTTCGTCAGACAGCCGCCGATATCCTGGCCAAGTTCGGGCCTCAGGCTCAAAGCGCCGCACCCGCCCTGCGGAAGGCTCTGGATGATCCCGATGCGGATGTGCGCCGGGCTGCCAGCGACGCTCTCTTGAGCGTTTTGCAAGGAGAGAAGTAAGTGGGCCAGGCCCGCTGTGCGAAAGGATAGTCGGATGGCAACGCCGCGTTATCCTTCGCTCTATCAGATCAATACCCGTGTCTGGCTAACGGAATTGTCCGAGGGTCTGGGCCGGCACGCCACGCTGGATGATATTCCGGACGCCGAGCTGGACCGCCTGGCGAAGATGGGCTTTGATTGGGTCTGGCTCTTGAGCGTCTGGCAGACGGGCCCGACCGCCCAAGGGGTATCCCGGTCGAATGCAGCCTGGCGCAGGGAGTTCCAGGAAACGCTGCCGGACCTGCGTGAAGAGGATATCGCCGGCTCGGGGTTTGCAATCACCGGCTACACGGTCCACACCTATCTGGGAGGCGATGCCGCGCTCGCGCGCCTGCGGGACCGGCTTCGCCGTCGCGGCCTGCGGTTACTCTTGGATTTTGTTCCCAATCATATGGGACTGGACCATCCCTGGCTCGAAGATCATCCCGACTACTTCATCCAAGGCAGCGAAACCGATCTGGCCCGCGCCCCCCAGAATTACACACGGATACAGTGCAGAGGTGGCGATTGCGTGCTGGCTTATGGGCGCGATCCATATTTTGCCGGTTGGCCCGACACGCTGCAGCTCAACTACGCCAACCCCGCCACACAAGAAGCGATGGCCGGGGAACTGGTGAAGATCGCTGGCCAATGCGACGGCGTTCGCTGCGACATGGCCATGTTGATTTTGCCCGATGTCTTCGAACGGACCTGGGGAATGCGGCCAGAACCGTTTTGGCCCAAGGCGATCCAGCGCGTGCGGGAGCGGGTGACACACTTTCTTTTCATGGCCGAGGTCTACTGGGACCTTGAATGGACGCTTCAGCAGCAGGGCTTCGATTACGCTTACGACAAGCGGCTGTACGATCGGCTACGCGAGGGGCATGCACGGCCCGTGCGCGAGCACCTGTACGCCGGGTTGGATTACCAAGACAAACTGGCCCGCTTTCTGGAAAACCACGATGAGCCACGGGCCGCAGCGACCTTTTCTCCGGAAGTTCATCGAGCCGCCGCGGCCATCACGTTCTTGTCACCGGGCCTCCGCTTTTTCCACGCGGGGCAGTTGCAAGGCCGAACGAAACGCATCTCGCCCCACCTGGTCCGCGGTCCCAAAGAACCCATCAACCCGCAGCTGGCACAGTTTTACGGCCGCTTGCTGGACGTGCTCCACCAGCCAACAGTGCGCGACGGCCAATGGCGGTTGCTCGAATGCCTGCCTGCCTGGGATGGCAACTGGACGTGGGATTGTTTTCTTGCGTTCGCCTGGCGCGGCACCGGCGATGAACGGCTGCTGGTGGCGGTCAACTATGCTCCCAATCAGAGCCAGTGCTATGTTCGGCTCCCCTTCGCCGAGCTTGGCCACGGTCAATGGCAGCTTCGGGATGAGCTTGGCGATGCCGTTTACCATCGAGACGGCAACGATTTGCGCGCTCGCGGATTATACCTGGACATGACTCCCTGGCAGGCTGCCGTCTACTCCCTGGAAGCTCAATCATGATGGAAAGGCCAGAACGCCATCAGGAACTGGAGGCGGTCAGGCTCTTGCCGGCAGAGGTATAGGTTTTGTTCGCGTTGCTGCCCAGGGTGGTGACGGCGCCGATACAGACCACCATAATCAAGGCCAGCATGACCGCATATTCCACGGCCGTGGGCCCCTCTTCGCTCTGGAGAAAGGCAAGGATTGCTTGGCGAGCAAGTGGCATCTTGGTTTCCTCGGTGGGGATGATAGGAGACCCGTTCGGCAAGGCGGGGATTATGCGGACGACCGCGCGGCGACCCGGTCCGAGGGAAGCGATCCCTGTTTGCGAAGCGGTCGGGGGGCAGGGGCTGCCGTCGCGGTTCTCATGAAAGTCTAAGTCACAAGCGGGGAACAGGCAAATAGGCCGACTCTGCGGGTGCGTGCACTCGCCGCCGCAGCTCCCCCTTTGCCGTCGGTCGTCCGTTAAAATACCATGATGTCATTAACTGCGGGGCCAACGGGTTTCTTCGCACCGAAGGCGCTTTGGTGGATGAGACGGAATGGGATGCCATCATGAGAGAAATCCACCTGGCTCGGAAGGTAGAGGAACGGGCTACGGTTTCTGATTGGGGGGAACGATGAACCTCCTCCTGAACACGGACACATGCTCAGCCCACATGTGTTGTCCAACGGAGCCAGCGTACCAAACGTCCGTGATGATACAAGGAGTACCCTGCCATGTCGATGAGGCTGTTGTGGATCATTGCTGTATCAATTGGAGCCATCGCAGCCCTCATGCCCGCCCCGGCCGCGGAGCCGCAAGAAGACTCTAGCGCCCTGCAAAAAGATCCCACTGGCTGGATCGATCTTCTGGCCGGGAAGGACTTGAACCACTGGAAGCGCGTGCCGATTCCGCCCGGTAGTCCGCTCAAGAGCAAGAATCCCTGGAGCCTCGATCCCAACACGCATGAGCTGGTCTGTGACGGCGCCGACATTCACGAGATGCTGCTCTATGAGGAGCCGTTCGATGATGGGATCTTTCACGTCGAGTGGCGGTTCAAGAAGATTGAGGGCAGGCAGGGCTATAACAGCGGCGTTTATGTGCGCACCGCGGACGATGGCGCCATTTGGCATCAAGCTCAGGTGGGCAATCGAAACGTTGGCTATCTTTTCGGAAACACCTTGGTTCAGGGGAAACCGCAGCGCGTGAAAATCGATGATAAGAAGCCGCAACGCGGCAAGGAAGCCGGGGAATGGAATACCTATGAAGTCACCTGCAAAGGCCCGCACATGACCTTGTGGATCAATGGCGCCGTGACCGCCACGTGGGACCAGTGTCACGTGCCCAAGGGACACGTCGGCCTGGAAGCCGAGGGCTGGTACATCGAGTTCCGCAATGTAAACTTCAAGCGGTGATGGAGCTGGATCACGAGGGCCCAGTGGACCGCTCCGCATACGGCACCGGACGACGGCCAAGCATGGGCCGCGGGAACCCCAGCGTTCGACCCGGCTTGCTGTGATCGCGCTCCAGGCGGTCCTGAGCTTCCATGCACACGCGCGCCGCAACGGCAATCTTCAGGAGCTGAATCCCACCACGGAAGAGGAAGATACCGATCACCGTTAACATGCCGCCTTCCATGATCCAGTGGTTCCCATCCATCAGGAGTTGGAAATCGCGATAGAAGACGTACAAACCCAAACCGAGCAAGATCCATCCGGCCAATTCGCGCGTCCAGAATTTCATCGTTTCTCCTTTCGACGCCGGCGGAGGTCGGCCCAGGTCAGCCACCGGCTCAACCGCCGCTGCTCAGAACCGGTTTCCTGCCAAAAGGTGTCTTGCAAGAACAGCCTTGCCTCCGGTGGCCGCAGGCGGCGCTGGCTGGCGTAGCTTCGAAGGCCCGCAATGACCAGGACGCCAAGCACCAGTAGCCAGATCAGGACGATGCCATGCCAGGCCCGAGGCTCGAGATCGTAGAGACGAACACCCGCCGGCACCAGGCGCCAGCACAGTTGCGCAAGAAAGGCCCAGATGGGAAGGGACAAAACCATCCAGCCGATCTCGGTCGATGTAACGAGCTGGGGATTGCGATGGTGCGGGATGGGTTTCGGCGGCGCACTTGTGCCTCGCGGCGGTCGGACAGACTGGTTCGGACGGCCACGGGGATAATCTTCCGGAAAAATCGACACCGTCATGGCCAGGACACGATATTGAGCTACGCACAAAGCCAACACCGCACCGCTCAGGAGCCAATCGGCGAGACTGAAGCCGGTCGCCAGCCGGCGCAAGGGGGCCAGGTCCATCGCCTCGCTGGCCAGGAGCAGGCCGGCCAACAGGAGAAGCGGGAGCAACGGCGACATGAACCGAGCGATGCGGCGATCCAGAGCCGGACGGCCCGAACCGGTCAAGCGCCAGCGCAGAATCACCCCCAGCACTCCTATCAACACCGGCAAATAGCTCCACCGCCCCATCCCCCAGTGCAGGAGGACCAGCAGAATAATCCCCAACGAACCCAGGCTCACCACCAGGTAGTGATGGCTGGCCGAGCTTTGGGGCACGGCTTGTGGAAGATCCCGGCCATTCATCGTCTACTCCCCATACCCAGGCTCCGTAGCCGATCCATGCGGTCGAGGATAAGGCGGACCGGATCGCCACCCTCCGCACAAATCACAGGTACCCCGAGCCGGAGAAAGGCATGCTGGAGCTGCGCAAACGCTCGGTGCAGGCGGTGGGTGGTTGCCTGCCGCAGGAGCGTGGCGGCATGGGGTGCAGCAGGCGTGGAGGATGGCCCGTCCTGCTCTCCCTTTCCGGCTCGCTGTCGGGGAGGAAGGGAAATCTCCGGAGGCCAGGGGCAAATCACCAGGACCTGGTGATGGCGGGCCAGGGTCATTTTCACGGCGCGGAGCAGCGGCTCCAGCTGATCGACGAGCTCCAGCAGATCCACGAGCAGGACGAATAACTCGTTGTCTTGCCCTTTGCCGACCGCGCGAATAAGTGCCTCGGCCAAGACATCAATTTTGCCGGGACACGCAAACAGGTATCTCCCCTGCCGGTCGTAGAGGGGAAGGGGATATGGAACTTGATGTTCGGCCAAGAAGCGCTGGATCAGGAGATTGAATTGCCTGTCGTTTTCCATAAGGATTCCCAGCCCGCCGGGAGCCAGGTGATAACGCTCGGCGAGGATGGCCGACAAGCACTTCCGCTGCCGGGCCAGGCGGCGTTTCTTGGATGAAAACCACAGCCACAAGGAACGCAACAGGAAAAGGACCCCGGCGTAATAGAGTCCCGCCACGCTCGCCGCCAGGGCCAACCCCAGCACCACCAAAAGGGACTCCGGAAGAGGAATCAAGACGTCCGCCAACAGCGGAAGCAGATCGTTGATCATGTAGACGAAAACTCCCATCCCGATAACCGGAAGGGAGCCCAACACCAACAAAAGGCCGCGGAAGAACCGGCGGCGCAGCCGTAAGGAGCCGGCCGAGTAGGTCGGAACCGGCGAGAACCAAGCGGACCAGGAGGGTACCTGGTTGAGGTCTGGCCGAAGTAGGTAGGGGTAAACTTCTCGGGCGAATCCATAGGCCAACGGCAAGAGCGTCGCAACCCGACCTTCGCCGGTCGCCGGCGCCAGACTCCCAGCGTCGGCCAGGACATTGAGGAGCTGAACGAGGCACCGGGAGCCGCGGGCCGGACGAATATACTGCGTCACTCCCTGTTCATCGAACAGACAGATCCCGGTCAGATCGCGCACCCCGGCATTCGCCTGGGCCACGGCTGCGCTGATATCGATCAGGCTCGCCAGGGCATTGCGTCCGGCGGGACCGATGCGGACCGAATGGGAGATATCCATGAAGAGCGTGCAGCGGACCGGCACTTCGCTTTCGAATTCCTTGGTAATCAGCCGATCCCGGCGTGCCGAGACTTTCCAAGCGATCGTTTTGGGCGGATCGCCGGGCAGATAATCGCGCAGGTCGAGCAGCTCGCTGCCGGAGCCCGGCCGAAGGTGTCGGTGCAGCCCGGGGGAGGGCAGCAGATTATGGCGTTTCACCGTGGGGCGGTTTCCCTCGGCATCCGCCAAGGGGGGGAGCACCCGATATTCGATGACCTCCGGAAGAAACGTGGCATGGTAAAAGAATCCTTGGAGGTCGGCCAGCTGGATGCCAACGCCTTCGAAGCGAATCCGCCCGGCCACGGGGCAACGGATGCTATACCGCAGCTCCAATTCCTGCTCGGCGTTGAGCGTTCCCGCCTTCTCCGTTTGGCCCTGTCCCAGCTCGACTCCGAAAGGGACATGGTCGATCAGCTTGAGGTAAGGCAGGCTTCCCCAATGCGGCAGCCGAAGCTGCACGAGTACCTGCACCGTGTGGCCGGCCCAGAGAGAATCGCCCGGACGGCGAGCATCGCTGAGCTGGCGCTGGACGCGCAGGGCAGGCACGGCCGTGCTGACCCGCACGGCAAACAGCAGCCACTCCCCGAGGAACCACAGGAGCAGGGTCAGCGCCACCATGATCAGCGTCCAGTGCGCACCGCCCCGGCGTGGCCACGGCGGGTTATCAAACATGCCAAGCGCCAGCAGAGACAGGACAACCAACAAAAACCACCAGGCGCGGGACGTAAGCATCCGACCATCCAGGGTCCGTAGCCCATAGTCCGTAGTTCTTTGCTACGGGCCGCGGGCTACGGACGAATTTACGTTGTTTCGAGCACCGGGAGGGAATCGAGCAGCTCGCGAATCACATCGATCGTCTGTTTCCCCTCGACCTCCGCTTCGGGCCGAATGATAAGGCGATGGCCCAGCACGCCGGGGGCAACCGCATGCACATCCTCGTGAGTGAAATAATGCCGGCCATCCAGCCAGGCACGGGCGCGGGCGCAACGCAGCAAACAGAGAGCAGCGCGCGGACTGGCTCCCAGCGACAGGTCCGGATGGTTTCGGCTCGCCTCGGCCAGATCGATGATGTAATGCAGCAGCGTGTCGTTGCCATGCACGCCGGCTAATTGCCGCTGGATCTCGAGGATCGTCTCGGCATTGAAAAGCTGATCCACTTCCTCCACGGGCCGGCTATGGAGCTTGAGCATTTCCACTTCGCTAGCGTGGCCGGGATAGCCCATCTCGACGCGCAGCAAGAAACGGTCCAGCTGGGCCTCGGGCAGCCGATACACTCCCTCCTGTTCGACCGGGTTCTGTGTAGCCAAAACCATGAACGGCTGGGGCAGCAACAGGGTCGTGCCTTCGATCGTCACCTGGATTTCTTGCATGGCCTCCAGCAAGGCCGACTGCGTTTTTGCCGGCGCCCGATTGACCTCGTCGGCAAGGAGGACATTACAAAAAATCGGCCCCTTGCGGAGGACAAAATCATTTTCCTTGCGGTCAAAGATGTACGTGCCAGTCACATCGGACGGCAGCAGGTCGGGAGTGAATTGCAAACGATTGTACTGAACGCCGAGGATCTGAGCGAACGTTTTGGAGAGGGTCGTCTTGGCGACACCCGGCACGCCTTCGAGGAGGACATGCCCTCCTGCCAGGAGGGCAATGAGAAACTGGTGCGTGACGGCCTCCATGCCCACGACCACGCGGCCAACCTCGGTAAGCGTCTTGTCGCGCAGGGTTCGGAGCTGCTCAGCCCACTGGCGGATATGCGCGGTGTCGGGTCTACCTTCTAGCTGGGACGTCATGGATGGCTGCTCATGAAAACGGGCTGGACCTTTTCACCGACCGCCGCGGGCCTGAGTCTCGAGTATTGTACAGCTTCGGCTACCGGGAAGCCGCCTTTCTCCCGTTCAGGCAAGACGGGATTGGGATGAGCCAGACGACAAATTGGATCGCGCCAGCACGCCCTTCATGGCTTCCATCTCCGGGCCGAGACGCTGA
This sequence comes from Gemmataceae bacterium, assembly GCA_035295665.1. GTDB lineage: Bacteria > Planctomycetota > Planctomycetia > Gemmatales > Gemmataceae > DATGIQ01. Next base: position 5,949 of record DATGIQ010000701.1, on the reverse strand, counting down.
AGCTGCCGCGCAGAAATCCGAACCGGCTCGGTTCCGAACGCCAGCTGCCAAAGCCGCTTGAATCGGCGCCGCTGCCTCCAATTTTGCCACCATCCTCCCGGTATGTTCAAGGTCGGCAGACTGACCTGGCCGACGGCTGCTCGCGGGTTGGCCGGCAAAGAAACCGACAGCGCCGGCTCAAGACCCTTCCGGGCCAGCGCCCGGGCTGCCTCCCAATAATTCCCTTCCTGTTCCATCGCCTGGTGACGCTGATCGAGCAAACTCCCAGACAGCGTTCCTTCGGGAACGGCGGCTGCCGGCGGGGGTGCTTTTTCTGGCCGATGGCGTGCTTGGCTGAGTCGCGCCAGGGCAAACAGCCCGAGGAACGCGGTCGAGATCAGGATCAGGGTGCGCAGCCATCTGTCTGCCGGTGTCGCGACCTCGGTCACCGCTTTCTGGATCATCCGATTGAAGACGTCGTCGCTTTCGAGCTGTCCCAGGCCCTTGTCCATCGCTTCGACAATCGCCTTCAAGGGGGGCAGGGGGGGCTCCCTCAGGGGTACTTCGAACGAGGATTGGACCTCTCCTTCTTCGAGGAACAGGACTTCGTTCCGCTTCCCGCCATCCGTAAGCCAATTCACGCAGTTGTAGGCAAAATCGAAATTGTCGATGTCCGGCTGCCACATCATGGCGTTGATGAACACACTATGATCGGCCAAGACCAGGATTCGTCCCTTTCGCCAATCGCCGCCGGCGGCGAACGGATAGGTCCGGATGCTATAATGGGTTCCTCCCCCGGTGACCGCAAAACAACCGGACGGGAAAGTCGCCAGCACCCGCAGTCGACGATCCACCGGGTCCAAGTATCCGGACCGATTGGTAGCGACTTGCGAAAGATTCTCCTCCACCGAAAGATTTTCGAATAGAAAAGACGGCTTGTCGCCCGGCCGGATGAAAACACATTCATCAAGCCCCTTGTAGATGTAGCGGGAATTGGAAGCCTTCACGAGGTTGCCGACGACCCGAATGCCGAAGGGCTCCAAAAGCTTCACGCACTTCCGGTCCGTGGCCACCAGGACCGCGCCCCCCTGTTCGACGAACCGCTGAAGGTCTAGCCGATTCCGGACCGACTCGGCTTCTCCCAGGACGATCAGTAGCTTGTTTGCCGGGTCGTTTAACTGGCCAAACCCCCGAAGCGGCTGGAGGTTCAGGTCATGAAGGATGCGGCGGAAAAGGTGCGTGCCCTGAGCGAAGGAGACCGAAACCTGCTCGGCCTGCACGGGGCGGAGCAACGCAGCAACCCCAAGCATGCTCAGGGTACCAAGCGCCAGGCGAGCAAGGCTGGACGGGCAGCGCGGGCGCAGGTTCATGCGAGGGGCACTCCAGCCAACAGACAAAGATCGCGCCGCGCTGTGGCCAAGGCCGCTTCGGGGAGTGCCTCCGCGGCCGGGGCATACCGTGCCTGTTCGTACAGGAAAGCCAGCTGTTCGGCTGCTCGGAGGCGTTCGCTGGAGTCGTCGGCCCAACTGCGGGGGGAAGGGGCAGCATCCGAAGAGCGACCGAGGCCTGACGCAATGGCCCAATGATGCCAGTTGCGTGCCGTCGGGCCCAGACGGAGCAGCGATAAATACTCGAAGGCCTGGATCAATTCCGCGCGTGTCTTCACTGCCGTGGGATGGATTGGCCAAGGCCCCAGCTTCCAGGCGTCCCGAGCGCCGTCGGCGCGTGCCGGATTGTGCCCGAATGTTTTCCAGAGGACCAGGACCACAATCGTCAGGAGCCCAACCATCCCCACGGCCCGCCAGCCCGCTTCCCCGGTCAAATCTGGCATGCCGGCCTGCGGCAGGGAGGGAGACCCCAGGCGTCCGACTCGGGGACCAGACTCGGGCCAGTGCAAGTGGGACCAGGATTGCCCGGTGAGACTGCGCGGCCAGGAAATGCCTTGCTCGGGCACCAGGCGGCTCAGGGGCAGCACTTGGCCAAGGCGGGCAAACCGCTCGGCCACCGCATTCGCCCCGTCGTCGAGCTGTTTCCAGCGATCGTCCGCTCCGTCCATCTTCTGACTCAATTCGTGCACAATTTTGCGTAATGCCGGCGAATTGCGCAACGCAGGATCGAGATCCTTGAAATGATTGGCGGCTTCGAGGAGCCAGCGGCCCACCACGGACTTCGCGGGTTGATCGCCCGAACTCCCGTCAGAGGGGCTCGTTTCTTGGGTTTTGGATTCCGCCTGGCTCAGCGCACCGGAGTCCTGTGAGGGCGAAGGCACCGACGGATTCGACGGCGTTCCCGAAGACGAACCGGATTGCCCCGCACCGGCTGCCGGCGCGGGATGGATTCCTTGCGCTTCCTGAGCATATTTCAGGAACTGCTCGGCGTCCATGGACTGGATCAACTCCTCGATTTCGCTCTCGCGACCGGCAAACTTCTTCCGCAAATCTTCGGGAAGCTGGGTAATTTTGAATTCCTTAAGAAACGTCTTCACGGCATCCTGATTTTGACGGAGTGTGTCCAGGACGTCGGGCCGCAATTGTTTCCCCAGCCCCTCGCCGATTTCCTTGGTGTGGATGGATTTGAGCCGTTGAAGAAAGAGTTCCTCGGCACTCCCCTCGGGTAAGCCAAATCGGCTCGGATCAATGAGATGCGACCGGCTGATCTTTTCGTCCAGCAGATCATCATCGATCCCGGCTTGGGCTGCGGCGCGCGCAGAGACTCCCGCCAGCAGGATCACCAAGCCCACCAACCATGGTCCCCTTCCCGGTACGGGCATACGCACTTTTCCCTTGGCCCAAGGAGTCCTAACTCTATTTCGCATTTTAAGGGCGCCCATTTGCAACAGCAAGGATTCGCAAGCAGTCCGGCAGGCCTCGGAAATCACAGCACCGCCGATCGCCGGCGGTGGCGAACGGGCTAATATCCGGCTAGGATAAGGCGTACGGGAAACTTGATTCCAATCGTCTTCCGTTCCAGGAGCCAGCTATGCCACACGTGCTTCCGCTCAAGGATACGCTCGCTTCCGACAAGGCCAAGACACTCTTCCAGGGGATCCAGGCCAAGTTTGGAGGAGTACCCAACATCTTCCGCACCCTGGGCCATGCCCCTTCGGTCCTCCAAGCCACGCTCGATCTCAACAGCGCTATCCAGCACGGGCTAGAACCCAAACTCCGGGAGCTGGCTTACTTGAAGACGAGCCAGCTGAACGGCTGTAACTATTGACTGCATTACCACAAGGCCATCGGTCAGAAGGCCGGTCTCAGCGAAGCGCAGATCCGAGATTTGGAACGATATGAGCAAAGCGGCGTCTACAGCGAGCTCGAAAAGGCCGTGCTGCAGTTTGCCGAACAATGGACCCGCCAGGGCAAAGTCACGAACAGCCTTATGCAGCAGCTTTCCAAGCATTTATCACCGGAGCAGCTCGTGGTCCTAGCGGCAACAGTCGGCTTGGCTAACTGGACCAACCGATTCAACGAGAGCTTCGCGGTCGAGCTGCCCTGATGCACGTTCGAGTTGCTCGGGTCGGTTTCGCGGCGGTTCTGCGAGCTGCCGCGAAATCAAAACCGATGTGATGGGCCGTGCCAGGCAGGAGCCATCCAAAAAGCGACGGAGCAACCAGTCGAGACTCTCCTCGAACAGTAGCTCCGTCGCACTATGGAGGCAAAGGCGAAACCGTTCCACCAGGTGGCACGGCCGCCGGATGGTCAAGCGTGCGGTTCAGCCCACCTCTTGCATGGCTTCGTTCAAAGGCGGCCATTCCTTATCGAGGCCTTCATCCTCGATTTGCCGCAGTTGGACATCCGTGATGTCGTATTTCTCGGTCACGATCTGGTAGGATCGACGCACGGGCATCCCCAGATCCTGGGTTGCAACCAGGTCTCGAAAAATATCGCGACGCTGCTGCAACGTCAGACGTTTGGTAGGCATGCTTTACCCCTTCCATTTCAGGGATTGTTATCACCTGGCCGGGCAAACCTCGACCCGAGCCCATTTACCACTACCCACTCGGCAGCGATGCCGAGTTCGGGGTCTCGTCCCACTGGTACCGCGCAGTCCCCACTGTCGAGAACGCCTTTGCGCAGGCGGGCTCGAGACGCCACTGCGGGAGAAAGGATTAAGCGGGCAGAAGTACGAGCGGGAGGTAAACCTTTCCACCGAGAGAGGAGTTCACCCTCTCTACCTGCATTATACGTCTCGCAGCCGATTGCAGAAGCAAAATTCCGGAATTTTCTCCCCGCATTTCTGACGCCCAACCGAGCTTTTCGGAAATCAAACGCCTCATCGACGACCTTCCCCTTCGGTCTGGCGACATCTGTCCCATCCTCCTTGTCCCGAAGTGCTTCGCGTGTCAATTGTTGCGTGGTTTCCATACAGTAGATACCGAACGCCCGATGGTCCTTGCCTGCGGGGAGGCTGCCATCGCTGCGTTGGACCATTGGGCAGTGGTTGTAGCGATTCGATCGTTTTTACTTCTTGCGAGCCAAAGAGCGAAGGACGGACGTATGCGGACACGATGCGTGTGTAGAGTTGGCATGAACCAAGGGTGGGCGGGCGCTGCTGTTCTGTTCCTGGCAATCACCGCAGGGCAGACCGTGGCCGATACGAAGGATGTCACCGCGCTCAACGAGCGCGTGCAGGAGGTCCAGAAGCGTGTCGCCAACGACTATGGCCGGCTGGAGTCCTTGTACAAGCATTTCCACCAGCATCCGGAGCTTTCGTTGCAGGAAGTGCAGACCTCGGCCCGGCTGGCCCAGGAATTACGCGAGCTTGGGTTCGAAGTCACCACCAACGTCGGGGGGCATGGCGTGGTTGGCGTTCTGAAGAACGGTGCGGGTCCGACGGTCCTGGTCCGGACCGACATGGACGCCTTGCCGGTCGTCGAACAAACCGGGCTGCCCTACGCCAGCAAAGTCCGGGCCCGCGACAAGAACGGCAACGACGTCGGGGTGATGCACGCCTGTGGCCACGATATGCACATGACCTGCTGGGTCGGCACCGCGCGCGTCCTGGCCGGCATGCGGGACCGCTGGCAAGGGACACTGATCTTCATCGGCCAACCCGCAGAGGAGATTGGTGCCGGTGCCCGGATGATGCTCGAAGCCGGCTTGTTCAAACGCTTCCCCAGGCCGAACTATTGTCTCGCCCTGCACTGCGATTCGCGGAGCGCCTATGGCCGTATCACCTACTCAGATGGGCTGGCCCTGGCCAATGTCGATTCGGTGGACATCACGGTACGGGGAAAGAGCGGCCACGGGTCGGCGCCGCACATGGCTATTGATCCGATCGTCATTGCCGCGCGCATCGTCCTGGACCTCCAGACGATTGTGAGCCGGGAAACCAATCCGACGGACCCGGCAGTGGTGACCGTTGGCTCGATCCACGGCGGCACCAAGCACAACATCATCCCCAACGAAGTGAAGCTCCAGCTCACGGTGCGAACCACGAAGGATGCGGTGCGCATGCACACGCTGGAAGCCATCGAGCGGATCGCCAAGGCCGCCGCCCAGGCAGCGCGGGCGCCGGAGCCGATCGTGAAGGTGGATCCCGGCGAATTTACGCCCGCGCTGGTCAATGATGCGGCCTTGACGCGGAAGACCATCGCGACACTCAAGGAAGTAATTGGTCCTGAAAATGTACAGGAACGGCCACCGGTCATGGGCGGCGAGGATTTCAGCCGCTATGGCCGGGAAGGGATCCCGATTTTCATGTATTTCCTGGGCACATTTCCGCCGGAGCGCATCGCCGAAGCCCGAAAGGAGGGCGGCCGGCCGATTCCCTCGCTCCATTCCGACGTGTATTATCCAGTGCCGGAGCCGAGCATCAAAACCGGCGTCTTGACCATGAGCACGGCGGTGCTGAACCTGGTGGGCAAGTAATCGGATTGCTGCGTCGAACTGCTGACAGGAGCGATGGCTCGATTTATAATCGGGATCGTCCGGGAGAGTCATTGCGGTTACGTTCTTACGGAATCCCGAG
>DATGIQ010000700.1:0-11579 GCA_035295665.1 Gemmataceae bacterium | reverse complement strand
CGTGCCGGCGGTCCGCTGGCCTGCGCGCCTGGCTTGGCATGCAGCGGACCAGTAATCTGTTTGGCACGCTCGGTTGCCAGTATTCAGGAGAATGGTCCCCCCCGCTCAGACCATCCACCAAGATTTGAAAGTCATCCCGAGGCCGCAGTGGATCGAGGTCGGGATCCTTTTTCATGTGGTCCACGTTCTTGTAACCGTTCTGCATGGCTTGCTGTAGGGTTGCCACGGCACGGTGAGCGTAAGTCTGAGCCAAGCGGCTGCGCTCGGCTTCGGGCAACTAGGGATCCTGTTTGGCCAATGGGGCGCAGCGGGACAGGAAACAAGCGGCGTTGTACACATCGTTCGCCGGGTCGGTAGCCGCCTGGATCCGTTGGGCGGCGGTGTCCGCCGCGGCGGCATGATCGCCCAAGCCAAGCAACGTCTCGGTGAGCATTGCTCGATTGTTGCAAAGGGCCTGGCGAAAATCGGGGTGGCGCGGGTTGGCCTTCCGAGCGCTTTGGTGGATTGCCTCCTGCTCAAGCAATCTGTTCTCCGCTAAGGTCGGCCGGTGCTGCACTTCCTTCACGATACGTTGACGGCTCCTCGTGCCCATCTGCCGACGCACTCATTTCTGAACAATGGCTGAACAGTTCCTCCGGGCCTTCGGAGCGGTGTACCTCGCCTACTTGTTACAATATGGGGGAGGAGCGAACGGGGACGGTCGTTGGTTCACTCCATTCCAGACACTCTTGGGAGGATACCCATGCCCATGCAGCAGACGGTGGTGTTATTGAAACCGGATTGTGTCCAGCGCCGGCTGGTGGGTACCATCATCCAGCGCCTGGAACAGAAAGGCTTGCGCCTGGCTGCGATGAAGCTCGTTCAGGCCAATGATACCTTGGCCGAGAAACACTACGCCGTGCACAAGGGAAAGCCATTTTACGTGTCGCTGATCGAGTTCGTGACTTCAGGTCCGACCGTGGCCATGGTTTGGGAAGGTCCTGAGGCCATCTCGGTGGTTCGCACCTTGATGGGCCCCACCGACGGCACCAAAGCTCCCCCGGCAACCATCCGCGGCGACTTCGCCCTTAATGTCCAAAATAACTTGATCCACGGCAGCGACAGCCCCGAGACTGCGGCCACGGAAATTGCTATCTGGTTCAGACCCGAAGAACTCGTGAAGTACCGGCAAGCGGATTCGGAATGGGTCACGGGTCGTTAAAGGAATTCGGGGTGTTCACGCTCCCGGGTATAATTCCAGCGAAGCAGCGGTTCTGCTGAGGTGAAAGGGAGATCTTCCATGTCTGCCGTGGTTTTGGACAAGGAGTATACGCCGGAAGACTTGCTGGCCATGAGCGACGGCCCCCGTTACGAACTGTTCAAGGGGCGGCTGGTGGAGAAATCGATCGGTGCAAAAGCTAGCCTGATCGCCATGACCGTTGTGTGCTTGCTAGGCGAGTTTACTCGGCCAAAGCGACTGGGTCTAGTTTTTGGCTCGGATTGTGGCTACCAATGCTTCGCCACGGAGCCCAAGCGTGTGGTTTTCCCCGATGCATCCTTTATCCGCCTTGGCCGACTGCCCAATGATGAGCCGCCCGATGGGCACGTGCGGATCGCGCCGGACTTGGTTTTGGAGGTGGTCTCGCCGAGCAACTGGGCCGCAGATCTCATGCAGAAGATTCTGGATTACTTGCAGGCCGGCGTGCGCCTGGTCTGGGTAGTCTTCCCTCAGAGTCGTACAGTGCTTGTCTTCCGACCAAACCACACAGTCTCCTTACTGACCCCTGGGAACGAGCTCAGCGGCGAAGGGGTCATCCCCGGATTTGCGTGCCGGGTTGCCGAAGTCTTTGAAGCAATTCCTGCGGAACCAACGAACCATGCGTCCAGCTGAACCCCGTAATCCATTTTATCTGCTCCTTCTGATCGCCAGCCTGTTCTTCGTACTTACTTGCCTGGCCTACGGTGTCGTGCCGGTGCTGGAGCAAAAGGCGGCCGAGGCCGGACAGCCGGTCCCGCCTTCGCCTTTTCGTGAGATGCTGAACACGGATGGCTGGAAATGGATTCTCTACGAGCTCGCTGTCATGGCTGGCTTCGCCATCCTGAGCATGGGCCTGGATCGACTGCGGACCTTGCAAAAAGAACGGGCGGCAGCGACAATTCCTCCGTCAGAAGATGTCCCTACCTCTGACTGACCGTCTGGCGGAGACACCGATGCTCCCAATCGCACAAAGGGCCAAGGAACTCCGGGATCTGCTCCATCACCACAACTACAGATATTACGTGGAAGCCCAGCCCGAGATTTCGGACCGGGAATACGATCGGCTCGTCAAGGAGCTGGAGAAGCTGGAGGAAGCCCATCCGGAGCTGATCACTCCGGACAGCCCGACACGGCGCGTCGGTGGCCAGCCGATCGAAGGCTTCGTGACCGTGAAGCATCGGCAGGCGATGCTGTCCATCGACAACACCTACAATGCCCTGGAGCTGCGTGAATTCGATCGCCGCGTCCGCAAGCTGCTTCCGGGCGAGACCGTCACGTATGTTGTGGAGTTGAAGATCGATGGCGTGGCCATTTCGCTCGCCTACGAGGCCGGCCTGTTTACCATCGGCGCGACCCGGGGCGACGGCGAGCGCGGTGATGACGTCACCCACAATCTCAAAACGATTCGCGAATTGCCTCTGCGGCTGCGGGTCGATTCGCCGCCCCAACTCTTCGAGGTGCGCGGCGAGGTGTACATGACCCGCGCCGATCTGGCCCGCCTGAACCAGGAACGTGTGGCCAAGGGCCTAGAGCCGTTCGCCAATCCGCGCAATTCCGCGGCCGGTTCGCTGAAATTGCTCGATCCACGCCTGTGTGCAGAGCGGCACCTTCGGCTCTTCACCTATGCCCTCGGTGCGACGGAAGGCGTACGGGTGCAGACGCACTTCCAGGCTCTGGAGTTGTTGCGGCAATACGGTTTCCCGGTGAACCCTCACATCCGGGCTTGCGAAACCATCGACCAGGCCATCGAATGCTGCAACGACTGGGCGGAGCGGCGGCACGATTTGCCGTACGAGACCGACGGCATGGTCATCAAGGTAAACGACTTCGATCAGCAGCGGCGGCTGGGGGCCACCAGCAAAGCGCCCCGTTGGGTTGTTGCCTTCAAATACGAGGCGGAACAGGCTCTGACCAAGCTCCTCCGCATCGAAGTGCAGGTGGGCAAGACGGGCATCCTGACCCCGGTGGCCCATCTGGAACCGGTGCAGCTCGCCGGCACCACCGTCAGCCGGGCCAGCCTGCACAACGCCGACGAGATTGCCCGCAAAGACATCCGTGTCGGCGACAGGGTTCTGGTCGAGAAGGCCGGCGAAATCATCCCCTACGTGATCCGTAGCGAGCCGAGCGCCCGCACGGGTGCCGAGCACATCTTTCATTTTCCCTCGCAGTGTCCGGTCTGTGGTGCGCCGGTGGAGCGCGAGGAGGGTGCAGCCTACTACCGCTGCACAGGACCAGCGTGTCCGGCCCAGCTGAAAGAGCGGCTGCGCTTCTATGCCCATCGCAAGGCGATGGATATTGAAGGCCTGGGCACGGCCCTGATCGACCAGCTAGTCGACACCGGGCTGGTGCGCTCGATCCCGGACCTGTATCGGCTGACGCTGGAACCGTTGATCGAGCTGGAGCGCATGGGGAAGAAGTCCGCCCAGAACTTGCTGGCCGAAATTGAAGCCAGCAAGGAGCGTGGCTTATGTCGGGTGCTCACCGGCCTGGGGATTCGCCACGTCGGCGACCACGTGGCCGAGCTGTTGGCAGCCGAGTTCGGCAACATCGATGACCTGATACATGCATCAGTAGAACGGCTGGCCCAGGTCGAGGGGATCGCCCAGGAACGTGCCGAGAGCATTCACCGCTTTTTCCAGAGCGAGGCTGGCCGCAAGACGATCGAGGAGCTGCGCAGCCTGGGCCTCACGCTGACCGAAGAAAGGCATCCAGCACCGGCTGCCACGGACAGCCAGCGCCTGGCCGGCAAGGTATTTGTGGTCACCGGCACGCTCTTGCGCTACGGTCGGGAAGAAATCGAAGCGCTGATCAAGCAGCTTGGCGGCAAAGCCACGGGAAGCGTATCCAAAAAGACCGATTTCGTCGTCGCCGGCGAAAAAGCCGGCAGCAAGCTGGATAAAGCGAAGCAGCTCGGCGTGCCGGTGTTGAGTGAGGAAGAATTCGAGACGTTGATCGGAAGAAGATAGAAGCCAGAGCTGCACGAAGCTTGGGAAGGGAGCTGGGCGGCCTTCCCAAGTCTTTCCTTACTCGGTCATCGAGTCCCCGTACCAACGGGAGCCATTCCCCTTACCGCGGCCATGATCTGGTCGATAGCAGGTAGTGAGTCTCCTTGCTTCCGCGCTATCTCCCGCCCATCTACCGACACAGTGAGTTCGCCACGGTTTCCGTTGACGAGCTCCACCGTAACGCCCGGCTCCTTTCGCAAAGCGGCCGCCAGACTGGCGGCGTGCTGCCGGATAGTCCCTCAGACAGGGCACTGCCGAATGGTTACCTTTTTCATTGTGCGTCCTCCTTTTTTGGACATGGGGTTACAAATCCTACAAGCATAGATGTGCAGGAGGCATGCCAAATGCAGGGATTTCGTGACCGAAGCTCATCCATAGCGAGAGCGAAGGCGATACGGTCCGGCTGAAGGCGTCGTTCTTGTTTAGCGGCGGTGCGCAGAACCGCGTGGGGATGTGCCCCGCGCGGCTCTGCGAACCGCCGCTCAGCGGACAGCATGAACGGGACCGTGTATCAGAACACACGAAAAAACGGCGTCTGGAACTGTGATTGGAGAGTTCCAGACACCGTTTCCGTGTTTCTAAACTGCCGGTCTTGGTGGCGATGAAATTGACCGGCCAAGTGCGGAAATCAGTCGGACTGAATTGTTCTTGCTGTAGCGGTAGACTGCGAAATCCCGCCGGTCGCGGGTAAACACCATATCGATCCTCGAAGTTGTTTTTCGCGCCCGCTGTTCCCTCTTGCGCGGATTTGTGGAATCAACCGAATAGGGACTGTTGTGAAAACAACTTACGTGCCATTTCCTTCCGACGCCCCGCGCAGATGGGGCTGGAGAAGGTGCTGGGCAAAACCGACACAGCGCCGCGGGCGGTTGGTCAGTTCCTGCCGATTCGCTTCGAACTGATCCAACGCCCACCGCCAATCCCAGCAAGCGGTGTCCAGAAAGTGCATGAGCAGCAGGTTTTTTAGCTCCTCGATCTCGGCGAAGCTCACCCCTTCCGTGGAAGCGATCACCGCATCTGGATCCAGATGGGCTCGGATTTCTTCGTGCCAACGCTCGATGAGCTGGCGGCGCATGGTGGCGCCGGGAGCCTTCAAGTGGAGCACCAGATCGAGCCGGCCGGGCCGTTTGAAGGCATGATCGATTAGCTCGGGAGCGCAATTCGTGGTAAAGACAAAGACAACCCCCTCTTGCACACTGATGCCGTCCAGGGCGCCAAGGAAGACTGCCTGATCGTCTGTTTCTTGCACCGTCTCCCGATCGCGCAAGGCCAAATCCATGTCGTCGAAAAAGACAATGCCCCGCCCTTCGACACTGAAGAGTTCGCGGACCGCCTCTTGTGGGTTGCAGCTGTTGCGGGCTTGCTGATAGCTGTCCGGCGTGACCAGCCGCCACTGCCAGTTCCGCTGCCGGCACGCTTCCCAAAGCCAGCGGCAGGCGCTCGTCTTGCCGTTACCGGGCGGGCCCATCAGGAGCACACCCCGCTTGGCCCGGCCGCCGTACGCTCGGATGCGGCGCAGATTCGCTGGCTCCAGGTAGCCGATGGTGTTCTTCCACAGGACCTCCGCCTGGCCGACTTCCAGCACGGGCGGTTGGCCGGCCGGCTCATCATCGCGACGGCAGCGGAGCGCCGTCTTGTACAGACGCCGGTAATCCTTGCGGTCAACCGCGACGAAGTCGAGCCCCCCAACGTTGGCTTGATCGTTGTAGTTGAAGCGGACCTTGACGAAACGAATCCCTTCCACTTCGTACAGCCGCATGCCGAGCTGGATCCCCGAGTGCAAATCCCGAAAGTCGGGATTCCAGTCGCGCACCAAGACGCCATCGATCGGCAGCAACGCTCCTTTGCGCGCCGCTTTCAGAAGGGGCGCAGCGAACTGATCGAGCTCAATGGCCACCGGTGCCGTGAAACCGGCCGCGTGCGCAATGACCTCCAACAAGTAGCGATGATCGGCGGTGTATTGCTGAAGTTTGGTTACCACAGAGAATAGAGGCTGCCGGAAGCGGAAAGGTTCGGTTTACCAGAGTTTCTGGATATGCGATTGAGTCCGAGCCCATTCTATTGCCTGGGGTGCAGCAGATCGCTACTCGTACCACAGGTACGTGTCGTTCGGAAGAGTCCCCGTCGGCATGGGCATCCTTCGACACGGCCCGAATCCGCCGGAGGGAAAAATGAGCAAAGCCATGGCGATCTTGGCAATCGGGGCCCTGGTCTTGGCCGCCGGCCAAGTCGGAGGCCAACCGAACGGCAATGAACCGGCCCGGCAAACGCATCAACTGAAGGCCACGCCCAAGACCATCGCCTGGGGCTACTACGATGCCAGCGCCAAGCCCGTGCTTCGAATCAAGTCGGGCGATACCGTGGAGGTGCAGTCGCTCATCACCAACAGCCCCCAGGGGTTAGAAAAGGCGTTGTTGCCTCCGGCACAGGTGGAGCAAGCACTGCGGGACATCTTCAAAGAAGTGACCGACAAGGGCCCCGGTGGGCATATCCTGACCGGGCCGATTTACGTGGAGGAGGCCGAGCCGGGCGATACCCTGGAAGTCCGTATCCAGAAGATCAAGCTGGCCCTGCCCTACTCCTACAACGGGTTCAGCCCGCGGGGCGGCTTGCTGCCGGAAGATTTTCCACGGGCGCGAACGAGGATTATCCCCCTCGATGAAAAACGAATGATGGCCCGCTTTGCCGACGGGATCGAGATCCCGCTGCGGCCGTTCTTCGGCAGCATGGGAGTTGCCCCGCCAATGTCGGCCGGTCGCATCAGCAGTGTGCCACCAGGCAACCACGCCGGCAATCTGGATAACAAGGAATTGGTCGCCGGCACGACGCTCTTCATCCCGGTGCATGCCCCGGGCGCGCTGTTCGCCGTGGGCGATGGCCATGCAGCCCAGGGCGACGGGGAAATCGATATCACGGCGCTGGAAACCTCGCTGCACGGCTCACTCCAGTTCATCGTCCGCAAGGATCTGCACCTGCGCTGGCCCCGCGCCGAGACTCCGACCCATGTCATTGTCATGGGACTGGACAAGGACCTGACCCAGGCGATGAAGCTTGCAGCACGGCAAGCTGTCGATTTCCTGACCACCGAAAAGCATCTCAGCCCGGATCAGGCGTACATGTTGGCCAGCGTGGCCGTCGATTTCCGGGTCACCCAGGTGGTCGATGGCACCAAGGGGGTGCATGGTATGATCCCCAAAGAAATCTTCAAGGAGAAATGAGCCCGCATCGACAGCCCATCCGTCCGGACCGGACGGACGGTATAATGAGAACGGACGGCTGGACCGATGGCACGGTCTGCTGCCATGAATGATGAATCCCGGTTTACCCAACCGGGCCAAATTCCGGAGCAGTCCCATGTCGCGTTCTCTCTCACGTCTGCAGGCGTTGGTCCTGGGCTTGGTCGTTTTCGTCGGGTTGACGCTCGCTGCCACCGGTCTGTTTGCGGTCGGTAGCCGGCAGTGGCGCTGGGGCGATACGTTTCATGTCGTGGTCGGTTTTCCACAAATCCGTGGCGTGGAAGCCGGGACGCGTGTTCGGGTGCAAGGAATCGAGGCCGGCGAGGTAGAAGCAGTCGAACCCCCCGCGGTACCCGGTGGCGAAGTCAAGCTGCGCCTGCGCCTGGGCGGCCAATTGCGGCACCTTGTCCGTGCCGACGCCAGCGCTCAGATTGTGAGCGAAGGGATGATCGGCAGCAAAGTGGTGGAAATTCATCCCGGCACAGTGTCGGCTCCGCCCATCGAAGACAATGCGCTGCTGGCGTCGCGGGCCAGCATGGAATTGACCGAGGTTCTGAACCAGGTGACTTCCACTCTGGAAGCCATCCGTAACGGACAGGGAACCGTCGGCAAGCTCGTCCAGGATCCGGAAGCGTACACCAACGTGGTTGCCCTGCTCGAACAGAGCCGCGAAACCATGTGCTCGCTGCAGCAGGATGCCGACGCGCTCAAACGCTTGCCCTTGGTGCGCAACTACGTAGAGGACCCACAGAGTCTACTTGTCCGTCCCGATTGCCGGCGGAACCGGCGGTTCTTCTCCGAGAGAGAGTTGTTCGAGCCCGGCCAAGCGGTGCTCACGGCGGAAGGCTGCCAACGCCTGGACGACCTCGGTTCCTGGCTGGCTGGTCTCAAGCAAAAGGGCTCTGAGGTCGTCGTCGTCGCCTATGCCGATGCCAAAAATACAACTCCGGTTGCGGCCCGTACGCTCACCAAGCAGCAAAGCGAAGCGGTCAGCGCTTACCTGAAGGCTCGCCATTCCGTACAGAAACTCGGTTGGTTCCGGTCCCGCAAAGTGACCGCCATCGGCCTGGGTACCCTGGCCCCGCCGCTGCCCGAATCCGAACCGATGCCGCCCAGCCGGATCGAGGTGCAGATATTTGTGCCGATAACATAGTCCGTAGCCAGCCAGAAGTGATTGAGGATTTCCGGGGAAGCCTTAAATCATGACAAAGAAGTTGCCAAAGACCGACTACGGACTACGAACTACGAACTACGAGCTACGAACGAAATTGCTGTACCACTTTTGCCGCATGCAATTGCCCACGGTGGAAGTGATGCCGGAGCAGCTGGACAGGCACTTGCAGCGTACCTTCGAACTTTACCGGGCCAAGCAGACCGCGACGGCTTCCTGGGAGCAGTATCTCGATCACCTCTATCCGCTCGATTGGTTTCTCGCGGTTGGCTGCCTGGAAGGAAGGCGACAGGCTTGGGAGTGCCTTTTTGCCGCCCGCGCCAGTCGTTCGGATTGCCTGCTGGTCGATGCGCTACGAGCACGGGCCGTTCGGCTCTATCCCCACGATGAGGAACGTCAGGATAGCGCGGTGAGCGAGTTTTGGAGCCATTTGCTGGTGTCGGAGACGCCCGGTTCGGTGCCGGTGTTGGCCCGGTATGATGGTCAGCGGCCGCTTGTGCCCTGGTTGATTCGCGTCTTCCAAAACTGGCACATTTCGCAGCTCCGCCAGCGCAGCGGAGTCCAGGCACTTCCCGAGGACGATGTAGCGCTGCCGCTGCCCACCGAGGCCGATGGACGCTGGCATGAAGCGTTCTGCCTGGCCGCCCGTGACTACCTCAAAGAATTGAGCGATACGGAGGTGCTGATCCTGGGACTACGCCTCCGCTACCGGATGAGCCAGCGCGAGGTGGCCAATCTACTAGGGGTCCATGAGGGAACGATCTCGCGGCAGACGTCCCAGTTGCGCGACCGTTGCCTGGACGCGGTCGGTCAGCGGCTGGTGGCCGAAGGCTGGACCGGCGATGATCTTTCCCATTTCGTGTTGACGGAGATGGCCGGACTGCTGATGGATGAACCGCGCCTGTCCGCAGACCAGTTGGCCCGCGCCCTGGCAGCCCGCGGCAAGAGCCTGCCACCCTCCGAAAAGTCGGAACGGTGATCCGCATCCTGAACGAGAGTTCAGGTCCTGTTGCAATTCGTGTGCCCAGTACGTACACCAGATAGAAGGTAAATTCTTGACTTTCCGCCCTGTGGAATTCATGGGACTAGAACACAACGATACGTCTCCCGCTCTGGATGAGCCAATCCCTGAGATCGTCGGCAGCAGTGCGGCAATGCGCGAAGTGTACCAGCGCACCCGGCTGGTGGCTCCTTCCCGTGCCAGCGTCCTGCTCATTGGCGAAACCGGCACCGGCAAGGAGCTGATCGCCCGGGCTATCCATCGGCTCAGTCCACGCGCCGACGGTCCGTATATCCGTGTCAACTGCGGTGCCCTGAGCGAGAACTTGCTGGAGAGTGAGCTGTTTGGCCACGTGAAAGGGGCCTTCACCGGCGCCATCGACAACAAGACCGGCCGCTTCGAGGCCGCCCACGGCGGCACCATTTTCCTGGACGAAATCTCGAGCATGAGCCCGAAGCTGCAAGTCAAATTGTTGCGGGTTCTGCAAGAACGCGAATTTGAGCGCGTTGGAGAGAGTCGGACCATCCGTGTGGACACCCGCGTCATCGCCGCCACCAACCAATCGCTCGAAGATGAGATCGAGGCTGGCCGATTTCGTGATGACTTGTACTATCGCCTGAATGTGGTTCCCATCCGTCTCCCGCCGCTGCGTGAACGGCGCGAGGACATCCCGGCCCTAGGTCAGTTCTTCCTGGAACGTTACAGCGAAGAGAATCGCCGGGACACGCCGGAGCTGACATCCGAAGTGCTCCAGGCGCTTCAGGAATACGATTGGCCGGGCAATGTGCGCGAGCTGGAAAATTACATCGAACGCGCTGTCGTCATGGCCAATGGCCATCCGCTCGAGCCGGGAATGCTTGCCTTGCCCGGACGCCATGAGCGTCGGCTTCGGCCGGCCGGGGCCAGAACGGGAGATGTGCTGAGCTTGATTCAGCATTTGGTCCGCGTCGGCATTCAGAGTCTGCCCACGGAAGAGGGGAACCTGTACGAACGCCTGGTCGGAGGAATTGAACGCGAGCTGATCGAGCAGGTCATGCAGCTGTGCGACAACGTCCAGGTTAAGGCCGCCGCCCGCCTCGGCATCAATCGCAATACCTTGCACAAGAAGTTGAGCGAGTTTGCGCTCGAGGACACGAAGGAGGAAGGAGGACGGGGCGATTGAGGACAAGAAGCGATAAGCAGTAGTTGTTTTTTCACTCCGTTCCCCCATCGTCGGATGTTCCCCTTATTCCTCAACGTGCAGGATCGCCTCTGTGTCGTGATCGGCGGCGGACCGGTCGGCCAGCGCAAAACCGCGGCTCTCCTGGAGAGCGGTGCCCGGGTGCGCATGGTTTGTCTGGAGAACCGTCCGCCGCATCTGGATTCACCGCGTTTGGAATGGATCACAGAGCGCTACGCAGCCGGTCACCTGCATGGCGCTGCCTTGGTGTTTGCGGCTGCGTCTGGAGAAGTGAATCAGCGGATCGTTCGAGACGCTCGTAGTCAGGGGGTGTGGGTAAATGCGGCGGACGATCCGGCCAACGGCGATTTTTATGTCCCGGCCACGGTCCGGCGCGGACAGTTCACCGCGGCGATCGGCACCGGCGGGGCTGCACCAGGATTGGCCCAGGCGGTTCGCCTTCTGCTGGAGAGCCAATTCGATGAAGCCTTTGGTACCTGGGTGGCACTGCTGAGCGAATTGCGACCCCTCGTCTTGGCCGCGATCCCCGATGCGCCGCAGCGGCGCGCCCTGTTGGAGCGTCTCTGCCAGTGGGATTGGCTGGAGCGGCTGCGGCGCGAAGAGCAGTCGGCAGTGCGCGCAGCGATGATGGCGGAGATTGCAGCTCTGGCCCGGCGTTCGGCCGAT
This sequence comes from Gemmataceae bacterium, assembly GCA_035295665.1. GTDB lineage: Bacteria > Planctomycetota > Planctomycetia > Gemmatales > Gemmataceae > DATGIQ01. Next base: position 84 of record DATGIQ010000700.1, on the reverse strand, counting down.
CCGGTATAATGCCCAAATGGCCGTGCATGAAGTTGCCGCCCACAAGCTGGACGCGCCAGCGAAGGAGCTTCGCTGGCGCGTCCA
>DATGIQ010000699.1:0-2853 GCA_035295665.1 Gemmataceae bacterium | reverse complement strand
GTCGGTCTGTCTGTTCTCCAGCTCGGCCAGCCGCCGGCGGGCGTCCGCAATCTGCCAGGCTGGATCGCGCCGCGCGGCCGCGTCCTCCTCCCGTGCCCGCTCGGCCTTGGCACGTTCCTCCTTCTGCTGATAGTCGAGTTGCTCTTGCCGCCTTTGCCGGGTCAATTCCATTGAAGCGTTCAGGGGATAGAACCCGCGCGGGGATTTGTCGATACCCCAATTGGCCGGGCCAAGTAGCAGTACCGGGCCATCGGACTGGTAGAAGTCCTCCGCAGTCCATCCACTTGCCTCAAGTAGTCCCCAGAGAGGATCGTTGCGGTGGAGAGCCCGCATTGGTCCGCCGACCGTGGTGAGAGCAAACCCAGAGAAGTAGAGCAGACTGCCCACCGGCCACTTGCTTGTCAAAATGAGTTCGTGGCCGGGCAGCTGGGCGCCGTCCTTCAGTGCGGCCAAGATGCCGCGCTCCAGCTGGCCCAGGATATCGCGGAAGCGCGTTTCCGCCTCTTGCCGTATGCCTACAACCCGCTCGACGAATTGTGCGGCACGGTGGTTCAGGGGGTTATTGACCCCGTCATTGATGCCGAGCTGCTGCCAGACCTGGACAAGAGCGGCCAGCCGTTCCGCTGGGGTTCCGCTGCCAGGCACTTGGGATAAATCCCGGAGCTTCGGGACAATGTCCTCACTTTGCTTGATGTACTCGACTAAGGAGCCGGCCCACGTCTCCAGCGGGCTTGCTTTGCCTGCATCGATCTGTTCCACTTATCTCTCCTCTCGCATAAAACAACGCCCGGTTATTCATGGCCACCGGCCGGCTTTCGGTGCGGGCCTGGTCCGTCAGTTGCAGGACGGCTTTCCTGGGCTGGTAGCGGCTCAATCCTTTCACAGCGGAAGGAGTAGCCTCGGAGCAGGACCTTCAGCAGCCGCGCTAATCGCCTCTCAGGCGGTACAGAGCAAGGTTCACTGCGGATCACCAGAAGGTAGCAGGGTCGATCATTCATGCTTGCTCGCCCGATGATACCCGTTCCTCTCAGGCTGCTTTTGTTGTGTAAGACCATCCGGAGAATCCTGCAAATCCCGTGAATTAGCCCTGGCCTTCGAATTCACAGGATTTACGGGATTTACAGGATGCCCAGTAAGAAGAGGATTGACCTCGTACACGAGAGCCGGGCTCCGGCCGCGACCCCGGCGTTCGGTCGCCTGTTGGGGCCGTATCATGTTGTGTTGAGTCAGCCGATCCAACGGGCCATCAAGATCGCCGACCTTCGAAAAGTCATGGTCGTTTTTCAGATCCTCGTAGGCCTCCCACCGTTTGAATTCGGTGCGTTTCTCACGGACGATCCACTCCAGCACCCTCCGCGCTGCTCTTGCTTTGTGATCCACTTCGATGATGCAGTAAACTTTGCGCGTTTGGCTCTGGAAGTAGCGGACTAGCCGCACGGCGCGGAGTACGCTTTCGCCGTCTACGTCTTCGTCCTCCGTTTCGCCAGTCGCCCACCGTAGGCACTGAAGAATCAGAGCAAGCCGCGCACCATAGCCCTTCATCTTCAGCCATGGCCCGCGGAGCGACCCCGGGAATGTCGTTTGGTTGACCTCGGCGGCCAGTTCGTGGGTGAATTGTTGCCAAGCCTCACGGCCACTGGATGTGAGCCGGACGAAGTGCGGTCGCTCTCCGCCTTCAAGGTCTGGCTCCTGCTGCAATTCCCAGAGCTTGGCCAGCGTCCTGCTCCAAATCTCTCTGGCGTTATCCGAGATACAAAGCCAGTTTTCTCCGACGATTGGCGATGGTTCGGGATAGGCGAACAAAATCCGATCAAAGAATCCATCGCTGACTTGCTTTTCTCCACGAAGGCGGAAGAGCAGGTCCGGGGGAACGCATCCGACCACGGCGGTGAAGGGGTGAGGCACAAAGACCGGCCCGTCCTCCTGATTCTTGCGATGGACGAAGACCGGCTCGCCTGCCCAGTTGGCAAGAAAAAACTGCCGATCGCCGCCGCGACCCTTGGCCCGGTACTGATCCATCGCAGCCACCCAGGCCGTCAATTCGTCCCGGATGAGAGCAACGCCCCGGGCGTTGCCCAAGAGCACACCAGCCAGGGCTTCAATCGTGATGTCGGAGACGTAGATTGTAGACAATTTAGGTTTGGGAAGCTTCCCGCTTTCATCCTCTTCGAAGGCAAGTTTCTGGTGCTCGTAGATGGCTCTGAGGTGTGTTTGTCTTGCATAGACAGGTGATGCTATAAGCTTGAGTGCTGGCGATTTCGCGGAACCCGGGGGCGCTACGATGGCCGAGTATAGGCACGGGCGCTCTTGCCACCCTGGCTTGATTTCCAGAGCACGGCTGGCCCCGATGGCAGCGCCGGCAATTGTCAACAGCGGCACGCCAAGGTAATCGAGTGGGCAGCCCAGAGCGCTAGCGGCCTCGCGGACGAAGCTGGCCACAGGGCCTGGCAGCACATCGACCGGGTAAGGATCGACGGCCGGCACCTCGGCGAGCGGAATGGGGCGGTCCCAAGATTCGATTTCCGGCGAAGGAGCTATGCTGGTGGACAGTGATTCGCCGGCGTAGCCGTGGTGTGCCTCGCCTGGGGTGGCACTTGCCGGCCCGTTGGCCAGCGCGATGTCGATACCGGGATCTCGCCAGCGGCGTGCGGTCATGGGTGAGAGCCCTCCGACGACAGCCCGAGGGCCTCGCGCACCTCGGGGCGGTACGCCGCCAGCGTGGCCAGCAGGGCCAGCAGGCCATCGCGGCCGTAGGGCTGCGGCCGGCGCGTCAGGCCGGCGCCGGCCAAGGCGAGCTGCTCGTCCAGCGTGCCGGGCTCGCCCAGGGCTGGGCGTGCGAGTAGGCTCTTGTCG
>DATGIQ010000698.1:0-19767 GCA_035295665.1 Gemmataceae bacterium | reverse complement strand
AGCTCCGTGAAACGTTGGCCCTGAAGACGCAGCAAGGGAAAGTGACGTTTCAGTTACCCACGCCCTCTTCGAGTACGGTTCAGACCGTGCCGCCGCGCCCGCCAACAGCGTGGGCGAAATGGGTGGCGGCGACCGTAGGACTGGCTTTGCTTGGCGGCGGGACAGCGGCGTGGATGCACAATCGAGCCACGACCAATGCATCCGCACCCGACCCGCTTGTTGGCCCGCCGGTTGTCCCCGATGGACCGATCGTGACGAAACAACGGTTGAAAGAGCAGTTCCTCCGCGAAGCCGTGGAGGAGTACTCCAATCCGGGCCCTGACCGAGACCGCCGGGATCTGGGCATTCGTCACAACCGGGAGCTGGCGCTCTTCTACCTCAAGGAGAATCGGCTGGAGGACGCGGATGAATTCTTCAGGAAGCTGATCGAGAACCCGGCCAGGGTTCCGGCGTACCGGACGCTGGGCCGCTTGGGGCATGCGATTGTCCTGGCGCGGCAAGATCGCACCGCCGAATCGATCGCACTGTTTCAGGAATTGTTGACCGATAAGCCGAAAGCTATGCCGCCGCAGATCCAATTCCTACTCAACCAGCCGGAGCTGCGCGTGGAGATCAGCCGGGCCATGGAATACAACAAGGCCAACCTGCGGAACCAACCCTTGCCGCCCGAGCTGGAAAACCTCCGCGAGCCGCCCCGTCTTCCCGCAAAACCGCCCGCCGCGGCGCCCGGCAAGAAATGAGAATCCCTCTGAGGACACAGCAGGTCCGGGAAGATCTACTGCCGTGGCAGTAGATCTTCCCGGACCTTTTCGGAATCCGCCTCTACTATTTCAGTTCTTTTTCAGCGCTTTCTCGATCACCTCCGCGCTCACGTCGCCTTGGACCGCAATCGTGTTCCCATCCGTATTCGTGCGGAGATTGGTGATGACGTCCACCAGGGGAGCGAGCCGCTTGTCCTGGTCAGCCATCAGGGCCAGGAGACCTTTGACCTGGCTCAGCCCCTCCTTGATTTCGTCGGCCAGCTCTTTGGCGTTGGCTGGAGTCTTGGTCGCGATGGTCAGACCCACCTTCACACCCGTGTTTACCGTGACGCCGGCGGAGAGATTGTTGATCTTTTCCAGGTTTTTTTTGGCCCTCTCGTCACCCGAAAGGTCGCCCTTCAGAAACGCTTGTGCAGTGGCGGCGAACCATACGCTTTGTTTGCCGTCGACCTTTTCGATGAGTTCCTGAATCGCCTTCTTGGGAGCGGTGCTCTTCTTGCTGTTGCTCTTGGCCAGGGCGTCCAACACATAGGGCTTTTCGGTGCTTGCGACAATCGTCGATGCATCCACCAGCCCCACAAAATGGGGCTTCTCCGCTGGATCGTGTTTCACTTCGTAAACCTTGCGTTCCCCTTCTTTATGGATCTTCAGAACATCGCCCATGCTCTTGGCCACTTCTTCTGCCTTGGCCTCGAATTTCGCCTTGTCGAATTGGCCGTGCGCGATCAGCAACCCCTTGGCGTCGTTCCCGACCATCGACATGGCACCGGTAATGCTCGCCAGATCCTTGAATGGATCGAAGCCCAAGGTGGTAAAGACACTGCTGATTTCGTCGTTGCTCTTGAGGAGTTCGCGCAGTTGTTGCTCAAAATGCTTCTTGACAAGGGGCGAATCAAGAAGTTGCTTGGTGTTGACGGTGAGCACGACCTCGGTGTCGTCAGGCAGGTACGGATCGACATCCGCAGCCCGGACTGGCCAAGCCGACGCCAGCAAGGCAACCGCGATCCATCCCACGTGCGATCGGCGTAGAATAAGCATGGAAATGCCAACCTCCAAAAAGTAAACGATTCGAGGCGCCCGTTGTGTCCCTTGGGCGCTGCTGGGAATACCTTCCCTGCCGGACGCCGGTTTCACCCGTGCCTGTTGCCGGCATGGACCCTGCTACGTGACGCGGCTGATCAAGCACTTTAGGTAGTTTGTTTCCGGACAGCTGACCGAGACTGGGTGATCGGAGGCCTGGCCCCGGCGCTGGAGAATTTGGATCTCCCGCCCCTCCTCGACTGCCAGCTGCGCCAACAAATCCTCCAGCATGAGCGTGGTGATGAGTCCGGAACAACAACATGTTACCAAGATTGCCTCGGATTCCAAAAGACGAAGTGCCAGGCTCTGCAAGCGCCGATAACCACGCAGGGCTTCTTCCACGGCATTCCGCGCCCGCGCGAATTTTGGCGGGTCGAGTACGATGAGCCCGAATCGTTCGCCGGCTCCTTCGAGAGCCTGTAAACAATCGAACACGTTGGCGTGCACAAACGACAGGGATTCGAATCCATTCAGTCGGCGATTGGCCTGGGCCAACTCGACAGCCGCTGCCGAGCCATCGACGCCCACCACCGCCTGGGCCCCCGCCTTGGCGGCGTGCAGTCCGAAGCCGCCGGTGTAACAAAATGCATCCAGCACGCGCCGTCCGGCAGCGAAGCGACTCACAGCGCAGCGATTGGCATGCTGGTCGAGATAAAACCCGGTCTTTTGCCCCTCGCCAAGATGGACAAGGAAGCGGATCCCGTCTTCGTCAATCGGGACCGGTTCGCTGGGCACTTGCCCCCAAAGGGGACCGTCGCGCAGTTCCAGGCCTTCCAGTTGGCCGATGCCGCGCTCGGTGCGCAGGTAGATCCCTTCTGGCTGTAACAGCTCGACCAGCAAGGGAATCAGTACGTCGCTCCGCTGGGCCATGCCCAGCGCCGTGAATTGGACGACCAGCCAGCGATCGTATTGGTCAACCGTAAGCCCCGAAAGGCCATCCCCCTCGCTGAACACCATGCGGCACGCCCGACCGGGACCGGCGCGGCCGAGAACTTCGTGCCGTAGCCGGAACGCACGCTCCAAGCGCTGCCGAAAGAACGCGGCATCGAGAGCGACTTCGGCGGACCAGGTATACAAACGGACGCGGATTTTGCTTCGGCTATTATAAAGCCCGCGGGCCACGAAATTGCCGGCGTGGGAATAAAGATCCACAACCTCCCCATCGGCCGGCTCACCGATTACATCAGCGATGGCGCCCGCGTAAACCCACGGATGGTGGCCGAAGAAAGGACGGGCCCGGCGAGGCCGCAAGATGATACGCGCGGTCATAAGGATACTTCACTACTGAGCTGGAGGGATGGGAGCTGAAAACGGTCTTCCGGATCGCGCGGGGACCCATTTCCTCATCGTTCCCCACGCTCCACGGCTTCAATGTATGCCAAGGCGCGGTCGAGCTCGCGCTTGTTCATCCGGCTCTTCAGGACGGAGCGGACGCGGAGCAAAAGTTCCGACTTGTTGATCGGTTTCGTCAGGAAATCGTCGGTGCCCGCTTCGACGGCGCGTTCGATATCGCTGGGCTGGTCAAGCGCCGTGATCATGAGCACGGCGATGTCCTGCGTGGCCGGATCCGCACGCAGCCGTTTACAGACCTCGAACCCGCTGATCTTGGGCATCATGATGTCCAGGAGGATCAAATCCGGATGCCATTGCTTGACTTTGCGAAGGGTTTCGTCGCCATCTGAGGCGGTGGCGATCTCGTAGTCGCTGGCGCTCAGGTACGCTTCGAGAAGTTCGACGCCTTGGGGGTTATCATCCGCGATCAGCACGCGGGGCGTTGTTGGCGTACCGGGAGCGGGCGCTTGAGTAGTTCCCGAATTCACAGAAGGTTGCATCCCTTCTCCCTCCCCGCCGGCCGTCACACGGTTTCGTCTGAGCGCTATTATAGCGAGGAGGAAAGAAAGCAGCAGGGATCGAAGGTGGAAGCGAGCCCGAAGAGGCTCCGGGACCGCTTCCACCTTGGACGATGCTCAATTGCAGAATTCGGGCTGTCGTTTGGCGAGTTGTGCCTGGAGTCGGGCGACAATGCTGGAATGCATCTGGCTAACGCGCGACTCGCTCAGGTCCAGGGTCGCGCCAATCTCCTTCATCGTCATGTCCTCATAGTAGTAGAGGATGATGATGAGGCGCTCGTTGCGATTGAGGCCGCGGGTCACCAGCCGCATCAGATCACGGTTCTGCAACCGATGCGTGGGATCTTCGGCTTTCTTATCTTCAAGAATGTCGATTTCTCGCACATCCTTGTAACTGTCGGTTTCGTACCACTTCTTGTTAAGGCTCACCAAGCTTACTGCTGTGGCATCACCCATGAGTTTATGAAGCTCTTCGAGCGAAATGCCCAGCTTGGTCGCCATCTCTTCCGGATGGGGCGGCCGGCCATGCTCCGCCTCCAAGGTTCGGCGGGCTTCTTCCAGTTTGCTGGCCTTACTCCGCACCAAGCGAGGTACCCAATCCATGGTGCGTAGCTCATCCAGCATCGCACCGCGGATACGTGGCACACAATAGGTTTCGAATTTCACCCCCCGTTCCAAATCGAAGGCTTCAATGGCATCCATGAGACCAAAAACGCCGGCACTGATCAGATCATCGAGATCGACTCCTTCAGGTAAGCGCGACCAGATGCGCTCCGCATTGTATTTCACCAGCGGCAAATAATGCTCCACGAGCTGGTTCCGGAGCTCAACGGTCGGATGTGCACGGTAGTCGTGCCAGAGCTGCTGGACATCTACCTCCAAGCGCGTCACCATGGACTCCTCCCTGATGTTTGGCAAGCGCCGCCGGATTGCCCCCGTGGCTGCGGTATCTGGGACTTGCAGCCAGCGGCTCGTGCCGTGACCGTACGCCCTGGATACCGGCGTGACCGAGGAATCAAGCCCCCGAAACATCGGGCTATCGAAGAGAGGTGGAGAGACGATCATCGTTCATCGCAACCCCCACAGGCGAAGCCGAAATCCCCGCAGCTTCCCCCGCTTCCTGTGGTCCGAAGACCTGCCAAGCGCGCCCGATGGGACAAGCGTAAGAAGCCGTACGGTTCCGTCCGGTTCCGGTTTCGACCGGTTCCGGTGCCGAACTTCTGACCGGTTCTCTTCTCAACGTGTCCGTGAGCCGATGGGCGTCTCTCCTCGGAAAGGGTTCTCTTCGACTCCCCGCTTGCCGAACCCGATCCGCCGCGGCCAAAGACAGCCGCTCGCTTGGTTGTTATCGACCACGAAGCGGGCGTGCCTGAAACAAAAGTATGCTTTTCTAGGTTTCGCGCGCCCCGCAGACTATCCATCATCCTCATCTCCGCTAGCATCCATCGTTGGCGTGGCATCCCGTTGCAGACGCACGCGTCTCCGGGAGCCGTCGCCTCGCGGACTCTGGACTACGAAAATGCAAAGTAGGTGTGGGGCGCTCCATACGGAATCGAACCGATCCCGTCAAGCTCACGTGGGGACATCGCGATAGATGCGTTCAAACTCTTGCTGGCGCGCTTCAAAAGCTCTCAGAACGGCGGGGTCGAATTGTCCGGGGGATTTCTCCAGCATCGTCCGAACTGCTTCGGCGTGGTCAAGGGCCGGCTTGTGGGAGCGCTGGCGGCGCAGGGCATCGTAGACATCCGCGACGGCCACCAGGCGCGCGGACGCGGGGATCGCTTCCCCGGCCAGTTTATCGGGATAGCCGTTGCCATCGTATCGTTCATGGTGATGGCGCACGATGGCCGAGGCCATTCGGAGAAATACCAGCGACGCCCCATATTCTTGGCCCAGGGCCTCCAAGATGCTGTCGCCGATGATGGTGTGAGTTTCCATCAGGCTCCGCTCGGTATCGGTGAGGGCGCCCGGCTTGAGCAGGATATTCTCCGGCAGACCTATCTTGCCAATATCATGCAAAAGCACGCACCGCTCCAGTTGATCCAGGAAGGAACTGTTAATCATTCCCTCCCAGCTCGACTCTTCGGCCACGCGCTCCGCCAAGCAACGGCAATAGCGTTGGAGGCGGCGGAGGTGCCCGGAGGTTTCTCCATCTCTCGACTCGGCCATCTTGGCCATGGCGAAGAGCAATGCATCTTCCGCCTGGCGGAGATCGCTGGCGCGGGCCGCAAGACTGCTTTCGAGCTGGCGGTTGGTCAGCGCAAGGTGTTGCGCCAGCGCGTCGGCCTGTTCTTGCGCCTCCTTCAGCCGCAGCGCATGCTCCACGCGGGCGCGGAGCTGACGGACACCGAACGGCTTGGCAATATAGTCATCGGCTCCAAGGGGGAGGACCACGGAAAGCTGGTTAAGATCGCCCCGGCCAGAAACGACGATGATCTTGAGGTAGGGCTGGTGCGGCGACTCGCGCAGTTGCCGGCACAATGCGGAGCCGTCCATGTCGGGCAAATTCAGATCGAGCAGGATCAGATCGTAGTCTTGCTTCTGAAGGATGGCCAGTGCGGTAGCGCCGTCGGCGGCCTCGCTGCACATGAGGTCGGAGGTTTCCAAGGTAGCCCGAGCCAACAGACGCACCGGGGCCTCGTCATCGACGACGAGCACACGCTTGAGGCCCGCGGAGGACGCCGTTGCCGGTTCCGCGTCGGCAACCGGTTCCGCTGGCTGCGCGTCCGGCTCGGTTGCCTCTGCAATCGTCGGCCGGCTGCGCCCGTTCGTGGTGAAGGGGAGCAATTCGTTCATGATGTTCAGCGGGAGGGCCGGCCGTTGGGCTGGATCCAATTGAAGCATGCGGTCGATCAGTGCATCAAGTTCGGCGGGCACCTCCGCACGCAGACTCTTGACGTGCCGCGGTTTACCGCTTTGGATGGACCGCAAGGCTTCGCGCAGGCTGTGTGCCGGCGGGTAGGGAAGCTCGCCGGTCAGCAACCAGAACAGCGTGGCTCCCAGGCCGTAAATATCCGCTCGCCCATCGACCAGCGAGGGATCGCAGCTCTGTTCGGGAGCCATGTAGTCGAGCGTCCCCAGCAGGTTGTGGTGTGATGTCAGGCGGCTGCTAAATTGTCGGACCAAACCGAAATCGGTTACCTTGACCTGGTTCTGGGCGCTGAGCAAGAGATTGGAGGGCTTGACATCGCGATGGATCAGATGGTGATCATGAGCCTCCTGCAAACCACAGGCCGCTTGCCGGATCCATTCACAGGCCTGAGGGATGGCTACCGGGCCGTGGTCCTGCACATATTGCTCCAGATCGCCGCCTGATACGAGCTCCATCGCCAGATAGAGCAGGGTCGGCATTCTGGACCCCGCCACGGGCACTTGCCCGGCGTCGAAGGCCATGACTACGTTGGGATGGTGCAGAGTGGCCAGCACGCGCATCTCGGAACAAAAACGCTCCCACAAGGCTGGCGGACACTCATCGTCCATGGGCAATACTTTGATGGCGACCTGGCGCTTCAGGAGCATGTGCTCCGCGAGGAAAACCACCCCCATGGCCCCCGCTCCCAGACGGTCCAGGACACGGTGATTGCCGAGGATCAGGCCGTGCGTCGTGCCGGCCAGGATGCGATCCAGCTGGTAGGCTGTCAGAAGGCCGGCCTCCACCAAGGCTTGTCCGAGCGATTCCACCTCGGCATACTGGCTCAGCCCATCGCGCATCCGTTCCAGAAACTGGACGACCGAATCGGAGTTCAAGAGCTGTTGTTCGAGGAGGCGATCCAGGAAGTCGCGGGCGGCAGGGGTCAATCCCTTGGCATTGGGATAACTGCCCACTTTGCGGAGATGGCCAGCCGAATGTTTACTTTGCCTGCCCGCAGTCGCGCTAAGAGTTTCGCGCCGGGTATCTCTCTCGTGCCTGGACCGCATCATGATGATTGCATACTCCTCACCGGCGGCCCGACCGATCCTGCGGGATGGTCTGGCGGGACGCATTCCGAGCGGGGCGAGCGTAGAATCTCTACAGGTGGCCTACCGAAGCATAGGTCGAGAGAGACTGGAGAGCAAAGGGATAGGATGTGCGGCGTTTGTCCGTAACATTCAAAGTTGCCGGGAGCAGACATGGTTCCCGCTCGCGGCAGAGCATTCCCCTGTGGAAGAAATACTCTGACGCAAGCGGAAATTCGGGCACACTCATTTCGGTGACGGGGCCGGCGTCGGAGCGGGAATATTCTCAGCAGGTTTGGGAGCCACAGGTGCCGGCTCGGGCCGTAGCGGTGGCAGGGCCGTGGCCAGGGGGGGCGGCGGTCCTTCGTACCCAATCGGCCCCGGATCACAATCGCAAACCCCGTGCGTGTGATGGCAGCCCTCCGTAACCCCCAAAAGGCCGAGGGCCAGCAAAATCGCAAATGGCCGACTCATCGGTTTCCGTACCTTTCCTAAATAGTGCCCCTTTGGGCAGTGTACGCCTGGCCTCTCCCCGGCATCCGATTCCGGGGCGCACCCTGTCGACGAGGCGTGAATCGCGTGCTACGGTTGTTGGTCCGACCCTGGCTTCTACGCCCGTGGTCCATAGCTTGCAGGAAGGAGACTCGCTGGCTCACGCCGCCACCGGGATTGCGGCATCTTTCTTCCGTTTCCCCTTCCCCGCCGCAGGGGACTGCGAGGGTGAAACAGGGATGATACAAAACCGTGGCAGCTCGAGCCGTCTACGGCAAGCTCGGAGCTATCTTCGTCCTGGCAAAGCCGCGAGCTTCATTAAATCCGTGAAGGCGGGAATAACCTGGTCAGCGCGCGGACTGACACGACCCGCACAATTTAAAGGTGAAGGGAGAATAGCACAAGCGATGGATGGCGTCATACTCGCTGCTGGATTGGGTACCCGCTTACGCCCGCACACCCTACAGACTCCAAAACCGCTCCTGCCGGTCCGTGGCCGTCCCCTTCTCGACTGGACCCTCGGAGCCCTGCCCCCCACGGTGGATCGCGTCCTCGTGGTGGTGCACTACCTGGCCGACCAAATCGAAGCGTATCTCCGCCAGCAGAAGCATTTCGATCACTGGCTAACGATTCACCAGACGGTGCCGCGCGGCACCGCCGACGCGCTGCGGTCTTGCCGCGAGCACATCCGTTCGGATCGGTTCCTGGCCATGAACGGCGATGATCTTTATGGGGCGCGGGATCTGGCTGCCTTGGCCGGTTGTCCTGCCGGTGTGCTCGTGCATCCTGTGGATGAGCCACGCCGCTTCGGTATTGCTTTCGTGCGTCCCGATGGCACCCTGGAACGCCTGGTCGAGAAACCCGACCTCGATGGCCGGCAACTGGCGAATACCGGCGCCTATCTCTTTCCTCGCGAGGTCTTCGATACCGAGCCGAAACTTTCGGCACGCGGCGAATACGAGATCACCGATTATGTCAGCGACTTGGCAGCCCGACAGCCGGTCTCGGTTGTCCAAGCCAGTTTTTGGTTGCCCATCGGCACGGTTGATGTGTGGCAACAGGCGCAGACGATGGACCTGGCGAAACATCTCGAGCGCGCTCGTTGACGGAAGACTGGCCAGGAAACACGAATCCAAAGGTGTCTGGAATTCTACAATCAAAGTGCCTCACACCCTTTGGTTCGCGTTTGTTCGCTGCCGACGTTTCCTCGATCAGGACTCGCCAACGAAAGGATTGTGGCGTTTCTCGTATTCGACAGTGGTGACCGGGCCGTGACCGGGGTAGACAACGGTGTCCGGAGGGAGTGCGAACAGCTTCGTGCGAATCCCTTGCAGGAGCAGCGGGCCGTTGCCGTTGGGGAAATCGGAACGGCCGATGCTTTCGCGAAACAACACATCGCCACCAAAGACCAGGCATGGCGAATCTCGATAGACATACACGATGTGGCCGGGCGAGTGCCCCGGAATATCCAGGACCTCCAGACGAATGCCGGCCGCCTCCACCACATCGCCCTCACGGACCAGTTGGTCGGCCCGGGGACTGGTAATCGGGACGCCGAAGGGAGCGCTGAGATTGGCGTTGGGATCGGTGAGCAAGGGCGCTTCGTTGACGCCAATGATCAAGGGCGCGTGAGGGAAAGCCTCCTTGAGGATGGCGTTCCCCCCAATGTGGTCGCCGTGGCCATGCGTGTTCAATATCGCCGCCGCCGTCACTCCCTCATTTTGCAAACAGTCGAGGATCAATTCGGGCTCCAAGCCCGGATCGATAACCAACGCCTCTTTCCGCGGAGGCAGCCAAACCACATACGTGTTTTCCGCGAACGGCATCGATTCGATGGTGCGGATCTCCAAGCGGGCCGGCATGATGATCTCCTTCCCTTCACGTTGGTTCAGCGGGTTGCCGCGAAAGGCGCTGTTGGGCAACGCGGGCCACGTGTTCGCGTAGTAACACAAAGGCTTGGTGCTCGTCGTCGCCGCCGGTCTTATCGATCAGGACCGCCAACTTTCGATACTCCGCCTCAATCTCATCAAGCGGCAGAAAATCGGTGCGCGTTGCCAGAATGGCGGCCTCGACCACAGCATGCTTAGCTCGATTCCAGCCAAAGAAGTCGCGCAACCGTCCCGAGTGAACGACCTCCGCGTCGATCCGTGCTCGGTCTTCGCGGTCATCCAGGGACGTGACACGAAACTCGTAATAGCGGCAGCTATCCCGCAATACGACGCCCCGAACGCACCGTGCGACAAACGTGGCCGGCGGCGGTTTGATCGCTCCGAGCGCAGCCTTCGCCAGCAATAGCGCGTCATCGGTCACGTGCAACACGCCTTCGCCATGCGCCTTCAGATTGCGGTAGGTTTGTGCGGTCCGGAACGGCCGCAGAAGAAACCGTTGCATCGATGGCTCGACCTGTGGCCCCATGGGGGCGATGTTGACGATGCCCTCCGGCGAAACCGTGCTGACAATGCCTTCCAGGATCACCGGAATGCCCTCAACAGACCTTCCGCTTTGTGCCAGGTCTCATCGTATTCCCGAAGGGGCACCGAATCCGCGACGATACCGCCGCCCACGGGAAACTGGATCCAACCGCGGCCCACGGTCAGCGTTCGGATGAGAATGTTGCTGTCCATCGCACCATCGAAACCGATGTAGCCGAGGCTGCCACAGTATGGACCACGCACGGTTGGCTCGAGCTCGGCAATGATTTCCATCGCCCGAATTTTTGGGGCCCCCGTGACTGAACCGCCCGGGAAGGCCGCCCGCAGCAAGTCCACAGGACCCAGCCCCGGCCACAGCCGGCCGCGGACCTCCGACACGAGATGATGAACGAACGGATATGATTCCACCCGGCAAACCGCAGGGACACGCACCGAGCCGTAACGACAAACACGGCCAAGATCGTTGCGGAGTAAATCAACGATCATGATGTTCTCCGCCCGGTCCTTGGCACTTTGCTGAAGCTCCTCGATACGCTCCTGATCCTCGGCTGGAGTGGCTCCGCGCGGCCGCGTGCCCTTGATGGGCCGCGTCTCCACCTCGCCCTGCTCAACGCGGAGAAATCGCTCGGGGGAGGCGCTGGCCAGGGTGAATTCGCCGAGATCGAAGTAACCGGCAAACGGGGCGGGGTTGCACGCGCGCAGCCGAACGTACAACTCCACAGAGGGTTCGTCCGCCGGGTAGAGAAGCCGCTGGGCCAAATTGACCTGAAAGCAATCCCCCGCATGGATGTATGCAAGCACCCGTCCAACCGCGGCCACGTAGCTCTCACGGGAAAACGTACTCCGCAAACCCGGGCAACCGGCGATTGGCCACTGGTCGGCCAGGTCGATTGGCCGTTCTGCCGTCTTGTGCCGGATGGCGGGCGGGGCAGCGCGTAGCCGTTCCAAGATTTCGCGGATTCGCCGCCGGGCACGCCGCTCTCGTCGGCTTGGATCCAGCTCGGGAAAGCCGGTGGAGATTAGCCAGGTCCGATCCGCCGCGTGATCGAAGGCCAGGACCCAGTCGTAAAAGCCAACCGCCAGGTCCGGAACCTGGAATTCGTCCCGGAGGGGTCTGGGCAGACGCTCCAGATGGTGACACAAGTCGTAGCCCCACAGCCCAGCCACACCGCCTTGAAAGGGAGGCAACCCTGGCAGTGGCTCTGTACGATAGCGGTCCAGACATTCTGCCAGCACGGTGAAGGGATTCGCCGGCTCTCGAACCTGGCGTTCGCTCGAAACCGCCGTGCTTGGTCCGCGCGCCTGAAGCCAATCAAAAGGATCAGCGGTAAGGAACGAGTAGCGGCCGAGCGTGGGATGCCGCAGGGCGCTGTCGAGGAAGAGCACGTGCGGCAGGCCCGCCAGGCGCAGCCAGCAATCCTCGGGCTTCGGCGCCGGCCTGAGCTCCTCTACGCAGGGCAAGAAGTCCTGCCGATTCATCCGTCCTGCGCGCACCGTGGGCAGCGCAACTGCTGTCCGATCTCTATGCTGCTGCCCAACCGGAGTCATCACGGGTCACTCGGAAGCCGGATCCTCGGTATTTGCTATTTTACCGCGATGGCTCGGTTCCGCCACGGTCAGAAATCCCCAGCGAAGGGCCTGGTCTTGCACATAGTTTTTGCCCAGTGTCAATGCGGTAACCGCCTTGGCCATCTCGTAGCCCAGGTAAAACGCATGGGACGGATCGATCGCTTGGTGCTCCGCCATTTGCTTGAACAGGGCAAAGGGATCCTGCCCCTGAATGTATTGCGAGCCGTTGATGACGTGGAGCTGGCCGCGTTCCGCAAAGAGACGAAAGTTCCGATCGGTCACGCGGCGAGCCAGCTCTTGTAAGGTCTGGTCGCCGTGTTCGCGGAGCTTGGGGTCGCGAAGCAGGATGAGATCCGGTTCCAGGTGTTTGGGCAGCACATGTTCCCGGCAAGCGTGATACACCAACCGGCGCGCCAGGTCGAGCTCCTGGATCGCACTGCGACACCAGGGGATGACCTCGGTGGTCAAGACACTGCGGATGCCGAGCTCCTGGCAGTAACCCAAGAGAACCACATTGACCCCGGCCGAATCGACGTCGGTCAGCTCCGTCAAGTTGCCGATGCCCATCAATAGTTCCGCCTCGGGATAACGTCGACGGACTTCGAAGTAGCGATCCAGGGAAGCGGCAAAACCGAAGCCGATCGGCTCCAGGACCGGATCAATCCGGAACGGGACACCCCAGCCGTCCAATGTCTCGATCGTGTGGTCGAGCCCCCCCAACGTGGCCGGCTCGTCCGGCAGAGCAACCACTTCGCAGCCCCAATCTCGGGCCGCATGGAGATTCGTACCATTGACGCTGAGCACGAGTTCCGCGCCACTCTTGATGGCCGACTCGATCTCGTGCGGATTGAAACTGTCGATCGACACCCGGAAGCCTTCCTCTCGGAGGGCGCGCACCGCCTGGCCGATGCCAGCCCAGGTCTGCCCCGGATCGCATCCGCAGTCGATGATGTCGGCTCCGGATGCGCCGTATTCCCGGGCACGGGTAAGGGTGGCCTCCAGGGTCAGGCGCGGTACGTGGTTGATCTCCGCCAGGATGGCGATGTCGTGTTTGCCGTAGCTGGAACTCCGGCCATCCGCGTGGCCGAAGAACTCCGGCAGATCTCGCAGATCCTGTGGACCGCGCTCGACGGGAACGCCGGCCTGCTGGGTTAGCACTTCCAGGTCCCCGGTACACAATCCCGGCAGCAAAATGCGCTCGACACCGGGTGGTACGGTTAAATGCGCCGCCACCCACGGGATGGTCGCCAAGGCCGCCACGGTGATGGGCAGAACGGCTAGGCTGTAATCGAACCCGGCACGCGGGGCCAGCTCAGCCAGCGTTCGCCGTAATGCCGGCTCTGCCAATTTTCCGGTCACAAAGAGCAGATGAGGATCGTGCATGGGAAATCCGAAGCAGCCCGGCTAGGGACTCCGAGCGGCAGATGATGGACGGCGAAACGGCATCCGGCCCGTGAGCACGCGGAAGCGCGTGCTGCCTGCGGACGCAAGAGCGATACTCAGGGCCAGCCAACAAACCGTGCCGAGCAAACCGTAGAGAATGGCTTCCCACGTCCGTTCCATCCCCGCCCCGCGCGAATCGAAATCGAGCGTACAAAACGCGAAGGAAAAACCGAGTGCGGACGGAGGAGTGAAGCCGATCTGAAAATCGCGAACCCATTTCACAACCGTTGGTTCGCCGCGCATGGTAATGAACAGAGGGATACAACACATCCACAACAGCCAATGGCCTACGGCTGCACCGACCGTACATAGCAACGTCCAGATGGTCGCCCGCAGCGTTGTCCGACTGACCATGGAGAACCACAGGCCGATGCCGGAGACCATGAAGGCGTAGACAAGCCAGGCCCCAAGGAGTAACGGCACCGCCAGCGGATGAAGGCCACCGGTAAATACCGCCAGGGCATAGATCGTGCCGAGCCATAACCACGCCCAGCGTACGCTCAGGATGTTGCCGACCCATTTGGAGAACAGGATCGTGTTGCTCTCCAGCGGACTGGTTAACAGGGCATCGAGCGTTTGCCGATCGCGTTCATTGCTGATGCTGCTCGACGCTCGTGCCGCCACGGCCAACAGCATGAGACAAGCCACGAGGCTACCGAGCACGCGCACCCAGAGATTCATGGACCGGTGCAGCATATCCCAAGCAGTCTGATACATCCTTCCTGGGAAAACACTGGTAGGTCGCCTCATTTCGTTTAGGAATTCATCGAAGATAAACACCACCGGAATGAAGCTGGCGATTACCAGCACGCTCAGAAGAATACGGCCCAGGGAGTTAAAGTGGAGGCCCGATTCGATGAACACTTCCTTCCACAGCATGGGTCGGTTACCGATCGCCGGGCGGCCCCAGAAGCGGGTTCGCCACGGCATCTTTTGCGCTTTTCCATACGACTGCTTGAGCGCCAAGGCACGCAAGCGCAGCACGGCCCAGCCGGTGCAAATCAGCGCTACGCTGCCGTGGAACAAGGCATAATCGCGCACCACCGCGGGCAGGTTGTCGGCCAAGTTCTTGCCCATGCCCACGGCGATGGAGAGCCGGATGCAAACGGCCACAATATTGCCGATGCTGACGGTGCGGGCAAAATCAGCGATCCCCACGGTGCCGAGCCAGGGAAGAGTCCAGGTCACGGTCGAAGCACCGCTCGGCAGCAGCAGTAACCAGCTCGCCCCGGACAGAATGAGGTACGCTGCGGCTCCCAGGTACGTCAGGGCAATTGCATCGCGGGGACGCTTGGTCACGGCGGAGTTCAAGATGCTGAGGCCAGCCAGACTGAGCAGGGTCATGCCGGTGGCAGCAAACCCCGCCAGAACCAAATTGGGGTCGACGCCTCCGAGGAACTGAAGGAAGCTCAGGATGGGCAGCCCGGCGAGGACCAGGAGCGTGATGTTGGCGATGCGCGAGACGAGTTTGCTCAGAACGATTTCCCGATTGCGCAGATCGGTAGCCAGGAGGAATTCCAGTGTCTTGCGGTCCTTCTCCTCGGCAATGGCGCCGGCCGTGTAGGCGGGAGTCAGCACGACCACGACAAGGAATTGCACGGTCATGAACGTGTAAAAGAAGGTCTCGGCGAAACGGGCTACCTGGTCGGGACGCATTCGCCCCGTGTTGGTATCGAGGTACCAAAGGAGATATACCCAGCCGAGAAGCAACGCCAAAATCACGGCGTACAGGCAGCGGAGCAAATAATATCGGGGCCGGCGGGCGACGCGGACCAGATCATAGAAGAGCATTGGCCCCAGGAGCCGAAGCCAGCCGCGGCGTAGCAGCACCGCCAGGGCAACCAGGAGCAACCCCCACAGGAGGAGTTCTTGGGGAAGGCTCAGCCGACTCCTAAACCAAAGCAGGGCAGCTGCACCGCCCAGGATCGGCACCAGACCGATCCGTTCCTCCCAGGACTCGCGGCTATTCGACCAGGCCACGTTTCGCCTGAGCCAGCCGGCGGTTGCTTCGATGTATGACGACATGGCCCCTCTTCTCAGATGGAACGCCTACGGATACGGCAATTCAGTCTACGCATTCGGGGAGAGACGAGCAACAGCTCGGCATACATGGGGAGAGCCATGCGTCAGGAAAGGGATTCCAAGTCCTCAAGGACCTTCTCCACCGACCGGCTGCGAGGCAGCGACTGCTGCTCGACGATTCGGCCATCACGCAGCCGTAGGAGCCGATCGGCCAGGGCGGCATGGCGAACATTATGCGTCACCATCAGAATCGTCTGACCGCGCTCGTCCACCAAAGTGCGCAGCAGCATCATGACTTGATCGCTGTTCGCCGTATCCAGATTACCCGTCGGTTCGTCGGCGAGGAGCAGCAAAGGGTGGGTCACCAGGGCCCGTGCGATGGCCACACGCTGTTGCTCACCGCCGGAGAGCTGTCCGGGGACATGGTTTTTTCGCATCGACAAATCGACCCACTCCAATGCGGCACGGGCGCGCTGCTGGGCTTCGCGTTCGGCCAAGCCATCGATGAGCAACGGGAGCGCCACGTTTTCGACGGCGCTGAGTGTGTCCAGGAGATTGAACGCCTGGAAAATGAATCCGAGACGCCGCCGCCGGAGTCGAGTGAGCTGGTCATCATCCAGGGATCCCAGTTCGTCCCCGCCGATCCAAATCTTGCCCGCCGTGGGAACATCCAACCCACCGATGAGATGAAGGAGCGTACTCTTTCCCGAGCCGGATGGACCTGTGACGGCCACGAATTCCCCTGGTGCCAACCGCAATTCGATACCCCGGAGCGCCTCGACCTGAGCGAGGCCGGTGCCGAACACTTTCGTCAGACCGCGCACTTCAACCGCGGCCGGGCTCGGGTCACTCACTCGTTACACTCCTTTTTCAAAACCTCTTCGCAGCGATCCAACCACTTCAGAAACGCCTCCAGACGCAGGATGGCCAAGTCCAACAGGAGTAGGGTTTGGACGGACGCCCCTTCTCGCTGGGCCCGGGTCTTGGTTTGGCTGACTTCGTGGAGACGCGCAAAACAGGACTGTCGTTCGACTGCCAAGACCTCGAGCGGGTTGGCATCCGAAAGCCGGCGGGCCAAAATGAGCTTGAGAAACGTTTCGTTGCGGAGGTCCAGATCGAGCCGCGAAGGGCTATCGAGCCAAGCGTGCAGCTCCTTTCGGCCTTCGTCCGTCAGGGCATAGACCTTCTTGTCTGGCCGCTCGGTCTGACTTACGATCTCATGGGCCACCAGACCGTCCCGTCCGAGCCGCTCCAGCGTCGTGTAAACCTGGCCATAGTTCAGCTGGCTCGCCGGCACCAGGTTTTCATCGTAGGCCGTTTTTAGCTCATAGCCGTGCAACGGGCCGTCGGCAAGAAGGCCCAGAAGGGCATGCTTGATGGACATTCGCCGGTCGTCCCAAGGCCGTCCCCCGGCCGCTCGGCGAGTCGCCGGGGGCGGAGCGCAAAAGGTTATAGGGTTTTCAGATATTCGATCACGGCCATGCGTTCGTCTTCGCTTAAGTCATCGCCAAACGTGTGCCCGCCATTTCCCCGGCCCGGCAGCGTGGTGTCGTAAATCTTGCGCTGCTCCCATCCGGGCAGACTCGCATCGGCGGGACTGCTCAAGACCGTGATCTTCCAACCGAGTTTGACCGAATCGTAATCTTCCTTTTCCGTCCGATAGGAGCGCGTGAAAGCCTTCGGCCGGGCCTTGGAATTGAGCACGTGATAGATAGTCGGGACCGAAGAATTGTGGAAGTACGGAGCCGTAGCCCAGATGCCATCCAGCGGCGGGGCTTGGTAGGCTTGATGGTCGTGGAGCTTGTATGGTTTGCCCTCGGGCCCCATCTCGCGCGCCAACCAACTCTGGTTCAAGCGCTCGGTGAGTTCCGGCTTGAGACTCTCGGCCAAGGCGCGGTCGGTGCCAATCTCATCGAGCGGAATGATCTTGTTAGGATACGATCCGTCGGGACCGTACGTGCCATGACAACGGGCACAGGTTTCGGTGAAGACTTTTCGACCGAGTGCCACCTTTTGGTCGTCAATCGGGAAGGGATATTTGGGTGCTTCGATCGTGAGCAGGTACGCTGAAATATCAGCGAAGGCCCCTTCTTGCTTCTTGATGTAGGACCCGCTGTTGAGCGGCGTGAATAGGTTCACCATGTCCAACCGGGTCGATCGGGCATCAATGCCGCCGGTCCAGTCGCGGGTTTTCTTTTTCTTGATCAGCCACCAGGCGGGCGGATCGCTACACAGATCACGGCTAAAAGAGAGCTGGACTGGCTTGATGACCTCGAGTTCAGCATCGCGGAATTGCAGCATCCAGGTCAGCGGATTGACTGGATCGATCGTGCCGCGGACGTAGCTCGACCGGAAGGGGAGCTCGCGGTTGAAGCCACTGGCACGGCTCATTTCATCAAAGAGCGATTGCAGATCGATCGAGGCATTTCCCAAGCCAATGATCGTTTGCCCTGCGACGCGACCGGCGTGGCACAGGAGACAGTTATTGACGATCCCTTTGCCCAACAAGCCCTGAGCCTCCAGTAATCCCATCGGATGCCCCTTGTTGTCGAACGGGGCCGGATGGAGCCCGTAGCGTTCCATGAGCGCTTCGGCATAATTCGCCGGCTTTTCCGGGATGCCCCACTGCTTCCACACATTCTCGTAGGCTTTCATGGGCCAGGTGGGCGGGTTCAGAGACCGATAGAACATGATCTCCCGGCCGCGCTCCGCAGGGGTTTTCTCCTCCGCCCCGGCAGGCCCAGCCAGCCAGCAACCCATCACTCCAGTCAAGAGAACACAGACATACCCGAACCACCGGCCCATACCGATTCCTCCTTCCTCTGCCGCTTGCTCGCCGCCCAGTGACGCCGCCAACGGATGAGGTACGGTTTCTATATACGCTGTAGATATATACCAAGTACGTAACTCGGCAAGCCTTGTGGGCTGAAAAACAAGGATCATGTACACGGCCCCGTTCATGCTGTCCGATTAGCGGTGGTTCGCAGAACCGCGTGCGGATGCGCTCCGCGCGGTTCCGCGAACCACCGCTAAACGAACAGAACCAACCGAATCATGAATTGCAGATTTTGACTTCGCTGCGGCGGATTTGCTAGAGTTATCGTGCTTACTTCTTTGCTCGATTGTGCTTGGAGAGAACGACCATGTCACGAACCGCTCGGCTCACGCTGGGACTGCTCTTTTGGGAATTAACGTCGACGGCAGCCCTGGGCCAGATCCGCAGCGACAAGCCCGAATTGTTGAAAATCACCGACCGAGTTTACTGCGCCACCGGGTACGCCTTGGCCAACGTCATTTACATTCGCACGGACCGAAGCGTGGTGGTCGTTGACACGACGGAAAGTCCGCATGCTGCCCGGCTGACGTTGGACGCCTTTCGGGGTATCAGTTCCCTGCCGGTGAGCACGATCATTTACACGCACCATCACGGCGACCACGTAAACGGGGCCAAGGCGCTCAAAGGGGAGACAACCCACATCATCGCCCAGAGAAACTTCTTGCAAGAAATGGCCAGGTACAAGCTCTTGACCATGCACAACCGACGGGTCAACGCCACGCAGTTCGGGGCGACGCTGCCGCCAGCAGAGCGTGCCTTGAGCTTGGCGCCCGACCGCTACTTCCCCGGGCCACCCATCATCGGCTATGTCGCTCCTGACATCCTTTTCGACGAGAAATACGAATTGGAAGAAGGAGGCGTCCGTTTCGAGCTTTATCACACGCAGGGAGAAACGGTCGATCACCTCATGGTCTGGCTGCCTCAAGAAAAAGTCCTTTTACCCGGTGATCTTTTCTATCCCAGCTTTCCCATGCTCTCCAGTCCCATGAAGCCAGTACGGCCGGTGACCGAATGGGCCGAGTCGCTGGAGCGAATGCGTACGTTCAAACCCATGCACCTCGTTGGCTCTCATGGCCTGCCAGTCCACGGTTGCGCGGAGATCGATACGACGTTGGCAAATTATGCGAAAGCGATCCGCTACGTCCACGACGCAACGGTTCAGGGGATCGACAAAGGCTTGTCGCTGGAGGAGATCCGTAGCCAGGTACGTCTTCCGGAAGAGCTGGCCAAGCTCCCCTATTTGACGCCGAGCTATGGCCGCGTCGAATGGGCGGTCCATGGCATCTACCGACAATACACCGGCTGGTATGATTTCGATCCGGCCCATCTCAATCCCGGTCGATCCA
>DATGIQ010000697.1:0-12524 GCA_035295665.1 Gemmataceae bacterium | reverse complement strand
CCAAATTGGTCAACTGGGCGGTCTGTGACGTCGCGTTAATCTGCGACGTGATATCCGCAGCCGCCGAGAAGCTGCCATTGGACATGCTGGCGTAGAATGCATCTGCCGAACGCGGGTTGTTGTTGCTGTAAACGTTTCGGATCGCTGCCGTGTCGTCCAGGCTGAGCCCGGTCATCTTGGTGCTGTACGTCGCATACATGACTGCTCCGGCCGTATCGCTGTGGAGCAAGCCGAGTGCGTGGCCAATCTCATGCGTGGCCACGGTGAACAGATCATACGTCGAGCCGATGTTGAATGTCTGGCCGGTATTGAAGGCGATGTCGCCGGCAACAGAATAATTGTTGATCGACGGCGGCAAATAGGCCATCGCCAGGCTGCTGCTGTTGAAATTGAAGCCGCCGATGCGAATATCGCCGAATCCGGGATCCCCTTGCTGATAATTCCCCGAGCCAATATCGGCCCCGCTGTCGGGGACGAGACTGAAGTTGAGGTTGGTCTGCTGGGCCCATACCTGCGCCGCCTTGAGGATCTGGTTCTGCCACGTAGCCGTCGAGCCGAACTTGGCGTCGAAGGCGGCGAAGAGATTGCTGTTGACTCCACCCAGGTTGGTACCGTCCGGCACAAAACTCAGCGTCACGAGCTGCGGATGGGGCCAGGCATATCCGGAAACGTTGTACGGCACCAGACGTGTTTCCAGCGCCTCCAAATGGAGAGAGGGCCGCCGTGCCGGTGCACGATGTCGGGGGCGGGGGGACCTATGAAAGAAGTTCGTCAACGAGAACGGGAATCTCATTCGCTGTTCCTTTACAGAGCAAGGGTCGGGGGGCAAACCGTCGGCTACGGCCGTGCTTACGAACTGCCGGCTTTGAGGGCGTTGCTTACCGTTGGTAACGGTTGGGTCGTCTTGGTGCCCAGACTGGTTACCGCACTGACGCAGACCGAAACGATCAGGGCCAGCATCACTGCGTATTCGAATGTTGTCGGGCCATCCTCTCGTTGGAGGAAGATTCTGAGTTGCCGTTTGAGACTGTGCATGGGTTCTCTTCCTTCGAAGCTATCCGATTGCTGAAGAGGACCCGGACATGGAGAAAGACCAGGACGGGTCCCACAAGGAAATGGAATCCGCTCAGTCTTTTCGGTAGCCTGGCGACCCACGTGGGGCCCATGGCTTTGCGTCCCCGCCTTGCGACGGGTTTGCCGTTATCGAAGATGAACAGCCCTACGCTAGAACATCACTCCTACGTTAAAGCTTCCCGAATTTCGCCGGAGGGAGGCAACCACTGCCTCGTCACTCCATCTCTTGTTTCACGATTGGGAGGGAGCCTGGGTCAGCCCGAAGTATTCGTTCGAGCCCACGATCCCCGCCACGACGGCCTCAACATCGCCGCCATTGCCAAGCGCTTGTGTGAACTGTTGGAGGCCGGCACTGTCCGCCGAACGCTTCAAAAACCTCGTATAGAAACCATTCACAAGATCGGCGTCGGCCTCCGCACTGAAGACCACTGCTGAGGCCACCATCAAGGGCGTGGTGCCATTGTCGAGGGCGGTGCTAAAGCTAGCCAGACCGCTGGAATCGGCGGTGCGGTCCAGAACTTTTTGGAACAGGAAATCGACCGTTTTCTCATTCGCCGTGGTCAGCCCGGTCGTGGTGTTCTGAGCCTGGGCATCATTCTGGAATTCCGGGCTGCTGGCCAAAATGGCGTTGAGTTGTTGCAACGTGCCGCCATTCTGAAGGAACTGCACAAAGTTGTTCAGGCCATTCGTGTCGGCTTGTCGGCCGAGGATCTGTTGATACGCATTGTTGACGGCGAGGGTCCGGCCCTCCAAGCTGTTCTCGATTCCCTGTACGACCTGGTTGCGGGTGAGAGTGCCGGCGTCGAGAGCCCCGCTCCACGATTGCAGCCCCGAGGAATCAACCGGCCGGTCGAGCAGGTCCTGGTAGGCCTGGGCCACAAACATCTGGTTCGGACTGCCGGGCTCCATGAAATCGAATTGCCCGGCAGCACTCTGCAGGACATCGCCTGCATCTCCGCCCGATGCAGGGCCGGCTTGGGAATTGTTGCCCTGGGAATTGTTGCCCTGGGAATTGTTACCTTCTTGAGCCACTGCCCCTTGGACAAGAAGTCGATTCATGGCTTGGCCGCCGCTGCCGCTAATGGGGCTACCGTTGAGCACCTGTGTGTTCGGCAGGGGCACCGGCTGCGGGGCGATGCCGGCAAAGGCAAACGTCAAGGCGTAGTGCCCGGTGCTGAACGCCGTCGTGTCGGCTCCGCCCACCTTGACGTAGAACTGCTGGCCTGGGGTCACACCGGTGATGTTGAGGGTCAAAGTGGTGCCGTATTGACCTGCACCCGATACATAGCCAACCTGGGTCTGACTGGAGTTGTAAACCGTGAGGCTCGGGGACAGCAAGCTCAAGCCGCTGCTCTGAACGCTGACCGTCATGGTGCCGGTCGTCGTGGCCGGAGCAGTGATCGTGAAGTATTCCTTCTGCGACGTGTTCGTGATATCGAGGCCGGTCTCCAAGACGGTCGAGTTCGAATCGATAAGGCCGGTCAAATTCGTGGCGTTGGCGAGGCTGTTGTTGGTGCCGCCGAAGGCATCGTAGGAACGCGCCCCACCGTAAATGGAGCGGATGCCAGAGATATCGTCGCTGCCCAGGGCCGTGAACTTCGACAAATACGTTTGGTACATCACAGCGCTGGTGAGGCTGCTTTCGTACAGTCCGAGCGAATGGCCGATCTCATGCGCCGCCACGGTAAAGAGATCGAAGGTTTGGTTGATGTTGAAGACCTGCCCCGAATCGAAGGCGATGTCGCCCGCCAGGGAATAGTTGTCCGCCGGCGGCGGCATATACGCCATCGCCAAGGTGCTGCTGCCGAAATTGAAAGCGCCGATGCGGATGTCGCCCATGCTCGGATCACCCTGCTGATAGTTGCCCGAGCCCACATCCGCACCGCTGTCGGGAACAACGGCGAAGTTAATGTTCGTCTGCTGCGCCCACACTTGGGCAGCTTTGAGGAACTGGTTCTGCCAGACCGACGGCGTGCCAAATTTGGCGTTGAAAGTGGCGAACAGGTTGCTCTGGACGCCGCCCATATTCGTACCGTCGGGCATGAAGCTCAGGGTGATCAGCTGAGGACTGGGCCAAGCATCGCCCGAGATACTGTAGGGCACCAGCCGTGTCTCCAGGGCCTCCAGTTGGAGATTGGACTGCCGGCGAACAGAGCGGGACGAGGAGCGGGGGGCCGACTTGTGCAACAGATTTTTGAAGATTACACGGATGCTCATTCTCTGTTTCCTTCGCGAGGTAGCCTGCTGGACGGAATCAATACTTATGCGTTCGCTTCTACGGGTGCACACCAGCCGATGTGCCCGGTTGACCGAGCCGCTCGCGCGTTCCGTTCGTGGGTGTGCGTGAGGAGTCTTCCCTGAGGTCGGAAATGAAATTCCGGATTCGAGAATTGCTGGATATGTTGGCGTAGGCGACGCATGGGTGTTCTTCTCTCTGATCCACGGGACAACCAAAGAGGACCCGAGCGCGTAAATAGCCGAGGACGGGTCCCACAGGGCCGATGGAATCCGCTCACTCTTTTCGGTAGCCTGGCGACCCACGTGGGGCCCATGGCTTTGCGTCCCCGCCTTGCGACGGGTTTGCCGTTATCGAAGATGAACAGTCATAATGCCCATCGTTTTCCGCCTTCACCCAGGAGGGAAACTCCTGTGTGTTGCGGGCATCCGTCACCGTGTCAAGAAACCTAAGTCACAATCGCGGCCTTGTCAAAGTCTTGATTGCCGCATGCATCCTTCGCCGTTGCTCAAACCCTAGGTCACCTCGGGGACGCTGTCAAATGTTTTTGCCGGAGCTGAATCGGGGCTCCGCGGCGAGCTTCCTTGCGTTTTCTTCTGGCCCTCGCTAACGTAAACGGCGGGAGATTTTCCACCCTCTGCCGGACGGTCGTGATGAAGAATCTCTACGCCGCTGTGCTCCTCATCCTGTCCATTTCCCTGGCCCGGGCGGACGGCCCAAGCCTGAAGGAAGCTCGCCAGCGCTGGTTGCATGGCAACTACCAGGAGGCCCGCACCCTGTATGAGGCGCTGGCCAGGGAGGATCAGCAAAAACCGTCGGCGAGCATCGGGTTGAGCCGAACCCTGCAGAGTCAGGGAGAATATGATCGGGCCCTTGAAGTCCTCGATGCCGCCCTCGCCCAACATCTGGATAGCGCCGAGCTTCATGCCCGCCGGGCCGAGTTGCTTTACCTGCGTGGCCGCTGGGCCGACGCCGGGCAGGCGGCTGACAAGGCCTTGGCCTTGAAGCCTGGGCAATTCCTCGCGCGCTGGATCCGTGGTCAAGTGGCCCGCGATCGCGCCGATTTCAAACTGGCCGATAGCGAATTTCGCTGGTTTGTGCGCACCTACACCGAGCGCAGCGACAAAGAAGATGACATCAAGGATCCCGAAGAGCTTCTCCTCGTTGGCCTGGCGGGCACGGAAAACGCGCGCTGGCACAATCTTTCGGATCAGTTTCGGATCATTCTCAACGATGTGTACGGCGATGCCCTGAAGAACGAGAAAGACTTTTGGCCGGCCGAATTCCAGGCGGGCATGCTGCTCCTGGAAAAATATAACCGCGGTGAGGCCCTGGACGCATTTGACAAAGCGCTCGCCATCAACCCCAATGCCGCGGAAGCATTGGTCGGTAAGGGGATCGCCGCATTGCAAAAATACGAGGTCAAGGACGCCGAACGCTTCGCGGAACGGGCGCTTCAGATCAATCCCAACTTGCCCGAAGCGCTTCGCTTGCGCGCCGATATTTCCTTTATGGTCGGCGACCTGGACGCGGCTACGCGCCTCTTGGACCACGCCCGCACGATCAATCCCCGGCAGGAGAGCACCCTTGGCCGGAGTGCCTGCTGCCTTTATCTCCGCCGGGATTCGCGCGGGTTCGAGCAGCTCGAGCAAGAAGTGGAACGCCAGGATCCGAAGCCAGGCGTCTTTTACGACGAGCTGGCCGAACGGCTGGAAGAACGCCGCCAATTCGATGCCGCCGAGAGATATTACAAAAAGGCGCTCGACCTTCGGCCCGAATTGCCTGGGCCGCGCAACAGCCTTGGCCTGTTGTACATGCGGCTGGGAAGAGAAAAAGAAGCCCTGGACATGCTTACGAAAGCGTTCAAGGCGGACGAGTTCAATGTCCGGGTGGCCAATAGTCTGAAGGTGCTCCAGCATCTGGAAAAATACGACACGCTCCGCACGGAACATTTTCAGCTCCGCTACGATCCCCAGACCGATCGCCGCCTGGCCCGCTACATGGCTCCGTATCTCGAAGACATCTACGCGCAACTGGCAGAACGGTTTGGCTACCGTCTCCCCGGACCGATTCTGATCGAAGTGTTCGATAGTCATGAAATGTTCAGTGGCCGAACGATTGCCTTGCCCGATCTGCACACGGTCGGAGCCTGCACCGGCCGGGTGATCGCCATGGCCTCGCCGTACGGCAAAGGGATCCGCAGGCCTTTCAACTGGGCACGGGTTCTCCGCCATGAGCTGGTCCATATTTTCAATCTTGAACA
Source organism: Gemmataceae bacterium (assembly GCA_035295665.1). Lineage (GTDB taxonomy): Bacteria > Planctomycetota > Planctomycetia > Gemmatales > Gemmataceae > DATGIQ01. The sequence goes on along the minus strand of DATGIQ010000697.1, from coordinate 6,951 downwards.
AACGCGCTTCCAGGTTCCCCACTGGCTGACCGAAGGACTGGCCGTGACCAACGAGGGCTTTCCCCGTCCGCAGCTTTGGAATCAGCTCCTCCGCGAACGGGTGGCAACGAATGATTTGATGGATTTGGACAAGATCGATCTGGGCTTCATCCGGCCCCAATCGCCGCTGGACTGGCAGATGGCCTATTGCCAAGGCCAGCTTTACGTGGAGTATTTGACCACCAAGTACGGTCCGACGGCAGTGAGCCAACTCCTGAGCGCGTACCGCGATGGTCGCAACACGGCTTCCGCCATTTCCCAGGTATGCCATGTCGACAAGAAGAGCTTTGAAGATGGGTATCGGGCCTTTTTGGAGGAAACGGTAAGCGAAATGGCAAGCGGACCCATCACCAAGCGCATGACCTACAGCCAATTGCAGAGAGCGCACGAGGCGGAACCAGACAACCTGGACGTGGCGGCACGTCTTGCGGAGCAGTATCTGATTCGCCAGGATCGAAAGGAGGCGCGCAAGCTGGCGGACGCGGTGCTGGCCAAGAAAGCTGCCCATCCGCTGGCGTCCTATGTTAAGGCGCGCCTCCTACAGGATGCCGGTGAAGATGAGGCGGTCCGCACACTGCTGGAAGCGGCCCTGGATCGGCAGACTCCGGAGCCGAAGGTGTTACAATCGCTTGGGAAGCTCTATTTTGAGGCCCGAGATTTCACCAAGGCAGCCGATATCTACGAACTGGCCCATCGCAAGGAACCGTATGAGAGTAAATGGATGATCGAGCTGGTCCGCGTTTACGCTCAAGCTGGCGATAAGGCTAAGCAGATCAGCATGCTGGAAAAACTGGTCGCGACCGACGCCGATGATCTCGACCAGCGAAAGCGGTTGGCCAAGATGCTCCTGGACGCGGGACGGCACCGCGAAGCGGAGCGGTATGCCCGGGAGGCCCTAGAAATCGATGTGCGGGACGCCGAGGCGCGCGAGTTCCTCCAGCAAGCGCTCCTCGGCCAGAACAAATCGAGCGAATGGGAAAAACTACACCAAATTCTTGATTTCTGAAATCGAAATTCACAACCAATAATATCGAATAGGGAATAGAATGACCTTTTCCCTGGAGCAACTACAGCAACTGATTCGGGATACATATGATCAGAAGGATCGCCGCCGTGGGGTTGAAGGAACGTTCATGTGGTTCATGGAAGAGGTCGGCGAGTTGGCGGCGGCGCTGCGCGGCGGCGATGCCAAGTCCCAGGCCGAGGAGTTCGCCGACGTGCTGGCCTGGTTAGCCACGATGGCCAACATCGTGGGCGTCGATCTCGATGCCGCCATTCAGGCCAAATATGGCCACGGCTGCCCCGGTTGCCGGAAGACTCCTTGTGTGTGCGATCAAGCAGAAAAACCTTAGGCATTCTGACTAGACCATCGGATCCCCTATGCGTAATCTCGCCTTGGCATGCATGGCGGCCGGCCTTCTCCTGTTCCAGGCCGCGGCCGGCAAGGCTCAACCTCGAATCCAAATCCGCATCGAGTCGATCCAGGTCGGTTTCGGCTCGAGTGCACCAATTGCTGAGTTCAAGTCGGGCTTCTGGGCCCCGGTTTATGTGACGGTCATGGCCGGCCCGGAGGGAACGCCGCGGGGCGAGGTCATCATCGAATCGGTCGATAGCGACGATGTACCGAACCACTACACCATTCCTCTGCCGCAGCTGGGACCCAATGACCAGGAAACCGTCCTTGGCTTCACCAAGCCGGGAAGCGCGACCAGCGAGGTCACGGCGCGGGTACGTATCGATGACCGAATCGTCGCCACCAAGGAGGCGCAATTCCTGGCCTTGCAGCTGGACCAGCAGCTCTATTTGGCGCTGGGCGCCAATCTACCGGGGTTGCGGACGGCTCTGAACCCGGCGTCCAAAGCCGACGCCGAGGACAGTCCCATGCCCCGGGAAAACAACCCCCGCCGTCTCTTGCAGATCGACGATATCCGGATGTTGCCCAACCGCTGGTTTGCCTACGATGCGGTTGACCTGTTGATCTTGTCCACGGGCAACCGGGATTTTGTGACCTCTCTTCTCAACGAACGAGAAGGCCGCAAAGAGGCGCTCGCCGAGTGGGTGCGGCGCGGCGGGCGGCTCCTCCTCTCCGTGGGCCGCAACCAGGACCTCGTCTCCAAGCTCGACGTGATCCAGGCCATGCTCCCCGTTTCGATTGACGGCGCCCTGCGGCTGCCGCGTGTTCGGAGCGTCGCCAAGTGGAGCGGTGCCCAGTATTCCGCCTTGGAGAGCCCAGCGAATGCCAAGGCGCCGATTATCCTCGCGGATCTCAAACCGAAACCCGGCCGGGAGACGGAAACCCTCTTGGAAGAGCAGGACGGCACGCGCGTGATTCAGCGGGGCGCTTATGGTTTGGGGCGCGTTACCGTCGTGGCCCTGGATCTCGATCAGCAATCGCCCTTTGCACAATGGGCCGCGGGGGCGCGCAAGGAATTTTGGCTGAAGCTCCTCGACGAAACCGCACCGCGGCTGCCGCCCCAACCGAGCAACCAACGACCGGGCTACCGCTACGGCGAGCAGCAAGGCTTCGACCGGGCCAGCCAATTGCAAATGAATCTCGAAGATTTCGAGGATGTGCCGGTCATCTCGTTTGGCTGGGTCGCACTGTTTATTTTGCTTTACATCCTTGTGGTCGGACCGCTCGACTATTTCTTTCTCAAGAAAGTCCTCAAGCGGCTCGAGCTGACCTGGATCACCTTCCCTACCGTGGTGATCACGATCAGCGTGGCGGCTTACTTCACCGCTTACTGGCTCAAAGGCAATGATCAGCGCGTGAACAAGGTTGACCTGCTGGACGTCGATCTGCACACACAGCAGCTCGTCGGCAACACGTGGTTTACGATCTTCAGTCCGCGCATCCAGCACTACACCATTGGCCTGGAGCCGGCCTCCTCTGAATGGGTCACGACTGCTGCGAGCAGTGGCGCCAACGCCTCGGTGGTTCTGAGCTGGATGGCTCGGCCGGAGATGAGCTACGGCGGTACGGGCCGGGCGCAGTCTCAGGGCCTGTTCCGCCGGGCTTACGAATATCTGCCAGACGCGAATGGCTTGGTCGGAGTCCCGATTCAGGTTTGGTCCACCAAGTCGTTTGCCGCATCCTGGCAAGCTCCATTGGATCGGGCCCAGCCGATCATCAGTGCCGATTTGCAACGCTCCAAGGAATCGTCGCTGCTGTCCGGCAAGATCACGAGCCGGCTGCCGGTGGATCTGGAAGATGTGGTGATTTACACCGGTATCGGCGGGGATGCCAAATGGTATTCGCTGGGCCGCCTGGTGCCCGATGGCTCGGTCACCGTAGCCAACATTCATGCGGCCGGCAGAGAGGCAATGAGCATGGAGCAGTGGCTCGAAGATGTCCCGGCCCAGTACCGCCGCAACGCGGCGGCTTCCCGGCTTCCCTATGCCACGACACCGGCCGACGCCACGATAACGGTGGTGAAAGGGCTACTCTTCCACCAATTTGACCGCAAGGCCCAGCGCAACAACGCGCTGCGGTTTCTCGACCAGAGTTGGCGGCTTCGGCACAAAGATGAAGTAGTCTTGTTTGGCCGCATTCCCCGCCAGGAAGGAGCGGCCGAGACATTGACCGCCGGCGGCGCCGCGCCGACCCGGCTGTGGCTCGGATCGATGCCGGCCATGGGTCAGGCCCGTCCGCCGCTTTCGGGCACGCTGACACAGGAGACGTTTGTTCGCATGATCATCCCGATCCGGACTGCCAACTAATCCCCGGGGCGTGAGGGAGGCTCTCGGGCTTCCAACGATGAACTACCAACCTCGAACTATTTTCCCTGAGCGAACATGATCGAAACACGTGATCTCACGAAGATGTATGGCGACCTCTACGCTCTGAATCGGCTGACGATCAAATTGGAGCGTGGCGACGTTTACGGCTTCATCGGACCCAACGGTGCCGGCAAGACCACGACGATGCGCATCCTGGCCACGCTGCTGAATCCCACGTGGGGAGAGGCGTCCGTATGTGGCCATTCGATTTACAATGGCGCCAAGGAGATTCGACGCCTGATTGGCTACATGCCCGACTTCTTCGGCGTTTACGACGACATGAAGGTCATCGAGTATCTGGAATTCTTTGCGGCCGCGTATCGCATCAAGGGACCGGAACGGCGCAAGAAGTGCGATCAGGTGCTCGACCTGGTGGACCTCGGATACAAGCGCGATGCCCTGGTGACCAGCTTGTCCCGCGGCATGACGCAACGCCTCGGCCTGGCCAGGGTCCTGCTCCACGAACCGCAGGTCTTGCTTTTGGACGAGCCGGCCAGCGGTCTGGATCCGCGGGCCCGCATCGAGATGCGCGGCCTGCTCAAGGAGCTGCGCAACATGGGAAAAACCATTCTCGTCTCCAGCCATATCCTTCCCGAGCTAGCGGACATCTGTAACAAAATCGGCATCATCGAGCGCGGCAAATTGCTCTTTGACGGCGATGTCGAATCGGCGATTCGGCGTGTACGGCAGCACGTGGTGTTGGACGTGGCCGTTACGGATGGGAGGATCAGTGCTGCGAAAGATCACCTGGAAGGGTTGCAGAACGTCCTCAAGGTCGAGCTCAAGGATGGCGATACGATGCGGGTCACGCTGGACGATGGCGCGAATGATGGCAGCTTCATCGCGGAGACCCTGGTCAAGAATGGCTTCCACTTGAAAATGCTTCGGGAAGAGGAAATCGATTTGGAAGACGTTTTCATGGCGATCACGAAGGGGATTACGAATTGACATGGCGACCGTTTCGCCGTGGTTCGCCGGCCCGCCGCGAAACGAGAACGATTTCCCATGCTGGAGTTGACTGCTGACAATGCCCTGGATTATCTGCGGCATCAAGGATGGATTGACGCCGGACCAGCTCGGGTTGAGCCGTTGGGCTGGGGTGTTTCCAATCTTGTACTGCGGGTCGTGACAACGGGCCTCACGTTCGTGCTCAAACAATCCCGCCCCCAGCTACGAACCCGCGATACCTGGATCAGTGATATTGAGCGGATCTATCGCGAGCAGGAAGTCATGGAGCTTCTGCACGCCTTGCTTCCCGCACCGATCGTACCGGAAATCCTCGTCAGCGATCGCGCCAATTTTGTCTTCGCCATGAGCCATGCACCGCAGCCGTCCCAGGTGTGGAAGGAGACACTCCTTGCTGGCCAGGTCGATCTGGAGGTCGCAGAGCGAGCTGGGAAGATCCTGGGACAGATGCATGAATGCACCGCGCGCACACCCAGCCTGGTTGAACGCTTCGCAGATCACCATGTCTTTGAGCAGCTGCGGATTGAACCCTTTTATCTTCGGATCCAGGAACGCCGGCCGGAGGTTGCAGAAGCAATCGAGCCGATTGTGAATCGTCTGCGAACCCGAAAGCTAGCTCTGTGCCACGGTGATTTTAGTCCGAAAAATATCTTGACGCACGCGCAAGGTTTCACCCTCGTGGATTATGAAACCGCCCACTTCGGCGACCCAACGATGGACCTCGGCTTTTTCCTGAGTCACCTGATGCTCAAGGCGATCAAGTTCTTTCCGGTCCAGGAGCGGTACTTCGAATTGACGCGCGCCTTCTGGCGGGGCTACGAACAAGTGATTGGCTTTCGGTCGCTGGAACAGCTGCAAAGAGAAGCCATTGAGCACATGGCCGCATGCATCATGGCCCGAATCGATGGCACCAGCCCGGTCGATTACTTGCCGGAGGAGTCCAAGCGGGAGGCGGTCCGGCGCCTGGGCCGACGCCTTCTTTGGGAGCGGCCGGCCAACTGGGAAACTGTGCTGGGCTTATGCGAAACTTGCTTGAACGGTTCTTGACACGCCATCTGCATGCGGAGGCATCCGTGGCTCGTGCGCAATCTATCCAACGCATTCATGCCCGACAGGTTCTCGATAGCCGCGGGAATCCAACCGTAGAAGTGGAAGTGCATTGCCAGGACGGCGCTTGGGGGCGAGCCCTGGTTCCTGCGGGCGCCAGCACCGGCCGGCACGAAGCGGTTGAACTCCGCGACGGCGAACTGGCGCATTTTGGTGGCAAAGGCGTTCGTCGGGCCTTGGCCAACATCCAGGAATCCATCGCCCCCCACTTGCTTGGGCTTGCCGTTACCGATCAAGCCCACATTGACCGCGTGCTCTGTGACTTGGACGGCACTCCGAATAAGTCCCGGTTCGGTGCCAACGCCCTGTTGGGTGTTTCCTTAGCCTGCGCCCATGCGGCGGCGACCGGGCAGAAGCTGCCGTTGTGGCGTTACCTCGGCTCCCTCCTGGATCATTCGTTTGCGCGCGGGGGACCGCGCGGTCCACGGATACCCCTGCCGATGGTGAATCTCATCAGCGGCGGTCTCCACGCGGGGGGTAACCTGGATCTCCAGGACTTTCTCCTGCTCCCCATCGGAGCGGCTTCGTTTTTCGAAGCGCTCGAAATGAGCGTGAACATTTACCGTTCCGTGAGCACCACGCTGATCAGGCGAGGCTTCGAGGGCGTGCTGGTGGGTGACGAGGGAGGGTTCGGGCCCCGCCTCCAGGACAACGAGCAAGCATTGGGGATCGTCGTCGAAGCCATCGAGCGCGCCGGGTATGCCCCGGGTCAACAAGCCGCCATCGCGATCGATGTCGCTAGCACACAGTTTTACCGCGACGGACATTATCATTTGCGAATCACAGCCGGAACAGCACTTTCCGCCGAGGCGCTGATTGATTTGCTCGAGAAGTGGGTGGATCGTTATCCGATCCTCAGCATCGAGGACGGCCTGGCCGAAGATGACTGGGACGGTTGGCGAAGCCTGACGTCCCGATTGGGACGGCGTATCCAATTGATTGGTGACGACCTGTTTGTGACCAATCCCGAGCGCCTCCGCCGGGGGATTGCGGCCGGGATCGCCAACAGCGTGCTCATCAAGGTCAACCAGATTGGGACATTGACTGAAACCTTGGAAG
>DATGIQ010000696.1:0-16657 GCA_035295665.1 Gemmataceae bacterium | reverse complement strand
CGACGTGCGTCTGACCCGTCCTGTTGTCCGATCGTGAGCAAGGTTTTGCCCTTGACCTTGATACATCTGCGCTCCACCACGTCGCGACGTACCAACGTCCGAGTACGAACAGGATGTTCACTTTATCGCTGGCTACGACAGCTGTCCCTGTTAAGATGGAGTGCATGCGGACCGCGGTGAATCTGAACCATCATTGCGTACGAGCCGGCATGATCGGCCTGGGAATGATCTTCGAAGAGACGTATCGGCCGCTCTTCGAGCAGCTTCATGCCGAGGGACTGTATCGCCGCGATTTTGGATTCGTCGACGTTGGCTTGGCTGCGGTCGCCAGTCGAACCGGCACGCGCGCCCAGCATTACCAACGCCAGGCCGCCGGCCGCGTAGCGGACTTCGCCAGCTTTGCGGGGGCGGATGCCGTTCCCCTGCTCTTGGCTCATGGCGTTGACGTGGTCTGCATCGCCACGCCGGATACCCGGCATTTTCAGGCCGCCAAACAAGCCCTGACAGCGGGCAAGCATGTCCTCATCGAAAAGCCCTCGGTCCTCCGCTTGCAGGATTTAAATGACTTGCAAGCGCTGGCGCGGCAGCACGGCGTCCTGGCCAAGGTCGTTTACCACAAGCTGGCCGACCCTGACCACAAGAAACTCCGCACGCATGTTGTCGACCGCGTATTGCGCCATGTCAATAATGGCTATTGCTCCCTGCTCGAACCGAAGCAGATCAGCGGCAGCCAGTTCGCGGAGTGGATCACTGGCCGCAACCCGGGCACTTACGTCGCTGTGCACTACATCAAGCTGATCGATTTTACTTTCGGCCCGGATTGGCGGTTGGCACGGATTCACGCGACCGGGCAGCGCGGCCTGGTTGGGCCGGTCGATAGTCCGACGTGGGATTCGGTGCAACTGCAAGTGATTTATGCGTACCCCGATGGCCGGGAAGCCGCGTTCGATATCCACACCAGCTGGGTGACCCCAGACAACTTCCCAGGCTACGTGGAGCAGGAAGTGCAGTTTCGTTTCGACAACGGCGTGTGGAATGCGCACCAGCGGAAGCGCGGCGTGGAACTCACGGTGGAAGGCCGGACGCCGGGCGAATGGAAGATTACTCCCAACCACCACTACAATGGCACCTTTCTGGAACCGTGGGGCGAACGCTCGCAGCGGGGTTACGGCATCGAAATCTTGCGCCGGTTCTTTGAGGAGGTGGCGTTCGTCGAATTTGGTGGCCCCCCTGCTGAGCGCTCCGAGCGCTTGGAAGCAATGCGCGCCTTGGCTTACAATGATCTCTCCGCAGACCGCAATACGGTGGCCGTGGTGCAGGCGATGGAGGCCATTTTGGAGCGGCACGCCAGCGGCACACCGGGTAGCATGGTGGAAGTAAATTCATCCCAAGGAGAATTGGTCCTGAGAAGCCCGGGGCAGGCTGAACCAGTCATTCTCTGCCCGCGCCTCTCTGAAAGGCCCTGATTGATATGACTATTCCCTTGCATCATCCCCACGAACCGTCCTCCGACGCCACCCGTGATCTGGTTGCCAGCTACGAGCCACGCGCCCTTCGCACCTACACCCCGACTCAGGCGGTCCTCGCCCACAGTGCCGGCATCTACCACTGGACGCCCGAAGGCCGGCGGCTCTGCGATTTCACATCCGGCGTGCTGGTCGCCAACCTGGGACATAATCCCACATCCTGGCTGAAGCGCTACGGCGATTACATGGGCTGGTCCGATGCTCCCAACGGACAGCATAAAGATTCTGCCGCTGGGCAGCGCGATGTTCCGGGCTTCCGCCCTGCCCTGCCGATGACGGCGTACAACGCGATCACGGCCGTCGAAATCGATGCCAGCCGCCGTCTCATCGAGCTGCTTCAGGATCGTCCCGGTGGACGGCGGCTGGAGCAAGTATTCTGGGCCGCCTCCGGTTCCGAAGCAATTCAAAAAGCTCTTTGGGCAGCCCTGGCACGGGATCGGGCCCGTGAAATGATCCTCGCCACGCGTCACGGCTTCCACGGCAAAAAAGGCTTGGCGGGAGCCGTCACGGGATGCGAGACCGACCATGATCGGGATCCGCGTGTTCGCTTCATCAGCTTTCCCATGGAAGAATGTGCCGACGTCGGCATGCGCGACCGGCCCTTTGATCCCTCTCCTTACCAACGCGAACTGGAACAGTTGTACAACCAGTTTGGCCGCCGGCTCGGCGTGCTCATCACCGAGCCGTACCTGGGAGGCGGCGGTTCGTTCCATCCCCCCAAGGAATATTTGCAACTGCTGGAACGCTTTTGCCGAGCCCAGGATATCGTGTTTATCCTGGATGAAGTGCAATCGAACTTTGGACGGACCGGCAATTTCTTTGCTTACGAAACCTACGGCCTGGAGCCGGACATCGTCGTTTTGGGCAAAGGGCTCGGGAACGGCGTACCGGTGGCGGCAGCGGCCGGCCGAGCCGACCTTTTCGCCAGCCTCGACTATGGCGAAGGCTCGGATACCTGGAGCGCCAATCCGTTATGTTGCGCGGCCGTGCTGGCCACGCTCGATGAATTCGCGGCTCACGATGTCCTTGGAGCAAGCCGTCGGGCTTCTGCCGTTATCGAGGCCGGCCTGTTGCGTCTGAAGGAGTTACCCTTCGTTGGCCAGGTCCGCGGCGAGCGCGGCGGCATGGTTTGGGGCGTGGAAATGAGGGATTACGCCGGCCACAGCGCGGCCGAATGGGCCAACGCAGCCGTTCTGGCCTGTTATCGGGGCGATGGGGATGATGGCATCCATCTGCTCGGACCGCTGGCCAGGAAAGTGCTCCGGATCGCCCCTCCCCTGGTCATCACCGAGCAGGAGGCCAACAAGGCGCTGGGGCTGATGCACCGACTTCTCGCCTCTTTGGTTTCGGACACTACTCCCAACCGTCACGCCGTCTCGGTAGCGGCCACGTGACCCCCTGCCCCATTCCCTCAGTCGCTAGTTCCGCATGGCACGCTATGCTGGGCAAGCCGATCTTTGTAAGATGGTAGGAAGGAACCGGCGGAGCGAACCACTATCCTGATTGACTTGCGAGAATCTGGGCGCACTCCGCCGGCATTCTGAACGAATCGGACCGCCGATTCGTAACATAAAGGGGTTTTGCCAACTTCGCCTACTTCCTCATCCTTCAAGACACAACCGCCGTGGAAGAGCAAATCAAGAATTTTATCGTCACCTTCACGAGCATCCTGTACGAAGCTCTACCATTCATCGTGTTCGGCGCAGTCATTGCCGGGGTGGTCGAAGAACTGCTTCCCCAGAAATTAATCGCCCGGCTGATTCCGCGGAACCGCATCTTGGCTATCGCCATCGGCGGCTTTCTGGGCCTTCCCTCGCCGATGTGCGACTGCGGCATCCTCGTGGTGGTGCGCCGCCTGCTCCGCAAGGGCGTGCCGCTCAGCTGCTGCGTCTGTTATCTCCTCGCCGGACCGATCATCAACGTGGTCACCATGCTCAGCACTCGTGTCGCCTTCACGGGAATGGAGAAATTCACCGACAGTGCGGGAAACCTCACCTATCAAATCGGCGGCGACGGCATGATGTGGCTGCGCGTGAGTGTGGGCTATCTGGTCGCCTTTGTTACCGGCTTGATCGTGGAATGGCAGTACCGCAGGCACGGGCCGGAGAAGCTTCTCACTCCCTTGGCTGTGCCCACTGGCAAAACGGATCTCGTGGAAGACCCCGACAATGGCAACGGTGCAGGGCCGCGCCGCTCCTTTTGGCAACGGATCAACAACATTACCGAGACCGCTTTGCACGATTTCGTGGATGTGATGGTGTTTCTTATTCTCGGAGCCTTGCTCGCCGCCCTGGGCCGGCTCCTGTTAAAAGATCAGCTGGAAGGTCTTTCACGCAGCTACCCGATCTTTTCGATCGGCATCATGATGGGCCTGGCGATTGTGCTGTGCATTTGCAGTCAGGCGGACGCCTTTGTCGCTGCCAGCTTCGTCACGGTTCGGCCGGCCTCCAAGTTAGCTTTCCTGGTCCTCGGGCCGATGCTAGACTTCAAGTTGTACGCCATGTATACGCGGGTATTTCGCCCGCGCCTCATCTGGACGGTTGTCTCTGCGGTAGTCCTCCAGGTGTTGATTTATTCGCTCATCATCCATGAGCTGTGGGAAAACTACCACGAGCAGATCACGAGCTGGCTGGGGCAATTGAGCCTGTATCATTGAAGGAGCTTCCCATGGGGCATACGCATAGCGATGACCGCAGCACCTATTACATGGAGCAGCTGTGCACGATCGGCATTTGCGGCTTGCTGGGAGGCGTGGCCGTCATGCTCTACTACCAGAACATCCTCCGCTTCATCCTCGCGGAATACCTGCACGTCTACATCCTCTGGAGCGGGTTCGTCCTACTGGGTCTGGTTGCCTTGCGTGCCGTCGGTTTGTGGCGCACCGCCGGCACGTCGACTGCTGCCCACGAACACACCCATTGCCATGAGCATGGGCATACCCATGTCCACAGCCATGAGGAAGAACACACCCATGAGCACGGACACGATTGCGACCACGAGCATGAGCATGAGCATGAGCACAGCCATGAGCACAGCCACGGGCACGACTGCGGCCATGAGCACGCGTGGAATCCGGGGCGCTACATTGTCCTCTTGCTGCCGATTGTGCTCTACTTCCTGCACCTGCCGAATGCAGGTTTCAGTGCTTCCGGTATCTCGGTCAGTGTGAACGACATCGATCCGACTTCGGCCGGCAAGTATGTCGAAAACACCGGTTTACAGATTACCAAGGCCAACGGGCACGATGGGGTCGAGGTGGTTTCCGTGGTGGCCGACGGCCCCGCAGCCAAGGCTGGAATCAAAGCTGGTGATGCAATTACACAGGTCACGCGGGAAAAGGATGAGACAGGTAAACCCCTCGATAAACCCGAGACGATCTCACTCAAGGATCTTCCCGTGGAAGAGGCCGTTGCGAAGCTCAAGGGCAAATCGAAGACCCAAATCAAATTGACCGTTGTACATCCGGCGGACACCAGGACCGAAGAGATTGAGCTTACCCGGGCGGATGATGTGATCCCGCTTGAATTCAATACGCTGCAAGGTGCGGCGTATACGCCTGGCTCTCGGCAGTTCTATGAAGGCAAGGTTGTTCGACTCGTCGGGCAATATTCGCCGGGCCGGAATGATCGCACCTTTACACTGGTTCGGTTCAAGATTACCTGCTGCGCCGCGGATGCGCGGCCTCTGAACGTGGTGATCCAGCTGGATCCGCATGCCCGCGGCAGTCTATCCCATATCAAGCCTCTGGAATGGGTCAGTGTCACGGGTCGAATCACGTTCGGGCAGCGCAAGGATCGAGATGAATACGTTACGATGTTGATCGTCAACGCGCCCGAGGATGTCAAAGTCACGGATCCGGATCCCCGGTATTACCTTCAGTGAGCCCGCGGAGGAACGGACCCATGGCCGAGGCCGCGGCAAAGACGATCCAGCCGCTCTTGGAAGCCATCGCGTTTGCCGCGCGGGCCCACCAAGGAAAGCTGCGGAAGGACAGAGCAACGCCCTACGTCAGCCATGTCTTCCGTGTCTGCTTGGTGCTCCGCCATGTCTTCGGCATCGACGATCCGCATGCACTCATGGCCGCCGCGCTGCACGATACCGTGGAAGATACCGACACGGACTTCGACGACCTCACGGAACGGTTCGGTGAGGATGTGGCCAGATGGGTGGCCGCCCTGTCCAAAGACAAGCGACTTCCCGATGAACCGCGCGAACAAGCCTATGCCACGGCACTGGCCCAAGCCCCCTGGCAGGTCAAGGCGTGCAAGCTGGCCGACGTTTACGATAACGTGATGGATTCCATCGATAGTGCCCCTCCGCAGCGCGCCCACGTTTTGAAACGGGCCCATTTCTATCTCGATGCATTGAAACCGCAGCTGCCGGAACCGCTTCGACGGCCGTGGGAGATGGTCGTCGAATTGGTCAAGCACGTTGAAGCCGGCCAGGCCTGAACAATTGCTGGCGGGACGGATACTCGTGACGCCGCCGATGGCCGGGTGGCATGGCTTGGCCCGGGGCTTACACGATCGCCCAGTTCTGGAAGTCCCCTGCCCCGGTGACAAGCCATGAAACCGATCTTGATCGCCGACCATGTGAGCAAGCTTTACCACATCGGAGCCCGGCAGCGAGCGGATCGCACCTTGCGGGAAGCGATCATGGACGTCGCGGCAGAACCGTGGCGCCGTCTGCAACGCATGTCGCGCTGGGGAGCGGTCCCGCCGGCAATCGTCAACGGCGCGAATCCCGAGGAGATGATCTGGGCGCTAAAAGATGTCTCCTTGGAAGTCCAGCCGGGGATTGTGATCGGCATCATTGGCCAAAATGGGTCAGGGAAATCGACGCTCCTGAAAATCTTTAGCCGGATTGTGCAACCCACGGCCGGCCGTATCGAGATCCGGGGCCGCATCTCTAGCTTGCTCGAAGTCGGCACCGGGTTCCATGCGGAGCTGACCGGCCGGGAGAACATCTTCCTCAACGGCGCCATCCTGGGCATGAGCCGCCGGGAGATCAAGCGGAAGTTCGATGCCATCGTGGACTTTGCCGAGATTGGCAAGTTTCTGGACACCCCCGTGAAGCGGTACTCCAGCGGCATGTACGTGCGGCTTGCCTTTGCTGTGGCTGCCCATCTGGAGCCGGAAACCCTCCTCCTGGATGAGGTTTTGGCCGTGGGTGATTTAGCTTTTCAGAAGAAGTGTGTGGAGAAAATGGGCAGCGTCGCCAAGGCCGGCTTAACGGTGCTGTTCGTTAGCCACAACCTATCGGCGATCAGCACTCTGTGTCAGCGGGTGATCGTCTTGGAGAACGGTGTGCTCGTGTTCGATGGACCGACCCGTGCCGGCATCGAACGGTACGTCAATAGTGTTTCACAGAGCACAGGAGGAAGCTTGCAGCGCGCTGCCCATTGGGGCCCCCGCCGGTACGCACAGATCACCTCGTTTACGCTGCGCAATGAGGCCGGCCAACCGTGCGAAACGTTCTTCATGGGCGATACGTTGGTCGTGGAGCTGGAGATCCTGTGTACGCAGCGGTTGAGCGAGCCCGAGATCGGCTTCGCCCTGCAAAACAGCATGGGGATGAGCGTGGAGCATTTCATCTCGACCTGGGAAGGATTGCATGAGCCGCTCGAACCCGGCCGGCATCGGTTCCGGGTAGTGATCCCGAAGATGTATGTCTATCCCGGCACCTACGCCCTGACTCCCTGGGTATTACGGCTGGGGGAGAGTCTGGACCATCAGGTGGACTATGCGGTGATCTTCAGGGTTGTGGAAGCAGACTTGACCGGCCATCGACCGTATTTCGAGAGCTACACCCAGACGAACTGCGAAGTGTACGCGCCCAGCACGTGGTCGCACACTCCCCTCCCCGGAGCCGCCGATACGGCCAATGGCCAAACGGGAAGCATTCCCTGATCGATTGCCTCATAGGAGATCATTCCGGCAGTGGCCGTGCCTGGATGGACCGCCGCTGGCGTGGCCAGAGAATAACTTGGCCACGCCAGCGGCTGTTCCCTGCGTCAAATCGTCAGGGATTCTTTCATGCCGAGGGTTTGAGTGAACCCATCGATTCGCTGGGCCTGCGACTCATGCTGTTTTGGTGCATGAACGTCCGACCCGGAGTTTACGCCGGTCAGGCGGGTGAAGAAGTGGTCGACGCTTTGTCCATTGAGCAGCGGCACCACCTCTGCGGCCGGCTTGGCCATCGTTTCGCTCGGGGTGAGTGACGCACCCAGGGAGCCCGTTGGAGAAATCCCCGCGTTCTTCAGCGCCTGGTCAAATGGAGGCCTGGCCCTGGCACCGGGAGGAGGAGTCGTGCCGGTATCTTCGATGCCGAACGTGAAGGTCACGTCGTCGCTCCGGGACGGCAGACCATGTCCGTTCAGGAACGCGGAGGCCTCAAACGTGGCCTGGTATATGCCGGCGGCGGTAAAGCCCCAGTTGAGGTGCATGTGCCCGCCCGGCTCGATATACACGACGGGGTCCAGCGTTCGGCCGCCGTCGTAACTGGAGATCCACCAGTTCGAGGGTGGTCCTTGGTCATCTTGCCAGGCGGAAATATCGCCCGGCCCCTGGAGGTCGCGGAGGGCGAATTTCATCCACTCGCCCGGGCGGGTGATCCGGGGGTCGTTGGGACGATAGATATCGAACGTTCCCGGTGCGGTGTTTTCCGTGGACAGGGCAACGGTGAGTAGCGTGGGATCCTCTTCCTCCGGCAGCTGCCAATCCATATTGCCGTCCCCGGCTCCGATAAAGGTCCAGCCGGCCGGCTGCGTGTGGCGGGCGTTGGCGTTGACGTACAAGAGCACATCGGACGGCGCATAGACCACGTTGTCGGTTTCGTCGAGCACATCCATGGTCCATGCTCCGTTGGCATAATTCACTTCGATGTGGGCATGCACCATATCGAGGACGGTGCGGTCCAGGACGAGCCGGCTTTCCAGTAGTTCCACGGCCAATCGTGTCCGGGCCGGGTGGGCTCTCCTGGATTGATGGACTTGGCGAACGAAGCGAATGCCCAAACGGTTAAGCGGGATCATGCGAAGCATGATGAACTCCTTCTGGAGATGTTACATTTCATGAGATGAATTACAGGGGCGGTTTGGCAAAGTTCTCCCCTGTGTCCGCCCATTGCTTGACCTGTGCCGCCGGGATCGCGTCAACGTGGCCGTCGGCATACAGGTAGTTGGCGTAACCCGCGGTATGGTGGGTGGGATCCTTGTCGGTTCCCAGGGTTCCGGCGAAGCGGTCAGGTTGAATGCCTTCCAGCATGCGGACCCAGGCTAAACCATCGTCGGGGGTGCGAAACCATTGGCGCGTATGGACATGATCATCACTCCATCCCGCCCCGCGCTGATCGGACCCGGTAAAGACGGTGATCATCCGCGACGTTGCCGTCAGGAATTGCATCCTCACGCAGGCATCGCGGCCTTGATTGAGGTACTCGTTGAGCACATAGCTGGTGCCTTGAGGCCCGTAGGAAAGTGACACCAGCCGTTGCTCCGCCTTGGGATCGACCGGACAGATGAACGTCGTGGCCACGTTTTCCAAGTACGGCTTGAGGGTGAAGACCCATGCCTTGTCGTAATCGCTGGCGTGATCGCTGTCCAAGGGAAAGTACCCCTTGTTGTTCTCGGTGTACATCGCCAGGGCCAGGCCAATTTGCTTGAGATTGTTGGCACACTTGATGCGATTGGCGGTCTCACGGACCTTCTGCACCGCCGGCAGCAACAAGCCGATCAACACCGCGATGATCGCGATTACCACAAGGAGTTCGATCAGGGAGTAGGCACGCCGTCCGGACACGACGAGTTCCTTTCCAAAAGAAGGAACAGGGTAGATCCACCACGCACTGTCGGAAGCCTGGATGGTGCGAGGCCCCGGGTTTGACCGCGGGCGCATGCTCCGGCGACGGGCGCTGGCGCGCCAGGGGACGGAGCTTCGCTTCCGGAGCGTCCTCAGGGGCAGAATCTGTGCTGGGTCGCGGGAACCTCAGATGGCAACGAATCGGGGAGGCGGTGGGAGCGGGGTGTGGGAAATGGTAACTGGTGAAGCGTCACGCTCGCAGATAATGCCGGAGAGATTCGTCGGAGCGTTCCAGGTTGGTCCCGGAGGCGGCGTCAGCACAGCACCGGCACTTACCCACAAGGTGCTGAGGCCCTGGCAACGCAACAGGCTTATGCCATGCGTCCAGCGTAGGCCGTCTTTCGTGGGTGGTTGCTGCTTGTCGCAGCAGCGGGTTGGTGTGTGCGTGCAAGAAGCAAAAAACGATCGAGATGCACAACAACTCGCTGCCGTCCCGGCCGCCGGCTTTTCTGGAGACACGGAACAGTTGCGGCACGCTGTTCCTCCGCATTCGGCCTGGTCCCGTAGGCGAACGGTCTGCCAACCTTTGGGCCGCGCCACTTCGGCATAGGATGGCGGTTCAACGTGATGGGCTTGGGCCCAGATCCATTTCTCTTCAGGGGTGAAACAGCAGCAATGCCGCCAGCACTCCTCCGCCGTGTGGCAACCGCACGGGTGGTCCTGACACGGGAATGGCTTACTTCGGTCTTTCCCCTGGCCCGTAGGGAATGGCAAACCGCTAATGGTGGCCAGGTAGGAAAGCAAGGCCAGGACGGCACAAAGCCGGTGTGCGCGAAGCTTCCAGGGGTGGTTCCGTGCAGGCCAGAGCATGGATGGTACGCCGGCTTCCTCAAGCGGATTCAACTGAGGAACAATTATAAGAACGCCGATCGGCAAAGACCAGGGAGATGCCGGCCAAGCATCCTTGACACGTTCCTCTGCTCCGCGCTATGATCGAAGCCGCTGCCGGTTTCTCACCTGCAATGAAAGGGTTGTCCGATGACCCGAAGGCAACCTGCCTGCTCGCATTTGGCCACACGGAGCCGTCGTGCGTTTCTGGGCGTTGGCTGGGGAATGTTCGGCTTATCTCTGCCGGCGTTTCTTGGACTGCGTCAGCAGGCGCAAGCCCGTTCGCAGTCGGCACAGGTGCCTGGCCCAGCCAAGTCGTGTATTGTCCTGTACTGCTGGGGCGGCATGAGCCATCTGGAAACCTGGGATCCCAAGCCCAACGCCCCGCGTGAAATCCGCGGCGACTATCGCGCCATTGCCACGGCCACGCCGGGCATCCGCATCGGGGAATACATGCCGCTGTTGGCCCAGCAGACACAGCGGCTGGCCATTGTCCGTTCGGTGCACCATCACTGCACTGCTCATGGCAAGGCGATGTACTGGAATGTCACCGGCCATCCCCCGCTGGCGCCGGAACTGGCCGTCAACCAACCGCGCTCCCGGCAGGACTGGCCTTGCCTGGGCGCGGTGGTCGCCAAATTGCGGCGACCGCCCGCGGGATTGCCGGGCGCAGTGCAGATTCCGTATCCACTGGTCGACAACAATACCCTGCAAGCGGGAGACCACGCGGGCTGGCTGGGCAGCCGCTATGATCCCGTCATCCTCCGGCCCGAGCATGGCAAACCCTATGGCGGCATCTCCCGCGATCTCGGCACTCCGGTCCTGAAGCTAGCCGACGGCGTCGATGGCCCGCGCCTGCGTCAACGGCAAACGCTTTTGCAGCATATGGAACAGTCCATCGACGCCGGAACCAGCGGCAAGACGTTCGACCACTTCCGCCATATGGCAGCCGACATGCTTCTCCAGCCGCGTGTCCAGGCCGCCTTCGATCTGAGCCGCGAGCCACCGCCAGTCCACGATGCCTATGGCGAGCATCTCTGCGGCAAGAGCATGCTGCTGGCCCGACGCCTTGTCGAAGCCGGCGTGCCGCTCGTGCATGTCATCTGTGCCGCGGGCGATCTGAACGGCTCCGTGGGCGATCATTGGGACACGCACAGCAACAACTTCCAGCGCCTCAAGAACGATCTGTTGCCGCCCCTGGAACGAGGCAGCGTGGCCCTTTTGAATGATCTGGCCGATCGAGGACTGCTGGAGCAAACGCTGATCGTCTGGCTGACGGAATTTGGCCGTACGCCGCGCCTGAGTGGCCATGCTGGTCGGGATCATTATCCGCACGTGTATTCGGTAGCCTTCGCCGGCGGCGGCATTCGCGGGGGCCAGATCTACGGCAGTTCCGACAAGATCGGCGCCTTTCCCCGCGAGCTGGGCTGCGGTCCCAACGATCTGCACGCCACCATTCTTCAGGCCTTGGGCATCCCCCTGGACGCCCAGTTGGTGGATTTCCAGGGACGTCCTCTTCCCGTGACGGATGGAAAGCCATTGCCGTTGTTTTAACGGTTCCTTTTGCACAAACCTCAACATCAGAAATCAACCGTGGACTGCGCACTGACCGAGAACGCCATGACCGAGCAGACCCGCTTAGACGCTTTGCTGTTGCGGTATGAACAACTGCGGGCTCAGAACATGGTGGGCACGCCTGCGGCCCCGTGCGGATTTTCAGAAGTTGCTGTCCGAATTGGCGGCGAAGGAACCAGCAGCCAGCCGGTGATCCAGACTCCGATTTCCCGAAGCGGTACAATGGCGCTCGTGAACGAACGGAACCGAGGGCGCCGGAGGAACGAAGGATGTCTTCCCCTGGTTCGGTCACATATTGGATCCAGGAACTCAAAGCCGGCGAGCGGGCGGCCACCCAGCCTCTGTGGGAGAATTATTTCCGGCGGCTGGTGGCGCGGGCACGCCAGAAGCTGGCCGGGGTACCCCGCCGGGCCGCGGACGAGGAAGACGTTGCGTTGAGTGCCTTCGGCAGCTTCTGTCGTGCGGCGGAAGAGGGCCGCTTTCCTCAGCTCGATGACCGGCACGATCTCTGGCAATTGCTCATGGTCCTCACCGACCGCAAGGCCAGCGACCTGGCCAATTTCGAGCGCCGCCAAAAACGAGGCGGTGGAAGAGTGCTGGATGAAGCTGGCTTGCAAGGCCGCTCGGAAGAACTTCCCCTGGCCGAGATCGTGAGTCCGGAGCCGAGCCCCGAATTTGCCGTGCAGGTGGCTGAGGAATGCCGGCGTCTGCTGGGGCTTCTTGAAGATGCCGACTTGCAGCGGGTTGCCGTGGCCAAGATGGAAGGGTATACCGTTGCGGAAATCGCCGAGCAGATGGGCGTGGTGCCGCGGACCGTGAAGCGTTGGCTACAGTTGATCCGCCGAACCTGGGAACAGGAACTCCAGTAGCGAACAAAGTGGCAGTTGTTCGCTTCGCTCCAGGATTGTAGAGTTCCAGGCACCTTGTGGTTCGTGGTTCTCATTCATACTCTGGTTGGCTGTGTCGGGTTAGCGGCGGTTCAGAGAACCGCGTGGGGCACATCCCGACGCGGTTCTGCGAACCGCCGCCAAACAAGAACGGACTCCTTCAGCCGGAGCGCCTATTAGTGCACGGAGCCCATTTCGTTGAGGCTGGTGAACACGGGGGGGGGCTTGCGCGCGCTGGTCCAGCTGGTTGTTCCAAAGGACGCCACCGACCGCCGCATTGTTCGCGGCCAACAAGAGTTGGTAAACATTCAACGTGGTGTTATTCATCACGCCGAACGCCGCCCCGCTCGCGCCGACATTCCAGGCGTAGGCCCCCAAACCGTTCGCGCTGACCGTGAAGCCAGCCGCCTGTCCGGCCGTGCCGCCCAGTGAGAGCGTAGTGGCGTAAACATTCAGGGCCGTGGCCAGCACTTCGGAATCAAGCGAGAACCGGGCGTTAAAGATCTGCTGATCGAAGACGGCCACTTGGGCGTTGGTCATGCCGGTGAGGTTATGGCTGCCGGCGTTGGCACCGTATAGATTCGGGAAACTGGTCGCCAACCAACTCGAGAGCATCGTGGCCAAGGCGCCGCCGTTAAAGCTATTGATGAGTGCTTGGCCGTTGACACCCTTCCAAAAACTGACGCCGCCGACTTGGGGTTGCTGTGCCATGATGCCCAAGCTCGTGACCATGGCTGTGCTACTCGGGTTGGCTGGATTGATGGAACCCGTCGTGTACTGGATCACTTCGCTGACGGTGTAGCTCTTTGCCGTGGCGTACGTGTTCGACCCGTTCACCGCGAACATGTTATTCCCTTGATTCGAGGTGCTCAGCGCGGTGATCGTCAGCTGGAGCGGCAGGATGACGCTGGCGGTGTTGGGAACCAACATCACCTGATAGTTGCTGCCGGAATTGACGGTCTGGAGCGTAAAGCTGGACACGAAGAGCGTCTTGCCCGTCCCTGCGCTGCTGGTGGCATAGGACTCCGCGAGTCCGATCACTATGTCGCCGAGCACGAGGCCGGTGACGGTCGGGATGGCGGCGGCGCTTGTGGTGCCATCGTAAGTCTTGGGGTTCGGCACGGCCGTGATCGTCAGCGGCAGCGGCGTGACGGTGACCGTGGGCGCCATGCTCGTGACGGCCGAGCCGCTGATGGTGGCCGTGAGGGTGCGCGGCGTGCCGACGGTGGTCGCCAGGAAGGTCGCCGTGTAGGTGCCATCGTGGTTGTCGCTGACCGTGCTGAAGCTGCCGCCGCTGGTTCCCGTGCCCAGGCCGAAGGTGACGGTCAGCCCACCGCTGGTCAGGTTGTGGCCGAGGCTGTCCTTGGTCTGCAGCGTCACGATGGCCGTCGCGCCGTAGCTGATAGAGGAAGCCGAAACGGTGATGACGGACTGGGTGAGGTCGACCGCAAAGAGGTCGAAGGCGCCGAGGTCCGCTGGTGCGGTGCGTAGTAGGCCGCGTTGATCGAGGGGTACGCTCGGAAGCGCCACACCGGCATGCACAGCTGGGCTGCCGGTCATGAGGGCCATCGTCATGGTGGGCCCGCCGTTGTTGGCCAAAGCGGTCAGGAGCGGGTCGGCGCTGCTGGCCACGGCCGCCGCGGGCAGGCCGCCGCTGGCGGGGTTGTTGCGCACCAGATCGTGGCTGCTGCCGGTGAGATTGGGCATATTTCCTTGTGCATTCGTGTTGGCCACGAAGTCGCTTCCCGTGTTATCGTGCTGGCCGAGGATGCAGTTCTCTAGCGTGGCGGTGGCCGTATTGCCGGCACCGTCGCTGAGGACGTAGACGTCGCGGGCGCCATCGGCCGCGGTGTTGCTGCTCAGCGTACTCTCGAGGATGGTGAGCGTGCCATTGCGGCTGAAGACGGCTCCACCGAGACCCTGGCCGGCTGCTCCAGCGACGGCGCCAGTGCCACCATTGCCGCCCAGGGCAAGGTTGGCGGTGAAGGTGCAGTTGGCGATGGTGACGTTGCCGCCATTATTGAAGATGGCTGCCCCCAGTCCGGCCCCTCCGCCGCCGCCGCTTGGCGTGCTGCCGGTTGTGCCGGTGGCGCCCGCGCCGCCGCCGAAGCCGCCATCGCCGCCGACGGCGCCATCGCTCCCGCCTCCGCCACCTCCGAAGCCGCCGCTGCTCAGCGCCGTCCCGCTGCCGCCAGGCTGGTTGCCGACGGCGCCCCCACCGCCACCCCTAGCGGTTCCCGCCATGGCCGCAGCAGCCTGGTTGCCGAACTCGTTGGCCCCACCCAGGCCGCCAACCGCGTCAGCGCCTCATCCAGGGCGAGCAGCTCATCGGGGGAGGCCGGCGGCGCCGTGACGGCATCGTCCAACGGCACGCGCTGCCGGCCGCCGCCATGCTTGAGGCGCCGCTTGCGCCGGGCGTTATCCACCAAAATGTGGCGCATCGCTTCCGCCACCGCCGCGAAAAAATGGCCGTGATGTTTCCAGCGTGACGCCTCGGCCGGACCCACAAGGCGCAGGTAGGCTTCATGGACCAGAGCGGCGGGCTGGAGCGTTTGCCCCGGCCGCTCCTGTGCCAGTTTCTGAGCGGCCAACTTGCGCAGCTCATCGTAAACCAGCGGCAAGAGCTGGCTGGCGGCATGGGGATCGCCCGCGGCCATGGCTTGCAGGATTTGCGTGACCTCGCTCATCAAGCATTGATTCTAAATGCACGGGCGCGAAAGGATCAATGACTCATCGGGAAGAGTGGCCCGAGAAATGGATGAGCCCCGGCTGGCTGGGAGCGTCCCTCCCTACAGCCGGGGCTAGTGTGCGGGATCATACGGGGCCGGACCACCCGGTACTGAGTACCGTGTACCGATCTTCGACCCCCCGAGGGGCATCACGTGTTATTGACGTGTTCGCCAAGCTCATAACCGGAGGGGACGATCTTGTCAAAAGATCCGGCGAAGAACCAATCCACGGCCGGGGCCGAACCGCCTGTCGCCCCGGTCAAGGTGCTGCTCCCGCCAAATACCGTCGTGCCATAGTTCAGCTTGTACCCGCCGGGGATCGCTCCCGTGTTGATCTTGCTGAAGCGTGTGGCGTAGCTATCGGCCGATTGCCACTCGGCGAAGATCGCCATCAGGGCGGTGAGATTGGCGTTGGTGTCCGTGTCGTACACCGTCGAACCGCCGATCAGGATATCTCCGCCGGTCGCCACATTGCCGGAACCCCCCGTAATCGTGTTGCTGCCGGAATCGCCGATCAGCAGGCTTCGGCCGGCGCCGCCGCTGATCGTCCCGTGGCCGCCGATCAGGATGTTGCCCTGGGCATTGCCCGTCAAGGTGTTGCTGCCGCTGCCGCCGTGCACGTTCTGGATGTTGGTGACCGAACCGGCCGCGCCTCCGTTGACGCCGGTGGCCGAGCCGGTCGCCAGGTTGACGGTGACCGCCGTCGAAACCGCGGAGTAATCGAGCCAATCCCCCTGCCCCGCCGGTGCGCCGCCGCCGTTGATGCTGGACACCGTCGTTCCGGGAGACAGCTGGAAGATATCAACGCCCGTTCCACCCACCAGGTTTGCGATGCCTGTAAAGAAGAAGCCGTTGACGCCGTTGATCGTACCGGAATTGCCCCAGACGGACCAGTTGTTGAATGTGTTGGCCGCGGTCAGCGTGTTGGTCGTGGCCGTGCTGCCAAAGAGTGCCGCAATCCCGCTAAACGTGCCGCCGATCCGCGATGCTTTTCCCGTTGCCAAATTGACCGCGATCGGATCACCGCCGTTGGCTGAGTAGTCCAGCGTTGCGTTGGCCCCGCCGTTTATGGAGCCCGTGAGGTTGCCAGTCCCGACGAAGTTGAAACGGCCGAACCCTGGCTTTGCGCCTTCGGTCAGATTCTGCATGGCCGTAAAGTGAATGCTGCCCAGCTGGCCCGCATCGGTAGCGTTAATGATCCAACTGCCGGGGCTGGCTGAGGACAGGGTGTTGCTGCCACCGCCGCCGTTGAG
>DATGIQ010000695.1:0-5327 GCA_035295665.1 Gemmataceae bacterium | reverse complement strand
CACGTCGAGCAAGTTGCGGTCAGACCGGAGCTGTGGATGCCCTGGAACTACCGGGCAGTCTTGATCCAGTCGCAGGACAGAGCGGAAGCACCAAGGGAGTCGAAGCCATGCCCAGACGCCAGCGCAAGAAAGCAGTCCCAGGCGGAAAGCGACCAGCGCCCACCGCCGAATTGCGGCGCGCACTGATGAGATGCAGCAAAGCGGAACTTCCATAGCATCGAGAAAACCGAAGCATTGAAGTAGAGCAATGGTCCCTTGTGCCTTAGGTCGCTGCTTTGGATAAAGCGCCGGGACCAACCTTTCGGCACACTTCGACACTACGTGGCCGGTCAAGGACGAGGAATGCACCGCCCTAATCGATTGGGGTTGTGCAATCCTCGCCTTTATCATCCGTGGTTCACGGTTCCAAAACCCTGCTCACGGCGCAGCGATCGCCGTCCAGTTGTAGAAGCCTGCGTACTCGGAACCGGGCAGGATAGGAAAGGCCAGAATCGCGTCATTGGGATCGAGGTCGCCGGCGGGCGTGAAGAGCACTTGGAAGTCGCCCAGCGTGTTGTTCGTGAAGGTGATGTTCGTTCCGGGTCCTCCAGCAGGGACGGCAGGATCTGTGCCCGTGATCGTGATCGTGCCATCGTTCGCCACTGATGCAACTCCATTCAGGCTATAGCTCGGGTCGGTCACCTGGAGAAGGAGCTCAACATCCCCGATGGGAAATCCGAGCGGATCGGACGGTGATGCCGAGTAGAAGGTGATTACGCCGGTCTGAGATCCGGAAGCGCTGACCGTACCGGTCGTGGGATCGTAAGTCCCAGCCAGTTCCCAGAACAAGGGCCCCACCCGTCCGAACTGTCTGCTCGCCCCCGTTGTGAACCGAGTCAGAATGTGGATTTGCGTGGGGTCATCAGGAGCTGCCGGGTCAGCGATCACCTGAAACGTGTTGGGAATGGTCCCGTCGAACATCGTCGCGCCCCCGTTCGAATTGGTGCTGGCGGGTAGATCGCCAAGAGACGTGCGGAGAAGTCCGCCGAAGATTTCGATCCCCTGGTAGGCGCCGCCAGGCGGTGTGGCGAAATCCAGCCCGCGGATGTCGGCAGGCGGACCTGCTTGCGCGGGCGTCCCAATGAGGTGCATCACCATAAGGCATGTAACCCAGCCGGCGAGTCTCGCAAACATTTTGTTCTCCTGTCATGGGTTGGCCTGCGTTGTAACGACGGTGCCAGCGTTCCCAGCGCGCGGGCCGAGCGCCAGGTCGACGTGGAGCCGTAAACGGCTGCCTTTGAGCCACGTATTCCTACAGGGGAGTACGCGGCCCGGGACTGTCCGCAGAGTTTGCTAGCTATTTGCTCTTTTCCCGGGCCTTCTGTAGCAATGCCTCGACCTCGGTCCACAGCTTCTGGCAGGCTTCTTGTTCCGCGACCGGAAGTTTGGTCACAGCGTCCGGGTCGCGCAGGCCGAATAGGTCGGGGTCGGACATCCAGTGCCGGAGCCGCTGCTGTACCAGATTGGCTGATCGGGAGTTTTCGCCTTCGAGGCGTTTCGCGTAAGTTGCCAGGTCGGCCCGGAGCCAGGTACGGGCCTGTTCGCGCAGCTTGGCCTTGGTCGCTTCGGCGGAGGGCGGGTCGTCCTTGGTCTTGCCGACCCCGGCCAACGCGGCGGCGCAGGCGGCGTTATACCGGTGGACATCGGCTTGCTTGGGATCGTCGGCGAAGGCCTCTTCGTAGAACCGGACGGCGGTAACGCAGAATTTCTTATGCTCGAGACACATCCGCGCCAGTGCCAAGCGCTCGGAATTATTGGTGGGTGGAGCTTTGCTGTTCAGGATTTCGGGTAATCGGCGTTCCAATTCAAGATCACGCTCGGCCTCCTTGACCCACTGGGCAGAGGGGTAGCGCCAGCCCGGTTGCATGCAACCATCTTCATGGCCCTGCCGCAGCTCGGCCAGTCCTTCGGCATACTTCCCCTGCTGCTGGAGCAGGAGCCCCAGGTTGCAATGCACTTCGGCGTAGTCCGGCTTCAGCCCGATGGCTGCACGATACTCCTCGATCGCTTCGTCGAGCCGTCCCTTATTCCGCAGGGCGTTGCCGAGGTTGAAGTGGGCCAGGGTGTGGTTGGGGTCGAGATCCAGGGCCCGGCGGTAAGCCGCGATCGCCTCGTCCAGCTGGTTCAAGTCATACAGGGCGAGCCCGAGGTTGTTGTGGGCATGAGCGTATCTCGGCCTGCGCCTTAGCCTGCGCCTCGGCGGCGGTGGCTCGCGCCTCCTCAGCCCGCGCGGCCTCGGCGGCCTGCGCCAGCTCCGCCAGCCGCAGTCGCTCCGCTACCGAATGCTGGTAGGCGGTCACTGCCTCGGCCACTCGGCCGGCGTCCCGCGGCCGCTCCCGCGGCTCCGCCGCCAGGCAGCGCTGCGCCAGACTGATTAACTCCCCGTCGGTCTCGCAGTTGAGCAATCGAGAGTCGGCATCGTCGAGACTCGCCATCTGGGCTTTGCGCATGGCCTCCGCGTTCTTGCCGGAAAACGGCGGCTTTCCAGTCAGGATCTCACAGAGCATGGCCCCCAGCCCAAACACGTCGGCCCGCTCGTCAACGAGCTCCACTTCGCCGCGAGCTTGCTCAGGTGCCATGTACGCCGGTGTGCCCAGCACCGTGCCTGCCTGGGTGTCCGAGCCGGCCTGCGGCGTACCCGACGAACCCACGCTCCGCTGCGTGCGGATGACATTCACCGTCTGGTGCTGCTGCGCCTTGTGCTCGTCGGCCACGCCTCCCTCGGCCAGCACCTTAGCCAGGCCCCAGTCCATCACCTGCACCTCGCCGAACGCCCCCACCATCACATTGGCTGGCTTCAGGTCACGATGGATCACGCCGCGTGCGTGCGCGTAAGCCAGCGTCTGGCACACCTGAGCGAACACACCTACGAACTTGGGAAGGTCCTCGGCCGGGTCTTTCCGCGCCGCCAACAGTGCCGCGAGCGTCTTGCCTTTGACCAGCTTCATGGCGAAGTACGGCCGGCGGTCGGCAAAGAGCCCCAGCTCGTAGACGGGAACGATGCCGGGATGCTGCAACTGGCCGGCGATCTGCGCCTCTTCGACGAAACGCTGCACGAGCTCAGTCTTGCCCTGGTGGGTCGCCAGCAACACCTTGACGGCGATGTCACGACCCAGGTCGATGTCGCGGCCTTTCAGAATAGCGCCCATACCGCCGCGCGCGATCTCGCCGTGCAGCAGCAGCCGGCCGGAAGCGTCCTGAGCGCCAGGCATGTTCTCGGAGCTGGGGAGCACGACCGGCGTCAGCGCTTCCTCGTGGGGATCGCGTAGACAAACGCACGGCGCCTCGGGCATGTTGGCTGATAAGGCCCGGACGACGCCGCCACCTGGGGACGTGCCTGGGTTCGAGTCGGGCTGGGATGTGATGGCGGGGCGAGCAACAAATTGCTCGCAGGGAGCCGATCTGTCGACTGTCATCCAGTTGGCGTCGATTTCGGGGAAGCGGCTCAGGTAGTCTTCGATCCGCACGGCTTCGCCGCGGGCACGGCGGTAGTCAGCGTCCAGGGGCACGAGCTCGCGCAGCAGTGCGGCGCGGTCGGCTCCCTGCCAGTCGGCGGCATGGTCTTCGATGCAGGGAGAGCCACCGGACCGCCAGGCGGCTTCAAAACGGTTGCACGCCTCATCCACGCGCCGGCCCAACTCCTGGGGCAGCCGCCCGTTTTCTGTTTGTGAAGGATGATTCATACCTCCCCCTCCCAGAGGTCGCGGATCAAGCGCAGCTTGCGTTTGACCGAGCGAGGCACACATCGGAGACGCTCGGCGATTTCCTCCAGCGTGTATCCCTCCATGCGCCACACGGCGACCATCTCCAGTTCGCGGTCCTGCAGGCGAGCCAGCAGTCTCCGATATTCTTCCGCCATTTGCGCCGCGAAGGCCGGGTCGGGCTCGCGGCTGAGCACCTGACCCACAACCGACGCTTCATCGTCTCCGCTCCCCAACGCCTCAGCAGCAGGCCGCCCGTCGCCCCCACGTTTCTGCCGACCCTGGTCACGGGCCACGTGCGCGGCCTTGCAGGCGGTGAGGACCATCAGTAGCCGCCACAGGCCGTCGCGGTCGGCCAGCTGCGGAAAGCAGCCCCGCTCCGCGTTGCGGCAGAAGCTGTCGAAAGCGCTCAGGGCCACATCCTCTTCGTCCGCGATTGCTCGGAGATCGCCCCGGAGCTTGGTCCGAGCCAGTCCCACCAGTCGGCGGAAGTACCGCTCCCACAACGGTTGGACGGCGGCCCGGTTGCCGGCCTGCAATTGCTGGAGCAGGTGGGTAACGGATCCCCTGGGCGGCATCGGCATGGCCCTCGCATATGGATTCCGGTCGAGGCAGAAGCAGCCCTGATTGTAAGCGCCGGTCCTATGGCTCGGCAACGCTGTCGCGACCCGGGCTCAGACCGAGGAGGGGGCCCTGAGCCGCAGGCGACAGGAGCAAACGCTTGTCTGTTAGGGGAATGCCCGTTCGCGCCGGAAAGGGGACAAGTGATGGCGCAAAAAATGTTCAAGCGGCGCTGCGACTCAGGGTCTGATCACGTTGGAGAACGAACGAAACTCCACCTCAGGTGCTATCGGCCCCTGAGCCTCGGACGTGATGCCCATTCGCTAAGCCCCTCCCCCCGCAAAGGATGCACGGGATCCGCTCGCGCCAACCTGCCCTGCGTCCAGCCCGGCCTCAGCGCTTCAGGCTTCGCAGGCTCCCCGCAAGGACACCTTCTAACTCCTCGTCCCGGACCGTTTCGCCCGCGGCACGCAGCTTGAGGAACAATCTTGGCCATGCGCACGGTATTCCAGACAGGGACTTGGGGCCGAAACCCACGACACATGCTCCCCCAGATGCTTCTAACTGAGCGACTCGCCAACATCCGGGGCCAGAATCGCCAACAAGGGGCTTTTCGTGCTCACGCTGTTTGCCAATTAGTCCGGTTGCCAAATCACTCTAGGCCCAAAGCAAGCGTGATTCTTGGCCAATTTGTGAGTAGCCGTTGTGCAGATACGTAGGCGGACTATGTGTGTATCCGCGCGGGCTGCGGCTGGCACGGCATTCGATTGTTGGTTTCGGCATCTTGTGCTGGTCCTTTCTTGGTGCGGCGCCAACGCGGATCGGGACATCCGGATCCCGACTTCATGATGCAGGCCCTCAGGTGAGTTGGAGTTTGTGGAAGACTTCCACGCTGCGCAGCAAGACCGCTGGAAGCGGTGTCTGATTCAGAATCCTTTTAAGGGTGTCCGGTATCTAAGTGCTGGGAAGCTCGCCCGATCTTTAACCGGAACAGACCCTTGATTCGCATTCATTTGCCTGCGGACG
>DATGIQ010000694.1:0-15940 GCA_035295665.1 Gemmataceae bacterium | reverse complement strand
ACCGCACGCGGCAGCCGGGACGGTGCCATGCCCGGCCAACACCTGGTCGCTGCCTACTCTGCGGAAGCCCAGGCAGTGCTGGCCCAGATCCGAGTCGATGCCAAGACCAACGAGCACAAGGCGGCCCTGCAGTTGCTAGGCATCCTGCCCGTGAAGGGAACCATCTTCACCGGCGACGCCCTGTTCTGCCAACGCGACCTGTGCGCGGAGATCATCACGGCCGGCGGCGACTACGTCTTCACGGCCGAGGACAACCAGCCGTCGTTGGGGATCGACATTAGTGCTGGGCTCGCCTCTTAGTGCAAACGAAGACTCGTAGGTAAACAACTCAGCTGACTTGCAGTGCGTCAGCATGCGCCCTTAGTGCAAAACACCAGGGGGTTCATTTTCAGAGACTGCCGATCCATGAACTCCCGGTCGACTTCCCTCGACCCTGCCGAAGTCGGCAGGGCACAGACGGGCCTTGAAAGCCCGAACCATGCAGCCCTCATCAAGATTTACGCGGAGCGGAGCCACCAGGAAATCCGGCTCGCGATCACACGACGATCGGCGGCCAAAAGGAAACTTTTCTTGAGAAATTTCCCGCCCGAGTCGTAGGTTTTGGCCTGTGTGACAGTAGGAGACTGTAGAGGCGACTCGCTTCACGCGGAATTCGAGTGAATTTCGCTCCACGCCAGTGCACGCAGCGATAGGCGGTATCCATCCGCCTGGTGTCCGTGCACGCCGGTGATGTCTCTTCCTCCTTTGCACATGGGAAAGGACGACGCATGCTCCAACCAATCTGCGACTTGTTCGGTTTTCAACTCCGTCTCACCCGGAAGGTTCGCCTGCGGCAAGGCTTTGCGCCACGGGTCGAGCCGCTGGAGAGCCGGCTGGCACCGGCGGCCTGGAATCCCATCGGTCCGAGTCCCATCCTCAGTGCCAGTGGTAACCCGGGCGGCGTCGGCCGCGTTGACGCGGTGGCAGGCGATCCTACGGACGCCAACACGCTCTATATCGGGGCGTCAGGCGGCGGCGTCTGGAAGACCACCAATGGCGGCACCTCCTGGACGCCGCTTACCGATACCCAGAGCACGCTCCACACGGGCGCCCTTGCGATCGCCCCGGGCACCGGCATCAACAATCGCATCATCTACGCGGGCACGGGAAGCGACAGCGGCTACGGCCGAGGCATCCTGATCTCCAGGGATAGCGGCAATACCTGGACGCTCAGCGGCAACAGCGTTTTCAATCTCGACACCGTCGCGAAGATCGTTATCGACCCCAGTGATACCACTGGCAACACGGTCTATGCGACCACCACCGGGCCACGCGGCGGCGTCTGGAAGACAACCGACGGCGGGATGAACTGGACCAATACCACGGCTATGCCCGTGGGCACTGGCACCTATGTATTCGGCGACCTAGTCATGGATCCTAGCAATTCCAAACATCTGTATGCCGCGGTCAAGAACAATCCCTTTAGTGGCCCCATGGACGCGTTGTACCAAACCACGGACGGCGGCGCGACCTGGACGCAGGTCATGAGCTTCCCGGGCGGAGCGAACGCGGGATACATTCGGCTGGCCATCACGAGCGTGGGCGGGACGGCTACCCTCTACGCCGCCATCACGGACCCGAACAGCGACGGTATCCTCTCCCTTCAAAAATCTCCCGATGCAGGCGTTACCTGGAACGCCGTGATGACACAGACTTCGACCAACTACAACAACTATCTGGGAAGCCAGGGGGACAGCTACGCCAATACGCTCGCCATCGATCCGAATGACCCCACCGGCAACACAGTGTATGCCGGCGGCTTCACCGTTATTAAGACAACGGACGGAGGGATGACCTGGGCAGATGCAATCTTCGGGGTCGTTCCACCGGGCAGCAACCCGCCGGGTGTGGATCATGCCGCGGCCGGCTTTGACGCCATGGGCCGGTATCTGGACGGCAGCGACTTCGGCATCTGGCGGCTGGACAACCCCACGATCGGCAGCCAGGTATGGACGAACCTGAACAACAACTTGCAGATCACACGATTCACGGGCGTTGCCCTGCACCCGACCGACCCCAACTATGCCCTGGGCGGCAGCCAGGACACGGGCACCGAGATCTACACCGGCAAGATAGGGTGGACCTACGAGTACGGCGGGGACGGTGGCTTTGTCCGCATCGATCCGAGTAATCCCATGCGGCTGTACACGGAGCAAACCAACGTCTCGTTGGTCCGCTCGGATGACGGCGGCAAGACCTGGACCGATAAAACTCCCGGCATTCAAGGTATGGGGCCTTTCTATACGCACTACGTGCTGGATCCGCAGAACCCGAATCGGCTGGTTCTGGGCACGGAGTACGTCAACGAGAGTACCAATAACGGCGACAGCTGGACCCAGGTTGGGACTCCCGGGACCAACCGCTTCAATCCCAACAGCGACACGATCATTGCGATCGCTACTTCGGGTCCTGCCATCTACGCGGCCACCAACGCCGGGGATGTGTGGGTCACGACCAATGACGGCGGTGCCTGGACGCAAACCGATCCCATCGCGAGGCGCTTCGTGAACTGGGGGGACATCCAAATCGACCCCAGCGATCCGACCGGCCAAACGGCCTACGTCGTGATGCGCGGTTTCAGCAGTGATGCCGGTGGGACTGCGGCCGGCTCGCTTCACGTCTTCAAAACGACCAACGCCGGCATGGCCTGGACCGACATCAGCGGCAATTTGCCCGATCAGCCCTGTGAGTCGATCACCATCGATAGCGCGAACAAGATCCTCTATGTCGGCACCGACAATGGCGTGTTCTCTTCCGGTGACGGCGGGACGACCTGGTCGCTATTCGGCACCGGCATGCCGAACACCGACGTCGAATCGCTTCAGTACAATCCCACGACCAAGCTGCTCGGAGCGGGCACCTATGGCCGGGGCATGTGGGAGATCTCGACCGCGCCGGGGCCGGTGCCTCCGCCTGGGGCCGGACCGAGTAGATGGATCAAAGACGCGACCAGCAATTCAATCGCCAACTCGAGCGCGGCGGCCACGCCTACGGTCATCCCTCTGCTGGAAAGGACTGACCGAGGATCGGTCCACGGCAGGAAGGTTGATGATAGTCCGGCCAGGCAACACCGGGCTGAGACGATTTTCGCCGCTGGCGTCGACAGGCTGTTCGACAACTTTACG
This sequence comes from Gemmataceae bacterium, assembly GCA_035295665.1. Lineage (GTDB taxonomy): Bacteria > Planctomycetota > Planctomycetia > Gemmatales > Gemmataceae > DATGIQ01. The sequence goes on along the minus strand of DATGIQ010000694.1, from coordinate 12,776 downwards.
GATGCCCAGTTCACTGGTGCCGCCTAACGGCCGGTGTAGGTTTTGGCGATGCCCGCCTCGCCGGCCAGGATAGGGTTTCGATAGCAATAGAGCAAAAAGAACGATCTTCATCTGGAGCAATGGTTAGAAGGCGGACGCAGTGGCCGCCATTTACATCAGCCCGCGCAGGACGAGCGAATTCGTTTCGAGCGGCCCCGGGGCTGCCCAAACGATGATCGCTCGTCCTGCGTTGGGTAATGTGGCCGATGGCCGCCCTTTTGACCGGAGTAGGCGGGATCCACACTCTTTTGAAGGGTCCGCAGAGTTTGCACCCCCTTGAAAAGGCCTCACGGCTGCTGAGCACGGCGGAGCAACTCCAAGCACTTGGGGCACGTGAGCGGTTGCTCCTCCATCGTCCCCCCTACAGCCCTTAGACATCGATGGACAATCACAGAAAATATCCGGAATGCCCTCCGGAGCCAAAGGTTACCGGTTCGACTCCTGCATGAGCTACTCGAAGTATCGCCTTAGTCGAACACGTCTTGGCGTATCCGTCTGCGTCGGACGGTGCGACCCAAAACCCTTGTCGATGTGCAGAAGTCTTCCGCGGAAAGGGTGGACCGCATGTCCCGAAACAACCATGTTCCCAGCTATCGGCGGCGCAAACGGAGCGGCCAGGCCGTCATCATTTTTCCTGATAGGTGATTGGCCGCCAGCAGGGTCTGGCCGGCCCTCCATGTGCGTGTCACTCGATGATGCTCACGTACCGTACAACTGCCGCATCCTGACGAGGGTCGTAACCTGGCTGCGGTCCCGGGTTACCTGGCATCGAGTAATACCGGGGCATTGACGTCCCGCCTGCCAAGTTGATAAGGAAACCCGTTCGATGGGGGTAGCGGAATTTGGCCGTGAAGCTGCTCCTCTGAAGATCAACCTTCGTTACGGTAACGACTTCCTGGTGCGGCACGGTTGCATTTTGAGCGGTGGCCGGCGTGAACTCATCATCGATGCCCACGTCGACCAACAAGGTACTACCTACTTGGATTGCCCATGGGATACCCTCGTACGTGCCGCTGAGCGCGTCGATCGTGATCGTCTGTGCGGGTGCGTCGACGTTGGGATAAGGCATCGCATGGGGTGGTACTGCAAGCGGTGGAACTTCCGCGGCCGACTTCGCTGGGAGGAAGACTGGTGGTTCGAGCGATCGTCGGATGTTTGTACGATCCACGATAGCGAACATCCGGTGACGGATATGGCGGTTCTCCGCGCGCCCGAATTCCGCACCTAATTTTTCAGGACGCGCCCGGTCATCGACAACCTCAAAGAACCCAACCGTAAGCCAGACGGCAAAGACATTGCTGCGCGTAGTCACATTATTGTAGATCTTGGTTATCAATTCATTGGTCTGGAACGGATTTGGGGTCGACGCACTGACCACCGGGACACCGAACAGCGGGGATTTCTTGGTGCTGTCCAGGCGGAGCAACGTATCTTCAATGCCGCTCCCCCAGGGCGAGAGGTTTTCGTTGGCACTTGCTGCGGAATAGGGAGTCGCCATGCCCCGGAAAGGCCTATCCAGCTTGCTAAACGTGCCTGCTGGAATCCCCGGAGGAACGGGTACAGGAGGTGCGGGAAACGTTGTCGTGTGATCGCCGGGCGCGCGCGATGTAAAGACCTGATCGAACAGCTTATTAACATCATACGCCGTGCCGAAGTTATTCGCAGACTGCGGATCACACAGCGCCTTCAATGTCTCGACGTCCCAAATGGTGTTGATGTTGATCTTGCCCGGGACGCGGCCTCCGATGCTCGCTCCCAAGGTCCGGTTCCCTGTTTCCAAGAACTCAAAGATTCGGTAAAGCCGGCTCCTATTCTCGGCGATGATCGTGCCGACGCGGTGCTGGAAAGGAAGCTCCATCACGAACTTCTGCGTCAGTTCGTGAGGCTTGAAAGCAGACACGTGCAGGAGCTCCAACGGACTGATGAGCTGCCGGTCTGCATGGACAAGCCAGTCAAACGGGTACTTCAATGCCGTCGTCGGAGTCGTGAAGGGATTCCGCTCGCCGTTGTGCCGGAAAAAGGTGTGGCGAGGTTGGCCCGCAACCGCTTGTGACGCAATCAACCTTGCCGCAGCATAGGGCTGCTGGCGGCCATACGACTTGCGGTCGGTCACCTTCGTAAACCAAGCATGCTTCCCATCCTCGTCATACTCGACGGCATCGTTCACAAACAGACCGTAAATGGAATCGATCGTAATATAGGGATTGTAAGGCATCGCCGCGTTTGTGAGGGCAGTGGCCGGCGACCCGGCAGGGGGGTTGGGCGGCAGATCAGGACATGCCAATCGCCGTAACAATAGCGCCTGCGGTGTCACATCCACGAATTTATGATTGCGAAGGACCTTGTACGTCAGGTCGCTCGTGTACGTGCCGACTTTGGTGTGAGCCAATCGGAGCGTAGCGAGGGAAGGCAAGGACCCAGGAAAATCCGCATTCGGCCCTAGCACAGTAAACCCCTGCTCGTTGGAGCTAACCTTCGGCTGGGGGCCGGGGCCTACTTGATAACTGCCGTCCGTTGCCAGGATTACATTCGCATCTATGCTTGCGGGACCTGTCGCAGAACTGTAGTCGCTCACCACCAACTTGACGGCTCCGGGATTCGGCGGATCGCCCAGGGTGTTGTCTGGATTGGTCATCGGCATCCCGCTCCCAAAGGACATTGGAACGACAGCGATCTCGTAAACGGGATAGCCATCGTGAGCGTTCGGCGCCGATTCCGGCATTTGCAATCGTGCCGCACCATAGTATTGTGGATCTGCTGGTTTCAGTGAATCGGGCAAGTGCGGATCCGCAAAAAAAGGGTTATGGAGTTCAATCCAAATATTCAGATCATAGCTCTGAGTCGCCTTGGTCGCCCCCGGAGGCGGGTCGCCGGGAGCGTTCCGAACTTCGGCGTAGGCTTCGTTGAGAACCACATGAGGCAACTCCGTGCCAAAGACCCAATCTCCATTCGGATGGCCTGCATAGGCCGTCGGATACCAGTTGAAGGGGGTCATGTAACTCTCCGAATTGCCATCATAGTCGATGTAATCGACGATGTTGACGGCTAGCTGGGCCAACCAGCGGAGCGCCCGGAATTCGGCAGTATTGGGCTTGGCCAAGGGCGGCTCGGAAATGTCCCCCGTGGTCACCAGTCGCAACCGCTGGTAAATGTCCTTGGCGAGTTGAATGCGGGCTTCTTGGGCCAGTTTGAACTGGCTAAGATTGGTAATACGACCGGGAGGATCGTTTGGCAGTCGATAGGGTGGTAGCGCTCGGTTTAAGTCAATTCGCCCGAGCGGCGCTGCACTGGATCTGCCGTCGGGTCCGTACTCTCCTTGATTGAGCTGCGTAACATCATAGGGGATCGCATCCCCGGTGGGAAAACCATTTCCTTCATCCTCATCGCCGGTGAGCGCATACGTGCCCGGAATAGGACGTGCCCACGGGATTGCGCCGGGGCGATCATAGTCAAAGCTATGCGTCGTCACGAGGCCACGCGTTCTGGCGTTGCCGAAGTTCACAGGACAAGAACGAAACAATTCGGAGGTCAAGGTCGGTGAACCGGTATCTCCGTAGCGAAGCAACGCCTCCATGTTCGACAGCGCAAAGGCACGATCGTTTGGCACAGGCTGGAAGACGTTAAACAGTAACGGGTGATTCACGCATTCCGCGCCGTCCCCTGCATAGCCATTCTGGTAGATCGGGAAGCACGTGAAGGTCTTCTTGTCATTGCGTGGCAAGATCACCGGACTGCTGATTCCAGTCGGCGCCGGCCCATTCCAGTGGTCGTTAGAGGCATCGAAGGCCAGCTTACTGAAGAACGGTGGCGCGATCATGGCCGGCGCCACATTGCCAGGCAAGGTGGAATGCGGGATGGGCACACGGTCAGATCCGTTGCTGCCGTAGCGGCCCGGCACGTTTGGTCCTACCCTTCCCGTGAAGAGGTTGGTCCACTCCTTCGGATTCTCCGGATCATCGTCCGTCGGGTCAGTGGGATCGCGCGCGTTGAGGACCCTTCCGAGGTTGACTTCCCAGGGTCCCAGGCCATGATTGGAGAAATGCAGCCAGCGGTCCTTCGAGCCATCGTAGCCGCGAATATTCCCGTGGACGTTGATGTTGATGCGGTTATCGAGGTCGATGACGAGCGGTGCAAAGAGCGGTTTGAACTTGCGACCGTCCGGCCCGATCATCACCGGAAAGCCGAGATCCATCCAAATGCTATCGTTATTGCAGTACGTTCGCGTGAAAAGCGCATCGAGATAGCCGGGCAAGCCAGCCAGATTTTTGACATCGCCACCCTCGTCTTCTGGGTACGGAAAGCGCTTGGGATCCATGTCAATTGGCCGTGGTCGAAGGGTCAGGTACTTGCCTTCCGCATTCGACCAGTTGGGGTTACCGGCCGTGTCGGTCAGCGAACCAAACAGCCAGGGGCGGTGAAAAGAGGGCATGAGTACTGTGCCATCCGCTTTGGCCGCCGCCAAGAACATATTGTTAAGATCGGGGTAGGTATAAGGCGCATTGAACCCGCCGCGGTACGGCCCCGGCACAGTCGTTGCATCATTGGGATCGGTGCGATAGCGCAGATAGGTATTGGTAGGTAGGTGGACGGCTCCCAAGCGCTCGGGATCACGGAGAAAACCGTCGGTCGGGAAATAGGTGTAGTTGATCAGGTAGTAGTCGTCCATTCCCGTGCCGCGGAGGTTGTTATTAAAGGTGCCGATCTTGGCGGGTCCCGGTAGTGTGTGCAAGCGACCGGTGCCGTTGAACGGCACATTGTTGGGGAGCAGATGATTGGAGACCGGATCATAATTTAGTCCATACAGCGTGCGTGCCAGGCTGTGGCCACGCAAAGCGGAGTAGATTCCTGTCCTATCGTCGGCGTCATAGATCAGCTGGCCGAGGAAATACGATAACAACAGTTCGGGATCGACATCGGAAAGGAGCGGACTCTCCGCCTCGCGCGCTAACCGCGATGCCTGGGCGATGGAGTCCGCAAGGACCACAAAGCTGAGCCCGACGAGAGCAAACAGGGCCAGCAAGATCAGCACCACGATGAGGATTACGGCAGGGCGAGGCGCGGCAGCTCTGTCCACACGCAGTCGAATCATGGTTGCTCTCTCTTTGTAGTTCCGAGGGGACCGCAGTCGGAAGACTCTTCGTCCCAAGGGCCAGGTAAATGCTGAATCAGCTGGACGTCGGTTACGAGGAAGCCACGTTCAATACGTTGAAAAGAGGCAGATCACGTGGATCCAGGCATGCCCGGCTCAACAATCCGAGCGAAATCGCTGTCTGTGCAAGGGACCGGGTCCACGCGAAGAAAGGATCTCACCCGATAATGTCCTTCACCACAGTCCCCTTCACGTCAGTCAGTCGCATGGCGCGGCCGGCGTAGCGATAGGTCAACTTTTCGTGATCCAGACCGAGCAGATGCAGGATGGTCGCGTGCCAGTCGTGGATATGGATCTTTCCCTCGATGGCTTCATAGCCGTACTCGTCGGTGGCTCCGTAAGAGAGCCCGCCCTTCACGCCGCCGCCCGCCATCCACATGGTGAAGCCGCGGTGATTGTGATCGCGGCCGTCGGTGCCCTGGGCGTAGGGCGTCCGGCCAAACTCGCCCCCCCACAGGACAAGAGTGTCCTTGAGCAAACCACGTAACTCGAGGTCGTGCAACAGCCCCGCGATCGGTTTATCGACACTGTGTGCTTTGTTCGCCAGCGCGTTCTTGAGGTCGCGGTGATGGTCCCACTGTCCTGAGGTGATCTCGACGAAGCGTACACCGGATTCGACGAGGTGCCGTGCCAGCAGGCACTGGCGGCCGAAGTCATCGGTCGCTTGCTCCCCGATACCGTACAACGCCTTCGTTGCCGCCGCCTCATTCGAAATATCCAGCACCTTCGGCAAATCATTCTGCATGCGGAAGGCCAGCTCCAACGACTCGATGGCTCCTTCAACACCCGGATGATGAGGCTCCTGCTCCAGCACTTCGCGGTTGAGAGACTGAATGAAGTTGAGCTGCCTCCGCTGGGCTTCGAGGGACTGCTGGGTATTGCGGATGTTGCTTACGCCCGGTCCGGCACTTGGACCGCCGGGCGGACCAAAAGGTCGGAATCCGCGGATAGGCGTGCCTTGGTAGACGGCCGGCAAGAAGGCACTGCCATAGTTGGCAGGGCCGCCATTCTGCAGCGGCGGACTGATGGTAACGAAGCCGGGCAAGTTCTCATTTTCCGTGCCGAGCCCGTAAAACATCCAGGCTCCCATCGAGGGCCGTTTGAACTGAAAAATGCCCGTATGCATCTGGAGGAAGGCCTGCGCGTGAGCCGGCACGTCGGTGTGCATGCCACGGAGCAGACAGAGTTCATCGGCCTGCTTGGCAAGCTCGGGGAAGAGTTCGGAGATCCACAGGCCCGCTTGGCCATGTTGTGCGAACTTCCAGGGAGAAGCAAGTAGCTTGGCAAACGAGCGCGCCTTGGGCATGTTCTGGCCGTTGAGTTCGGTCAATTTGGGCTTGTAGTCGAATGTGTCTACATGCGACGGCGCCCCTTCCATGCACAGGAAGATGACGTGTTTGGCCTTTGCGGGGAAATGGGGCTTCTTCGGGGCCAGCGGGCTCTCCTTCTCGGCGGCCCATGTCGAGAGTCCAGCGAAGGCCAGATAACCGAAGCCCGCCGATGCGCTCTTCAGGACCTCGCGGCGAGAAAAGGGTTTCGGGATTTGGTTCATAGTGATGCCCTCAAGATAGCGGCGAGAGTCCGTAATTCCCGGCTAGGGACTACGGGCGCTTAGCGATGACTGAATTCCGTGCTCGCGAAGAGCGCCTGACACAGCGCTGCCCACGCGGACTGCTGCGATTGATTTCGGCTGTAGTCCTCGAGGAACGCCTGGACGCTCTGAAGTTCCTTGGTGGACGCCGGCCGCGAGTAACAGAGCAGGAAGGCCCGCATCACTCGGGCGGTATCATCATCCCCGCTCGCCAGGAGCTTGTCGGCAAGGGCCTCAGCTTGTCGGATGACGAAGGGATTGTTCATCAAGTACAGTGCCTGGGCTGGAACCGTCGTCGTTGCCCGCTCGCCAATGATCAGGCTGGGATCCGGGAAGTCAAAGAGCGTCAACATTTCGGGGAGACCATCGCGGACGATCGACAGGTAAACCGTTCGATGCGTATCGATCGCGAGGGAGTCGCCGGCGGGACCGCCCCGGAACCGGAACCCGACATTTCCCTCGCCGCCTCGGGCCACAGCGCTACCCTTCGGTGGGGTCACATTGAGCCGGCCGGCCAGTGCGAGCATCGTATCGCGCAGTGCCTCGGCCTCCAGGCGGCGTTTCGGCATATGCCACACAAGCACGTTGTCCGGGTCGGTCTCGAAGTTCTTCGCATCGAATTGCGATGAAAGCTGATACGCCCGGCTGAGGACAATGGAGCGGATCAGTCTTTTCACCGACCAGCCATTATCCGTGAACGTGCCAGCGAGGTGATCCAGCAGGGCAGCGTGACTCACGGGCTGACCGGAGGCGCCGAAGTTGTCGGGGGTCGGCACCAGGCCGCGGCCCATCAGGTGTAACCAGACGCGGTTGACCATCACCCGGGCCGTTAAGGGGTTGTCCTTCGAAGCGATCCAATCGGCCAACTCACGGCGGCCGCTTCCGCGGGTAATGGTCGCCTGCTGCGTAGTCAGCACTTGTGGTAGGCCGCGCTTCACCATCTCGCCAGGCTGAGACAGTTCACCGCGGATGTACAGCCGGCTATTGGAGCCAACGCGTCCTTCCCGAACGCCCATGGCCAAGGGCTTCGGTGTGCCATCCGCTTCATACGAGGCCAGCTGACTCTGGAGCGTAGCCACCCGGCTCTGCATGAAGATCCGCTGGAGAAAGGCATTCTGCCCGGTTAGCTGGGTCATCTGGCTGCGCGTGTCCTGGAGCTGCTTTTCAATCCCGGCCCGGCGCTCACTCGTGAGCGGTTCCACAGGGATTGTGAGATCGGCGTCCTTTGGCAGGTTCATCATCGGGCTGGGATGATTGTTCTGGAAGACGCGAATGGTGCCGTAGCACGTCTCGGTGCTGCGAAAGATGCCCGCGACGGCGTAATAATCCTTCTGCGGAATCGGATCGAACTTGTGATCGTGGCAGCGTGCGCATGCTACGGTCAGCCCCTGCAAAGCCTGGAAGGTTACGTCGATTTGCTCATCGGCGAGATCCATCAGGAACTGTTGGCGGTTCCGTTGATCGTGCGTCTTCGGGCCGATGGCAAGAAAACCGGTGGCGATGAGGAACTCGGCCTTTTCCTTGTCATCTTGCGCGGGAAGCAGATCGCCTGCCAGTTGTTCTCGGATGAACTGGTCGTAGGGCTTGTCCTTGTTGAACGCACCGATGACGTAGTCGCGGTAACGCCAGGCATGGGGGTAAGCGAAATTGATGGATCGGCCACTCGATTCGGCATAGCGAGCCACGTCGAGCCAATGTCGGCCCCAGCGCTCGCCGTACTGCGGCGAGGCGAGCAGCCTATCCACAACTGTCTCCAGGGCCGCTTGCGGGGTGACAGCGTACTCCCTCACAAAAGCCGCCACTGCCTCCGGCGCCGGCGGCAGGCCCGTCAGATCGAAGTACATACGTCGCAGGATTGTTCGTGGGTCAGCGTCCGCGACGGGACGCAGTCCCTTGACCTCGAGCTCGGCGAGGAGATACCGATCGATGTCCCCCAACGGCCAGGCAGCGTCTTTGACCGTCGGCGGAGCCGTCTTCCGGAGCGGCTGGAACGACCAGAACCGGCGTCCCTTCTCGATGTCCACGTCGTCTTTGGCAACCTGGGCAGCGCCTTCGCGCGGGTCGGCTGCTCCCATCGCGATCCACTTCTCAAAGTCAGCGATCACGTTGTCGGTGAGCTTCTTTTTTGGCGGCATCTTGAGGCCGTCTTGACCTTGCCGGAGTGCCTGCACGAGCAGGCTCTTCTTTACGTCGCCGGGGACCACAGCCGGGCCAGTATCGCCACCCCTCCGGATGCCATCGCGCGTATCCAGCGTCAGGCCGCCCTTGATTTTCTCCGCGGTTATAGCGTGACAGGAATAGCACTCTCTGACCAGCACGGGCCGAATGTTCTTCTCGAAGAAAGCGATCTGCTCGGGCGTGGCGGGTGTCTCGGCGGCCTGGCACTGACTCGCCGTCGGCAGGATGCCGGCTCCCAGGCAGGCAAGACTGAGCGTGAGACCCCAATTCCTCATGGATTAAGCCTCCTTCGACCGCGCCCGTTCGTCACGTTTCATGGCTTCTTGGGCATCCAGGGGCTCGGCCGCAAACCGAAGCTGCTTGGGAACAGTAGGCGAATTTGTCCGCGGAAAGGCTCACCGATCAGCTCCTCCCATATCTCGTTCTGGTCCGCCGTCAGCACGGCCAACACCTTGTCGCGAGCATTCCTCCATGAGTCCGCCGCTTTCCTCCAATCCTCTGAGCGTGGTCCTCTCGGCCCGGGGATGAATAGCATGCTCCGGCGTGCCTCCGCCTGAATTGCTTCGATTCTTCTCAGTTGTTCGCCATTGAGCTGGAGAGCTTCCTGTAGCTCGCCGTCGCTGAACGCGCTGGCACCCCCCTCTTGCCAGGCGATCTGCTTGAGCCGCTTGGCCTGCTGTGGCTGCAAACTCTTCAGCACGGCCTCCTCTTGGGCAGCCAACTCTTCGAACTTGGTCCGCCAGCGTTCCAAACTCAGGTTGGGATTGTCCCAAAAAGCCGTGCGCCTTCGGAATGCCAGACGGCCTACTTGGCGCAGTTGCTCTGGGGAGAATTTCAGCTCCTCCTGAACGGATCGCTGCTCCAATAACAACAGTGGGCCGCCATTCCGTAGCCAGTTGAGGCGTAGGGTTGAGGAATACTGCTCAAGCTCGGGATTGGGCTTCTTCTGCAGAATCCGGCGAGCCTCCTCCAGTGCCAGGAGGGCACCGGCCCTTGCACCCATTTCGTGCAGGAGGTTAGCGACGCGTAGGTGGCTTTGGGCCAGTTCCTCCCGGGTCGAGCCATCGTCGGGACACTGCTTGATGAAGTTCTGGTAGTAATCCAAGGCCGCCTCCAGGAGCTTGCGGCGTACCTCCTGTGCGTCCGGCTTATCCGCCAATTCCTCCGCACTCACTTGCGAGAAGAAGTCCAGCATTCGACGTGCCTGTCTGAAGTTTCGAACCTCGGCTTCATAGGCCGCCTTCGTCCGGGATTGTTCTTCTGTAACGCGCTGGTACGCCATCTCCGTGTTGGCTTTTTCCCGTGCGATTAATACGGTACTGGCTGCGAACCCCACTGCCGACAGCATAAGTACGACGACAGCTGACATCACCATGCCTCGATGCCGTCGCGACCACTTGGCTGCTCGCTCCAGTAGCGTGGGCCGTCGGGCCTGGATCGGCTTATGCTCCAGGAAGCGCCGCAGATCCTCTGCGAGCTCTCGCGCTGTGACATAGCGCTCTTCAGGCCTTTTCGCCATCGCTTTCAGGACGATCGTCTCCAGATCGGCTGGGATGGCTCGGCTTAACCGTCGAGGTGGAAGTGGCTCATCGCAGGAAATTTTCCTCAGCAGCTCTTCCCGTTCGCTACCAGGAAACGCCGGTTCTAGGGTCAACAGCTCATACAGGGTTACACCTAGCGAGTAAATATCTGTGCGGTAGTCGACCAATTCGCGCTTTCCGGCTGCCTGCTCCGGGCTCATGTAGCGTACGGTGCCGAGCAGATCGCCGGTCAAAGTCAGGTTGCCGCTGCTTTGACAATGGGCCAACCCAAAGTCGGTGATCCACAGCTTACCCTTCACGTCCACGAGCAAGTTGGCTGGCTTGATATCGCGATGCACTACGCCCTCGTCGTGCGCATGTTCGAGCGCTTCGGCAGCCTGCACGCCCAGCTGGGTGACCGACCGGAAGTACGTCTGGCTCACGATCGAACACTCTGTGGACAGCCCCGCTCTGGCCACAGTCTCTGCTGCGGGAGCCGAGGGCACCCGGCGAGCGGTCGGCGGAGTCGGGACGTCGTTCGCCTGGCCGGCTTTCTCGCGAAGCAATTGGCCGGAGAGCAACCGGGTTGCAACTTCGGAAGACAACACGGACGGGCCGTCGTCCTCTGCCTGGAGCATGGCTTGTCCGCGTAGCTCGTGGATGACTGCGGCCAGGGTCTGGCCTTCGATCAGTTGCATGGCGTAGTAGTGGACGCCGCGTTCGCAACCCACCGCATGGACCGGTACGATGTTGGTGTGGTGGAGCTGCCCCGCCGCCTGCGCTTCGTGCTTGAAGCGCTGCAACTGTTTGCCATGAAGGGTTGCCGCAAAGGGGAGCACTTTCAACGCCACCCGACGGCCGAGCGAAAGTTGTTCCGCTTCATAAACGATCCCCATGCCGCCTCGGCCGATTTCACGCAGGATGCGGAAGTCGCCCAAACATCCGCGCAGCGCCGGCGCAGTGCCGAGCGCTTCGTCGTTCATCAACGGGTCGGTCGCGGTGCATCCCATCACCTGGAGTGCCGAAAGTACCTGGCGGAGAACAGGCGCAAGGTGTGGATAGCGCTGGGCATACTCCTCGATCTGAGGCTGCTCGTGATGATACAAACGTTCGGTGAATTCATCGGCCACTTGTCCGATGATCGCTTCGAGCGAACCGGAAGCGTTATCCTCCGAACAAGCGTTAACTGAGAGATGGGAGGGGTCGCTCTTCATGATTGGCCCTCCGGTAAACTCTCGTCAAGCAGGATTTTGCGGAGGCGAAGTAATGCTCGTCCGTAGCGCTGGCTGGCGGCCGCGAGACTGATGCCGAGCAGCTGGCTCACTTCTCGGTTCGTCAGACCTTCAAAGTTACGCATGAGCAGGATTTCGCGATCGCTCTCGGCCAGTTCCCCGATGGCCCGGTTGACTCGGCGCGACAGCTCACGCTTGGCGAGTTGCTCGCTGGGCGACGAGCCGCTCGCCAAGAGTTGTTGGGCAAGCAATAGCGAAGACTGGTCAGGCAACGCCACGTCGCGCTCCACCGTTCGCCGCTCCGCTCGTACGTGCTGCCGGCGCACCATGAGCAGCCGATCGTAGGTGATTTTGCGTAACCACAAACGAAACGGCATGGGCGGCTCTTGCAGATAATCGTTAAGTCGGCGGAGGGCTTCCATCTGCGCCTCCTGGACGACGTCCGACGGATCCAGGCGTGGCCGAAGCTTCGGGTCCAGGCGCAGTCGAACCAGGCGTCGCAATTCGGGGCGATGCCGGGCGAAGAGCTGATCAGTGGCCACGCGTTCGCCATTACGTATCTGCTGAAGCAGGCACGCCGTTTCCGCCGAGTTCTCAGCACGCAACTCCATATTCTTCCCTCACCATACTAACTGTAGAAATTAGCAGAGATTGACAGCTCACACACAGAAATATGAAATCTTTCTTCAATCTGCCAAAACCAGGACCCATCGGAGGGCTCCAGGGGGGGCGCTCGATGTTGAGCCAGGGAGAGGCTTATTCAACCGCATGAGCCAGCTGACGACCAGAGTTGCGAAGGAGAAAGGACGGGATGTCGAAGCCGTGCAGGTCGATGGCGATCACGGTACGTCGGTGGCACCGGCCGTCAAACAGAGCATAACGTTTTTCCGTAACCACTAAAATTCCGGACACGATGTGGTTCGTGTTTCTTACAGGTTCATCCGACTAGAGCGTATTTTGTTTGGTGGAGGCCAAGGATTTTGAGTTTGAAGAATTCTTTGTCGCGGAAGCCATAGGCTTGACGCTTCATCGTCTTGATCTTGTTGTTGATGCCTTCCAAAGGGCCC
>DATGIQ010000693.1:0-11420 GCA_035295665.1 Gemmataceae bacterium | reverse complement strand
GCCGGCCACCAGGCTCTCTTTGCCATAGCCCCAGACCACCATCAGGCTGCTCACCTGAACGACGCGCTGGACGCCGGCACGGCAAGCGGTCTCGAAGACGTGGAATGTGCCCTTCACGTTGACCTCGAAGCGCTGGTCATTAAAGGCATCATCTTCGTAGATTCCAGAGTGCCCCGTAGCGACCGCCAAATGCAGCACTGCCCGCGCCCCCTGCATGGCCGAGCTGAGAGCTTGCCAGTCGAGAATATCGGCCCGGATGTGCCGCGGATCGTCGCCTGGTAGGTCGGGGGCGAGCAGGTGCAAATCGAATTGGCTCTCCAGATAAGGCAACACGCCCCGTGCTACCTCACCCGTGGCACCGGTAACCAAGACGAAGGACATCGGAAGCCCTCCTGTGAACCTGCCCAAGAGTTGTTATCGTGAAGGAAGGAACCACCCAGGCAAGCGAGCGAACGAGACCATGATCGAATCCTTGACCATCGATATTCCCGACCTGAATGCCACATTGGCGCTGGGCCAATGCTTGGCGGAGCTACTCTTTCCCGGCGCGGTGGTCGCTCTGGTCGGCCCGCTCGGGGCCGGCAAGACGCACTTGGTGAGGGCCATCGCTCTCGGACTTGGGATTGCCGATAGCCGGGTCGTCAGCAGCCCGACGTTCGTCCTGATCCAGGAGTACGAAGCCCGCTTGCCCATCTACCACTTTGACGCCTACCGCTTGCGGACGGAAGCGGAGTTTTTCGACCTGGGCGTGCACGAGTACTTCGAAGGGAACGGCGTCTGTTTGGTGGAATGGGCGGATCGGGTTCGAGCTTGTCTCCCCGACGAATACCTGAACATCGCACTGCTTCCGACTGGCCCGACCACGCGCCGAATCAGCGTCGAAGCACACGGCGAAAAGTACGCGCCCATCCTGGAAGGACTGCGCGCACGATCCACGATGGCTCCGGGGACAGCGAATAGTTAATCCGCGACAGGAATCTTGGATGGATTGCCGGGACAAAAAGTGTGCCGGAAAACGCTTTGCTGACCGCTTTGGGCAACAAAACGCACGTCCTGGTCGTGGTCGTTTCGCATCGCTGAAAACGGCTGCGCCAGCTACCAGCTCGGAAAAGCTGCTACTGGGAGATCACGGGGGCCGTTGCCGGGTTGGCGGCAGTGGCCTTCAGCGGCAGCAGCTCCTGTCGGAAGACAGGAACGTCGCGCGGGGCTTCAATCCCCAGCCGAATTTTTCCGCGATCAATATCCACAACGGTAATGCAGATGTTTTCACCGATGCAGATCTTTTCACCCAGTTTCCGGCTCAGAACAAGCATCTCGCTTTCCTCCTGTGAGCGGAGCGGGAATTGGCTTCCTTCCCGAATTCTACGTCATGAATGCAACTGAGGATGCTGTCTCCCCTACATTTTTGCATGCAGCCCAACCACTTCCTTGAACGCAAGTTCAATACCAATGGATTTACCGTTACGTTCGTAGCGGCGTGCAAACGCCTAAGATCTGGCTCTGCTGATATTTGCGATTTGTCCGTTCGATGGGAACGACCGATGACGCAGCAATGTCAGCTGGCTGATTCCGAGGCAGCCCACTTATCCGGTGCTTGATTTTGCATCAGTTCGGACACTTAGTGCACTGCAGTCCACTCTCGCAAAACGGAAGTGCGCGGGTGGTGCTACCCCTTTAATGCCGTCTTCATGTGGCGCTGATACGCTTCCATACCAGATTGGCCATACGGGTTGATTCCCATCAGTCTGCCTTCGACCACCGTGCTGAGCATCAGCATTTGGAGCAGTTGTCCCAGGGTATGCTCCGACAACGTGGCCAAGAGCAGCTCTGCGGTCGGCCGGGCTGCTTCGTGGTAGGCCTGATTGGTACCTTGCAAGGACGCCTGCATCAGGTCGGAAAAAGTCTTGCGCGAGAGCACATTCAGTTCGTCCTCGTTCCGATCGGCCATGCCGATGGCAATCGGACTCAAATGCGGGGCTCTCAAAACGAGGTTATTGATGATCTTGTCGCGCGTTCCTTCCTGATGCTGCTGGCCTCGCGCATGGAGATCGCGCGTTCCAACCATGGTCAGTGGCACCGGTCCGCGGCCCTGCTTGCCCAGGCTTTCAGCCAGGAGATGATCGTACCACAGACCGGTGGCTTCCAACTTCTTGGACCACACGCACAACACGCGGGTAGGCTTGTTGAATTCCTGGGTCAACAAATGGTTGACGCCGGCGTATTGCAAGACCGGGTTGCGCTCGAACGGCTCGTCCAGAAAGCGTTTGGTCATTGCTGCGGCCCCCAACAGGAGGGCCCGCACATCGAGGCCCATGACCGCGGCGGGGAGTAGTCCCACGGGGCTGAAAACGGAGTAACGGTCGCCCACATTCTCCGGGATGGTGAGGATGTCGGCATCACTCAGCTTTTCCGCCTTGCACAATTCGCGAAGTTTGCCGCCGGCGCCGGTAATCGGGACGATCCAGCGTCGCAGCCGCTCGGAATTGCTGCCGTAATACTCGGTAGCTTCGCGCCGGAGCACCCGCAAGGCCGCCATTGTTTCGAGGGTTTCGCCCGACTTGCTGATAACGATGATCCCCCAGCGTTCCTCGCGCAGCTCTGGATCGACGCAGGTGTTCTGAAGCAGATCGAGGAAATCCTGAAAACTGTCGTTGTCTACGTTGTTGCCCTCAAAATAGATCCGGGGCACGCCCATTCGCGCTTCCGGAGGGAGCTCATTATGGTAGGTACTGCGCAGAGCCTCAAAGAGGGCGCGCGCGGCCAAGTAGGATCCACCGATGCCGAGAATGACAACCCGGTCGACTTCATCGCGCAACCGCTTGGCCTGGGCGAGCACCCGGCCGAGGAGGCTCTCCTCACCCTTTCGGCGATGGTCATCGAGTGTCTTTTGCGGCAGATCGACAAAGCCGGCGTCGAGCGGCTGTAGCTCGGGCGGCACGTGTTGCAATTCGCGTTCCGTGGCCACCTGGCTACGGACTTGCTGAAGCCGGGGTACCAGATCGCGCAGCCGGGCCGCGGGAAGGAGATGCTGGGACTGAAGCTCGGCCGTCGGGGTCCATTGCTCGATCGCAGGTACCAGCAGGGATTGGTACTGATATGTGATGGATTCGTCAGGTAGCTGCATAACTTTGATCCGTAGTCCATCGTCCGTAGCCCGTAGCAAACAACTATGGACTACCGACTACGGACTACTGTACTCCGGACCCTAGAATGGGTAAACTCCATCCATGAAGATTCATGAGCTAATTCGCGAACTTCGGGAACCCAGTGACAGTAAGATCGTTCTCCTCGTAGCCGATGGCCTGGGGGGTCTCCCGATCGAGTCGGGCGGCAAGACCGAATTGGAATCGGCCCGTACGCCCAATCTCGACGCCTGTGCCCGGGAGGGGGTCTGTGGCCTGAGCACGCCGGTGCTCCCTGGGATCACGCCCGGCAGCGGACCGGGTCATCTCGGACTATTTGGCTACGACCCGCTGGAATATCGCATCGGCCGGGGGATCCTGGAGGCAATGGGGATTCACTTTTCGGTCGGCCCGCGTGATGTGGCTGCGCGTGGGAATTTTTGCACGGTGGATGACGCCGGCCTCATCACCGACCGCCGAGCCGGCCGACCGACTACGGAACGCTGCGTGGCCATGTGCCGCAAGCTCCAGCAGATCCGCATTCCCGGCGTCGAAATCTTTGTCGAACCGGTCCGCGAACACCGCTTCGTCGTGGTGTTTCGTGGCGACGAGCTGGGCGATGCGGTGAACGATACCGACCCGCAGCAAACCGGTCACAAGCCCCTCGAGGCTCAGGGAGAGGGCAAGCCGGCGGAGAACACCGCTCGGTTCGTGAACCTGTTTGTGAGCGAAGCCGCCCGCGTGCTGCGCGGAGATGCGCCGACCAACATGGTCACACTCCGCGGTTTCGCGCGGTATCCCAAAATCGAGACCCTACAGGAAATCTATGGCCTTCGGCCTGTGGCCTTGGCCGTTTATCCCATGTACAAGGGTCTGGCACGGCTCGTAGGCATGGACATTGCCGATGCCGGAGCCACGCTCGGCGATCAAATCGAAACCTTGCGGCGGCTATGGAACCAGTACGATTTCTTCTTCCTGCATTACAAGTACACGGACAGCACCGGCGAAGACGGCAACTTCGCTGCCAAGGTGGAAATGATCGAACATCTGGACGCCGAGCTGCCGAAGATCCGTGCTTTAGACCCGGACGTTCTCATTGTAACGGGGGATCACAGCACACCGAGCAAATTGCGTAGCCATAGCTGGCATCCCGTCCCGGTGCTGTTGTGGGCGCCGACATGCCGGCCTGACCCGGTGATCGAGTTTGGCGAATCGTATTGCCTGCGCGGCGGGCTGGGACAATTTCCTGCGATGTACCTGATGCCGCTGGCCATGGCCCATGCAGGCCGGCTCGGCAAATATGGGGCGTGAGATGGGGCGGCTGCGCGAAGTTCTCCAGTCCGGCCAAATCTTGCTCATGGACGGCGCCATGGGCACGGAATTGCAACGCGCCAGCCTCCAGCCGGGAGAGTGTGGCGAATTGTGGAACCTGACCGAGCCGGACCGGGTGCGGGCCATCCACCAGGCCTACATCGTCGCTGGAGCCCAGTGCTTGCTGACCAATACGTTTCAGGCCAACCCCGCGGCCCTCGCCAAGCGCGGCCAATCGGAGCAGCTGGAAGCCATCAATCACTCGG
Organism: Gemmataceae bacterium; assembly: GCA_035295665.1. Classification (GTDB taxonomy): domain Bacteria; phylum Planctomycetota; class Planctomycetia; order Gemmatales; family Gemmataceae; genus DATGIQ01. The sequence continues at coordinate 6,721 of DATGIQ010000693.1, read as the reverse complement.
GGCTGGAGCTGGCTCGGTCGGTGGCCGGGCCGGAGCGGTTTGTCCTGGCCGATATTGGTCCGATTGAGCAGGAATGGCGCAAGCAGCCGATGATTCAGGTAGTCCAGTCGCTGCGGAGGGCCGACGGCATTTTGCTGGAGACGTGTTCCGACCTGCACGCCCTGTGGGCCATCAAATACGTATGCCTGCCCAGTCTGGAAGCGGAGGATGTGCCGGTATTGCTGTCCGTTACTTACCGCCGTACGGCGGAGGGGATCTTGACGACGCAAGGCGGCCAGCCGCCGGAGGTGTACGGACGGCTGGCGCGCCAATATGGCGTCACGGCATTGGGTGTCAACTGTGGCCGGGACATCGGCATGGGCGAGATCAGCGAGATTCTCCGCCGTTACCGGCAGGTTACCGATCTGCCGCTCTTCGCCCGTCCCAACGCCGGCACGCCGATGCGTGGCCCAGCCGGCTGGGTTTATCCGCAGAAGCCCACCGACATGGCGGCCCGGCTGCCCGAGGTGCTACAACAAGGCGTGGCCATGGTCGGTGGCTGTTGCGGCACAACTCCCGCACACATTGCCGCATTCCGTCCCATTGTGGAGGAATGGAACGCACGGCATTGCCGTGAAGGAATTTGACGCCAAACGTTTTGCATTTCGCACTCGGATTACTTGGGCGGCATGAATAGGGCCCCCGGCGTATAGCCGGGCCGTACGCCCATCGCCTCGGCATCGGCATTGCTCAATTCGAGCGTTCCGGTTTTGGATCCGTGTTCGCCACCGGCGACAAGCGGAACGGCAATGGTTCCCGGAGGAGGCTCCGGTTTCTTGGCGGCCACGGGCACGGTTGGCGTTTCCTCCTTGATGCTTGTCGTCTCGACTTTAGGCATTTCCACCGGCTTTGCGGCCACCGTCATCGTTGGTTGCGGAGCCGGACGAATGTATACGGTGGGCCCCGTGCCCGAATAGCAGTCGCACTGGTGCTCTGCATGGCTGCACCCGAGCATCGGGAAAGCTCCGCAAACGCTCACCATCAGCCAGCGCCGCCACGAAGAGTGGGTCATGGGATACTCCTTTATCCAAATCGTCCCGCCCTGGGTCAGAAAACGGGTTGAATCGGCGATGCAGGATAGTTGCCGACTTCCGCATCTTTTTATCGGATGCGGAAAGAGCCGACTTTTGTCAATGTTCAGGTTAGACTGAGGAATCAGACGAAAGGGGGAAGACGAACGGTGCAGGGAAAGTGGGTAAAGCGGACAATGGCAGTTTTGGGTAGTCGCGGAGCTGCGGAAAGTGGCCCGGGCGGACTCGAACCCGCACGCCTTTTGGCACCGATGTCTCTGGATAAATGCCGAGGGCGGGACTCGAACCCGCACGCCCTTTCGAGCACCAGCTCCTAAGGCTGGCGTGGCTGCCAGTTACACCACCTCGGCGTAGTTCGCTTCAATTTCCTTGCGTTCCTGCTTATCCCGGCGCGCTATGGCACTCGCTCGGCAATACGTTTCTGTCTGTGCCTGGCAGTTCGGACAAAGGAGGCGGAGATTCGAAAGACGGTGATCATCATGGACACCATCGCAATGAGCCAAGCGTAAGCGAAGTGGTTCACCTCGCCACTCGGTAAGGCCACAGCCCGCACATTCATACTTCCGTCCAAGCACGGGAGAAACGAGGTTTGCATGCATACCCAAGCGATTTTCGCCTCTCCTGCCTCTCTGCTGAAACTATACCGGTAAACCGACCACACAACAACGGAAGCGTTTGCGCTTCGCAGTCCTGATCCAGTCTCTGATGCCGCCATTCTCCAAGTTGAGCCCGAATACTCTCTTGATGCCCGACCATCGCCACACGATTGGTACTACAATTGCCTCCCTAGTTTTTTGCGTGCGACAACCGAAAGGTTCGCATCAGCCAACGGTTCAGTTTCAACGCCCCGATTGATGGAGAGCTTCCCATGATGAGCATGCATTGGTTCGGACGGCGGGTGATCTTCCTTTCCCTTGTACTCCCGCTTCTCTCGGCGACCCTGGCGGCGGCGGAAGATTCGCCGCTGGGTCAGCTGCCCGCAGGGGCGCCCCTTGTGATCCAGATTCACGGAGTCCAGCACACCAAAGATCGCTTGATGACCTTGGTCAAGAACGCTCTGCCGGAGCTTGCGCCCCAACTCCAGGCCAAGATCGAAGACAATCTCAAGCAGAAGCTCCATGGCCGAAAACTCGAAGGGCTGGCACCGGCAGGGCCAGACTTCGTGGTCTTTACTGCCTTACCGGAGTCATCCGAACAACGCGGACTCAAGCTCGCCTACCTGGCACGAGTGAGCAACTACACTGCCTTCCGCGACGGCTTGCTCAAACCGGGAGAACGAAAAGTCCTGACGAAAGACCCGGCCGGCTATGAAGTCACCACCGTCGACAATGGCGAGAAGTTTTACATCTTTGAGCGGCACGGTTATGCAGTTTTCACCTCGCACAAAGAGGTGGCCGATCAGTTCGTCCACACGTCCTCGGGGCTCAAGCTGAGCGGCGAACTCGCCACCGAACTGCTCCAGCCGGATATCGCGGTTTACATCGACCTGGCTGCGGTCAACCGAAAGTATGGCGACCAGATCAAGTCCGGCCGGCAGTTTATCGAACAGTTATTCGGCCCAAATAGTCCCTGGATGAAGCAGCAGGCGAAAGCCAATCTCCAGATTTTGCAAACGATGATCGGTGCGCTCTTCCAGGCCACGGCCGATAGCCGGGCGGCGGTGGCTGGCGTCGAGTTTCGGACGGACGGGCTTGCCCTGCATACGCAGGTCGATGTGAGTGCCAACACGAAAACCGATCAGTATCTCAAGAATTTTTCTCTCGCCTCCGGCAGCGATCTGGCCACGCTCCCTGCGCAGCAGATGGGCTACTGGACCATAAAGCTCGGTCCGGATTCGCTCAAGGCTTCGGCTTGGATGAAGACCATGATCCTCGGTTCCGGAGCCCAGGCGAAAGCCGTGCAGGAAGCCTTCGATCAGCTGATTGCCGCCAAGCCCCACGCCTTCCTGGAGGCGTTTCGCTTGCCGCCGAGCGGCCTGAAGATCGCACACTTCGAGGACCCGGCCAAGGCAGCGGCCGCGATGCGTCATCTGTTCGAAGCCTTCGAAGTCGGGGAGAACTTTGCTTCGGCCCCGATCAAAGGAAAACCGGAACTCAAACTGGATGCGCAGATGCACCGCGGCTTTCGGCTGGACTACGCCAGTTTTACCTGGGACCTCGATAAGCTGCTGGCGACCTACGAAGGGCCGGAAGAAAGCAAGAAGCAATTCCGAACCACGATGGAACAAATGTTGGGCAAGGGGATCAAGGTCTGGTTTGGCACCAACGGAAAGATCAACGTGCAAGTGATAGCTTCCGATTGGCCGACCGCTCAGCGTGAGCTCGATCGCTATCTCGATGGCAAGGACACTCTTGGCCAGCAGCCTGCGTATGCAGAGACGCGCAAGAATCTGCCGGCCGAGGCGACCGCGATCGCGCTGCTGGATGTATCGCAGTACTTGCACCACGTTCTGGAGCCTTTCCTGACGACCTACCTGAAGAAGCAGGCCAGCGGAGGGGCAACGCCGGCTCTTCCGGTGGGCAGCGGCAAGGCCAGCTTTCTCGGTTTTGCGGTTCAGTTGCAGGCGGAGCAGGGTGGCTTCCACCTGTGGCTGCCGGGCACCGCCATCGGGGACGTGTACAAGACGTATGCACCGCTGATTCAGAGCGCCCATCGGCAATAACCAACTTTCGCAGCGGCTCGCAGAACCGTGCGGTTCTGCGAGCCATCGTCAACCAGCGAAACAAAACGAGCTTGTGGGGTCTTCATCTTTCTGCTAGCTTGTGGCCTTTACCTGGCTCACCAGGGCCCGCTGGGACAAGAAAGATGACTGCTCCTGTCAATACTGCACACAATGCAGCACCGGGGCGTCCGCTTCGCCGATTGTTGCGCAAAGCATTGGGTAATTGGCTTGAGCGGCACCAGCATCCCTTCAATTTCGCGATCCATCTGCTCGGAATTCCGCTGGCCGTCGCCGGTCTCGTTCTTCTGTTTTTCTTGCCGTGGTACTGGGGGCTCAGTGCCTTCGTGCTCGGCTACCTGCTCCAATATGTCGGGCATTTGGTCGAGGGCAACGACGTGGGAGAATGGGCAGCCATCAAGCGCATGCTCGGTCTCCCTTATGTCGGTATCGCTCCCCGCTGGCAGCAACAACCCGCCCAGGATCCCAATCACGTCGCTTGACTTCTGGGCTGCCAACCTGCTATAGAAGCCTCCCCGTAGGGGAAACTGCCTCTTCCAATCTCTCTTCGCACCGCATACTCGAGCCGCCGACACCCTGTCTTGCCAAAGGAGATTGCGGGCATGAACAAGGCCGCGGAGCTGTGGTATGCCTAGCTGGTTCCTCCACTCGCTCGCTGTCTACGGAGCGGTGTGCCTGGTCAGCCTGCTCTTTGGCTCCGCCGTCCTACGGTTGCTCCGCCCGGGCCTGACGCCGACTCTCCAGTTCTGCCTGGCGCCGGTGGTGACGGCCGCCTGTTGGGCGTGGATGCTCTCTTTGGGCATCCGCATGGGACATACGGTCCGGAGCACAAGCACGGTCGCGTGGATTCTGACATTGGTTGTCGCCGGGGCAGAGACCCTGCTGCAAAGCGGACCCTGGCTCCGAGTGAACCGTTGGGTGCTGGCGGCCTGCATGGGCGCACCGGTGCTGGCGTTGGCTGCCGCCTTCTGGCAAGGCCTGGATGTCTACACGAACAGCCAGCTCAACGACAACTGGGTTTACTCGGCCTTGGGCCGGCATGCGTGGAAGTACCACTTCCGTGAGCAGATCCCCGATGGTCTTCGGCCCATTTATGCTTTCATCGCCGGCCCGCGGCAGGACCGAGTCGTAGGGCCGGCGCTGGAAGGCTTCTTCAGCTGGCTGTATGTGCCCGGCGAGATCCAAACCGGGATAAACCTGTACACCGCCCATTCTTTCTTCATGCTGTGCTGCGCTGTCGCAGCGTTTGCACTGAGCCTGGGCCTGCGGATCTGGGCAGTCGTGACGGCGGTTTTGCTGGTGGCCTGTTCCCACTGGCTCGGCAATGTCGTGTATCTGGGCAACCTGGATCAATGCTTTGGGTTGGCCTACTTGCCGGCCTGCTTGGTGCTGGCCGGAGGTCCCGCAGCCCTGGACGGACGCTCGGCTGCGTTGGCTGGAATCCTCTTGGGAGCGGTCGCCATGGCCTACCCACCAGGGCTGTTTCTCGTCCTCGGACCAGCCGTCGCTGCCTGGGCATGGCGGGTGCTGCGCGAAGGCTGTCCGTGCGGTAGAGCCGTGGGCCAGGCGGCACTGACCCTTCTGGCGTTCCTCCTTTTTCTCAACGCCGAGATGCGCGTGCTGGTCTTCGAAACGCGGCTCCAGCTCAACGCGGCCATGGCCGGCAGCGGGCACGGCGGCCAGGGTCGGCCCGGCGAGTTGCTCCTGCCGGGGATGCTTGGTAAGGCCCGGCTGCCGGCGTTGTTCGGTATGGGCTCGGAATGGGGTCCGGAAGGGGGCACTTATGCCCTACCGTCGTGGGCGGCTCGGCTCCGGCAGATGCTGGCCGTCGCGGCCTGTATCACGTTGCTCGCCGGTTTCTGCTATCTGTTCCGGGCGGGGAGACCGGACCTGATGTTCTCCGCGGCGGTGCTGATCAGCGGTACGGTCTACTTCCTTGTGAAGGAGCACTACCCTTATGGCGCGATGAAGATTCTCACCTTCATCTGGCCGGTCCTCCTGGTGGCCGCGGTGGTGGCGGCCGCGGCGGCGCTGCGACTGCGGGTCCGGATGGTTGGGATCGGCTTGGCGATCGCCAGCCTGCTGAGTGTGGCGTGGTGCGAATCTCCCGGGTGGGTGCCAAAAGCTTTCCCTGCCGCCGCCATCCCGTCCCACTCCTATCGGGAATACCACCTGCTGAAGGAACGGCTCCATGCCCTGACGGGCGGGGCGCCCATCGTCCTGGGGGTCCAGAACGTCGTGACTTATCTCTGGCTGGAGTATTTTCTGTGTGACGAGCCGGTGTGTACCCTCCTCCCGGCCAACCCCTCTTCCGTCCTGATGCCTCTGCTTGGAGGCTGGCCCAATGTCCGCCGTCCAGCATTGCCGGAAGCACACCACTTGATCACGGACGGACCCAATGTGCCGGCCGGGGTGGGCGGGACGTGGGTCCGGGTGTACGAGTCGCCCTCGTTTTCCCTCTGGAAGCAGTGGGGTTGGGAAGGCTCATAAGTGAACGGAGCATGTAGGCATGAATAAGCTCGGACAAAACGTCTCTCTGAGCAGCGAAGCGATCCTCGGCCGGGGGATCACGATCGGCAACAACGTGACGGTCTACCCTGGCGTGAGCATCGGGGACCATTGCACGATCTTTGATGGAGCCGTGCTGGGCCGGCCTCCCATGAGCGCAGGGAACACGACCCGGCCGCTGCACAAGACGCTCCCTCCTTTGCAGGTCGGTCCCGGGGCGGTGATCGGTGCCAATGCCGTACTGTACGCCGGCAGTCGCATCGGCAGCCACGTCTTGGTCGGCGACCTGGCCACGCTGCGGGAGGAATGCGAGCTGGCCGACCAGGTGGTCATTGGCCGGAGCGTCCTGGTGATGTACGAAACCTCCGTCGGACCGCGCAGCCGGGTCATCGATGGGGCGATCCTGACGGGAAACATGATCATCGAGTCCGATGTGTTCATCGGTCCCGGCGTTCACACCATC
>DATGIQ010000692.1:0-2531 GCA_035295665.1 Gemmataceae bacterium | reverse complement strand
CGGACGCCGGGACGCGCGTTTCCAGGATTTCGAAATCGAGTACCCGCCGGTTTTTGGATTTGCGATCCGCGTCTCGATGGTTTGCTGGGCACGGATTCCGTTTCACGCGAGGTGTTCGGCGCATGGTGAGGCCTCCTTTGTGGATCGTCCGAGTGCGGCGGGCTGGAGGTTGGGCGCACGGACGGCGCAAGACGTCCAGACCGGTGGAATCTTCGGTAGAGAGTTCCGACAAATGTTCCTGTTTCGTCTTGAGAGCGGCATTCCCGAGGGATCAACGAACGTCAATCCCTCTACCTACTTATAAGCCTTCGAGTGGCTGTTTTGTTACAAACCGCAAAAAACAATTGCGCAATCCGGGCCGTGTCCCACAAGCCTGACGCGCCAGCGAAGGAGCGGCGGTTTCCTTCGCTGGCGCGTCAGGCTTGTGGGGAGCAGATTGCTCCAGGAGCGTTTAGGGTAAATCTACATGATCGCGCAGTTTCCGTTGCAAACGATGTTTCAGGACGCGCTCGTTGCTGGCGGAGATCGGCGGTTCGCTTGCCGGCGCAGGTTCATTCATGAACTTTTCATGAAAACACCGGCTTTCCTGGGGCGTGAGGTCCTCCAGGAACTCCGTAAGCTCCGCCTTGATGAGCGGATCCTCGGCATGGAGGTCTGGCGGCTCGTGGCTCCCGAAAGCAAGGTCCTGTCGCTGCCTATGCGTTTTGTTGACATACCTTTTGCGAATACACCGCAGCGCCAACTTTGTCAAAAACGTGTGAAGACTTCCCCGGCTTGGATCATAGCGTTTCAAGCGGTCTTCCAGAAGCGCCACCCAAACGTCCTGCGCAACATCTTCTGCCAACTGCGTCTTCAAACTGTGTCGTTCCAGGAGGTAAGTAATCGACCAGAGCAGCTTTTCCCGGTGGCGGGCATACAATTGCTGCCACACGTCAAGCTCCCCGCCGCACAGGCGTGCAATCAACGAACAGTCATCCATTGGATCGAAGCTCCTGGGCATGGCTCTCTCCTTTTGGCGGTGTGCGGTCCGTGGCAGTTCTGTTCCGCGGCTTCGGAGGCCGCTGTGGATCAATGGCCAATGGTCTCGGTCCCGAGAAATCACTGGGAGTGAAGGAGCGGCGTCAGGCCTTGCCGCGCGAGAATGGCAGCGAGGCCGCGGCGTTGCTTTTCACTCGAAATGGGTTGCCTGATCAAGTATTGAGGCGGCCTTGCCCCCCGTCAACGGTCGCTCCGGGGTGCCTGTGGGGGCGCGCTAGGGTCACTCCGCGGGCTGCGCGTCGACATATTCCCACAGGATTCCCTGGCCGGTGCCGTCCCCGCGAAAGCGAAGCAATCGGTTCTTTTGATAACGGTTCAACCGCTTGATCACTTCACGTAGACGCAATTTGGCGGCCTCCGGATCGAGCATAGAGGGAAGGGGGTCGTCGATGCGCGACGGCCAACTTAATTCCTGGAATGTGGAAAGGATCGCGTGCTGAAGAGACGCGGGCTGCCGGAAACGCTTGACGAGCCGGCTGCCTACCCACAGCTCACGCCGGTGGCGATCGTAGAATGGTAACTGCTGCGAGGTTTCCATGCGACTTGCTCCGAATGCTACAAGCTCGGAATTGCTCGCCAACAGACAACCTGACCAACCTTATCCGGTCTTCCGTTGCTTGTTTTTTTGTGCCATTCCCCATGGCCGACGATCTTTCTGCGCTAAAACTTGCCGAATCTACGGATGACCGGACACCATGCCAAGGATGTTTATCCAGCTGCCCACGGGCAGAGGAAACTTCAATGATCGTCCATGATGGTGCAGTATGCAAGCCTGACGCCCTCGCGAAAGAACCCGACATCTTTCGCCAGCGCGTCGGACTTGTGTAAAAACCCTACAACATCGTCAGGCACGGCTCTCGCCGAGCACTGGGAAGGTAATCGTAAGGTGGAATGGCCCGTGGTCGAAGACACTCTGTTTCAGCGTGCCGCCCAAGCCGTGACGTCGGCCGATGCCCTCCTCATCGCGGCGGGAGCCGGCATGGGAGTCGATTCCGGCTTGCCTGATTTTCGCGGGGACCAGGGATTCTGGAAGGCGTACCCGCCGTACCAGAAGCTCGGCCTCCGCTTTGCCACATTGGCCAATCCGCAATGGTTCACGACCGATCCGGCCCTCGCCTGGGGCTTCTACGGACGTCGCCTCAACCTGTACCGCGCCACGCAACCGCATGTTGGATTCCGGATCTTGCGGTCATGGGCTGGCCGGATGAAACATGGAGCGTTCGTGTTCACCTCCAATGTGGATGGCCAATTCCAGTGGGCCGGTTTCGATCCGGAGCGCATCCTGGAAGTCCACGGCTCCATCGACTGGCTGCAATGTACCGGTGACTGTGGAGCCGGCCTGTTCCCCGCCGACACGGTTGTCATTTCCGTGGACGAGGCCACCATGCGCGCCCGTGAGCCGCTGCCGAGATGCCCCGCGTGCGGAGCCTTGGCACGGCCCAATCTCCTCATGTTTGGCGACTGGGGATGGGACGATCGCCGCAGCCGCATGC
>DATGIQ010000691.1:0-3935 GCA_035295665.1 Gemmataceae bacterium | reverse complement strand
GCACTGGTCGAGGATGAGGTTGTTGGGCAGCGTGCTGGGAGAGGTTTGGGCGCTGCTGCCATCGCCAAGGGTGACCAGCGTATCGACCTGGGCCGAGGAGTTGATGGGCAGGATATTGATGCCGCGGAACGTGTAATAGCTTGCCCCCGGCTGTGTCTGAATCGCGGGCAGGTTGGAGCCCGGTGCCAGGATCTCAGCCATGGCTGGAGCATTGCTGGGACTGACGCGCACGCCAGGTGCCAAGGGAAATTGATTGGTCGCAATCGTGATCGGCAGCTTCAGCGGATTGGCCTTGGCGTACAGGGTGATTGTTCCCATGAAGGTCGCGCCGGGATCGAGCAGGATCGTGTCGCCAGGATGGACACCATCGAGGGCTCGTTGGAGGTTGGCTCCTTGATGGAGTAAATAAGTGCTGAGAACGAACCGTGATTCTAACGCCTCCACGAGCAATCGCCGTCTGCGCATCGTTTGCCTCTCCTAATCGGCAGCTCTTATTCCAGTCACGCATGGCCGATGACAACACCGTCATCGTGACGCCAGCATCGTTGCGGGAAACCCCTCGACAATATCGGTCCGGCTACCCTGCGTTGAGACAAGAGGTTTCTGGGGGGCGATCGCATCCAGACTGTCGCAGCTTTTGATCGGCGCGAAACCGTCCGCCAGATTGGCTCGGTACAGGATTCTTCGCTCGAACCCATGATTATGAGTTCTGGCGTGAAGATGTCAAGTAAAATCGTAAAATCGTGCATCCTTCCAATCTCACCAATAAATGGGACGGCGTCCGGGCCTGTCGCCACGTGGACCGCCAAAGCGAGGAGGGATTCCAGGATAGCCCAAGCTCATCAACGGGAAGGACAAGTGCCTGAACGACCACCGCCCCCACGAGTCATCCGCAAGGGGGTGCACCTGTACACAGCACCAGCTTCGAGGCGGGAAAGTGCCAACGGTTTACTGCTCGTTGGCTCGACAAGCGCAAGTGCCCAAGCAAGCGTAGCATCCAATTCTCAGCCGTGCCAGCGGCCCAATCTCATGGTGCGTGGCGGGTGGTGGGAGAAGGAGCATCCCGTTCTCGCACTCGCCGGCAAGTCAATCCGGTGCATGGGTAGACGCCGCCGGCAAAGCAATCCTTGTGTTCACGAAGGACGTTCCTGAGCAGAAATCCCACACGGGCTCTGGTTTTAAGGAAGTGCAGCGGTTACGATGTTGATCTCATGCCGCGAACATCCCAGGCCTCAAGGAGCCAACCATGCGAAACCATTTCAGCCGCCGCCGATTCCTGCAAACCACTGCTGCCGCCAGCGCCATGACTTTCTGGAGCGGCCGATTATGGGCTGACGAGAAAACCGTCTCCGCCAACGAACGCGTGCACGTAGGGATCATCGGCGTCGCTGGCCAGGGGGAGTACGACACCAACGAGGTGGCCAAGGCCGGTGCTGCCATCGTCGCCCTGTGCGATGTCGATGAAAACCGGACGGGCAAAGCCCGGGAACGGTTCCCCGAGGCGAAGTATTATCCAGACTTTCGGCAACTGCTGGACCAAAAAGGCCTGGATGCCGTCGTCATCGCCACTCCCGACCACACCCATGCGGTGGCGACGATGGCCGCCTTGAAGGCAGGCTTGCATGTCTACTGCGAAAAGCCGTTGACCCATTGTGTTCACGAAGCGCGCGTAGTGGCCGAGACCGCCGCCAAGCAGAAGCGCGTCACCCAGATGGGCACGCAGATCCACGCCAGTAGCAATTACCGCCGGGTTGTGGAACTGGTCCAGAGCGGCGCGATTGGTGCCGTTCGCGAGGTGCATGTGTGGTGTGGGAAGTCCTGGGGCGGCGGCGACCGGCCCACAACAACTCCGCCGATCCCTGCTGGGTTGCACTACGATCTTTGGCTCGGGCCGGCTCCGTATCGGCCGTACCATCCCGATTATGTTCCCTTCAACTGGCGAGGCTGGTGGGATTTCGGCGGCGGGACGCTGGCTGACATGGCGTGCCATCATATGGACCTGCCGTTCTGGGCGCTAAAGCTTCGTCAACCGACCAAAATCCGTGCCGAAGGACCGCCGCCTCATCCGGAAACCGCAGCCAAATGGCTGATCGTGCACTACGAATTCCCAGCCCGCGACGATTTGCCGCCGGTCCAGTTGACCTGGTACGATGGCGGAAAACGCCCCGCGGTTCTTAAGGACATGGAGCTACCCAAGTGGGGAGATGGTTCGCTCTTTGTCGGCGCAAAAGGAATGCTGCTGGCGGGCTACACCAAGCACAAATTATTGCCGGAGGAACAATTTGCCGACTTTACGCCGCCCAAGCCGTTCCTATCCGACTCTGTAGGCCATCACCGCGAGTGGTTGGAAGCGTGCAAGAACGGTGGCCCGACGACGTGCAACTTCACCTACTCGGGCGCCCTCACCGAGGCGGTGCTGCTGGGCAATGTCTCGTACCGCGCGGGCAAGCCGATTACCTGGGATGCGAAAAACCTGCGCACCAATGAGCCGGAGGCGGATCGGTATTTGCGGTATGAATACCGCAAGCCGTGGAAGTTGTAAGCGCTCGTGAGCCTTGAAGATCTCCCGTTCTATGATGAACGGTTCGTCTTTCGGATCGCGCTGAAGGAGTACGACCTTCGGAACTTCCGCCACGATTACCGAAATCGCCCGGGACTGGTGAAGAAACACACGCGCCCGTTCTTCCGTCTTGGCCTCCATCGTCCTCACGGGAATCGAAGGTCGGTCGGTCCGCACGGCATCTTGCCGATACATCTCACCACGGTTGCCCGTCTCGCCTTGACGACCGGGAGCCTTGTGGCGAAAATGTAAGACTGACTGGTCAGTCCGCCCTATGGCCATGAACGATTGATCCGTCCCAGCGCCTTTTGTCCCACCGTGCCCTGGAGTGGCTGGAAATCATCGTTTGACCGATGGGGAACCAAAGGGAGTCCCTGCTGCGGCGGAGAGCCGGATGGCGGCTGCCTTTCGGGGGCTGATTCATCGGCATTGGCTGGCCGCCGTGCGTTCAGGAGAGTGATGATGAACCGGTTTGTGTTCGCCCGCGCTACTTCGAACCCCCACCGCGAACGGAACCCGCTTCCCCGACCGCGCAAGCGCGGGCTGCTCGGGTTGAGCCTGCTGCTCCCCGCCGCGGTGCTGCTCCTATCCACTGGCTGCCAGCAAGCGGCTCCCGAACACCCCAAGAAACCCCCGCAGGTTGTGGTTACCAGTCCCATCCGCGATGAGGTTGCCGATTATCAGGATTTCACCGGCCGGCTCGACGCCCTCAAGACGGTGGAAGTCCGGGCCCACGTCGCCGGCTACGTTACGCAGGTGCCGTTCAAGGAAGGCGACCTCGTCCGCGAGGGCGACCTGCTGTTCCAGATCGATCCGCGGCCGTTCCAGGCCGATTACGACCAGGCCGTGGCCAATTTCAAGCAGGCCGAGGCCGACCGGAAACTTCAGGACAGCCACGCGGAGCGCGCCCGCCGTCTGCACGGGACGAGCGCGATTTCCGAGGACGAATACGACCAGATGATCGGCAACTGGGAGAAGGCCGTCGCGACCTCCGGGGCCGCCAAGGCCGCCCAGGACCGGGCCAAGCTGTACCTGGACTACACCCGCGTCACCTCGCCGGTTACGGGCCGCGTGAGCCGGCGGAACGTGGACCCCGGCAACATGGTCCGGGCCGACGACACGATGCTGACGACGGTCGTGACCGAAGACCCGATGTACGCCTACTTCGACGTCGACGAGCGCACATACCTCGACCTGGTCGGCACCGCCGAGTCGGCGCAGGGGGCGGCGTGGGTCACCGGCCGCAAGTACCCGGTGCTCATGCGACTGGCCAACGAGGACGAGTTCAAACGGGCCGGGGTAATCGATTTCGTGGACAACCGGGTGAACGGCAACACCGGCACCATCCGGATGCGCGGCGTCTTCGAGAACCCGA
>DATGIQ010000690.1:0-15932 GCA_035295665.1 Gemmataceae bacterium | reverse complement strand
CGACGGCCCTGGAGCCGAAGTATTTCTGGCATCGCTTCACCGGGACCTCGAAAAACTGGCTCGACACGGGCGCTGAGCGAGCGTTCCTCGATAACTCCTCCAAAACGACGCACGTCTTTCTACTGCTGATAATATGGACGTGCGCCGACACTCTCGAAGCATGGCATTGTGAAACCGGCTTGAACCAAGCTCGGGCCGTGGTGGCCGCTTGCGATGCACCTCACGGTCCAGAGTGATTCCCGGTTGCACCTATTTTGTGAGTACGTTCGAAGGACCGGCGAATATGAATGGCCACGTGCTGTACCGAGCGTTAACCGTCCAACCCGGGGAGACCAAGAATTTAAGCGCTGTCCCACCTGCGCCCGTCCGGTGAGCAGCGCCCAAGCGAGAATCTGGAAAAAAGTTCGGCCGGCCTGGCGTCTTGGGAGCACTATCAGGTAGAAAACGAGAGGCCACACTCCCAATGTCGGAGCTACGATGATGCCGAACGCACAGGCCGACCTGATCCTCGAGCACATCCGCAGGCTTGTGGCCGAACAGGGCCAAACTCAGCTCCCGGACCAGCAATTGTTGCACCGCTTTATCAGTCAGGGGGACGAGGTTGCGTTTGCAGCTCTGGTACGCCGGCACGGCCCGATGGTCCTGCAAGTTTGCCGCCGCGTGTTGCCCAACCTGCACGATGCCGAAGATGCGTTCCAAGCCACGTTCCTTTTGCTGGCCCGCAAGGCCCGGTCCATCCGCAAGCCGGAATCGGTGAGCTGCTGGCTGCACGGCGTTGCCCACCGTGTGTCGCTGCGGGCCAATGCCAGCGTGTGCCGAAAGCTGGCCGGCCTTCCCGACAGTCAGAACCGAGCACCGACGGATCCAGCCGAGGAGGTGACCTGGCACGAACTCCGGACGCTGGTCGACCAGGAGCTGCAACAGTTGCCGGAAAAATACCGGGCTCCCTTGCTCTTGTGCTACCTGGAAGGTCAAACGCGCGATGAAGCCGCCCACCAGCTCGGCTGTCCGTTGGGAACGCTCAAGAGCCGGCTGGAACGCGGGCGGGAGTTGTTGCGCAACCGGTTGCTTCGCCGTGGCCTGACGTTGTCGGCTGCTCTGCTACCCATAGGCCTCTCGTCCACCGCATCGTCGGCGGCAGTGCCGAAGCTGCTGGTGCATTCCACGGCTCGTGCTGCGCTGAAACTGTCGGCCGGCACCACGGCGGCCAGCGAACTTGTCTCGGCGCAGGTCGCCGCCTTGGTGGATGGAGGACTCCAGACCATATTCGCGACCAAGCTCAAGATTGTTGTGGCGCTGTTCCTGTCCCTGAGTCTCGCGGCCGGTGCCGGCGTGCTGACCCGCGGCACGTTGATTGCGCAAGCGGCAGCCCCTCTGCAACCGACAGAAGCGACCTCGTCCACCGCGGCCGCGAATAACCTGGCCCTATCCGCAGATCCCAAGCTGGATGCGAAAGATGTTTTGGTAGTCCGAAGTCGAGTGGTTGATGCCGGCGGCAAACCGGTGGCCGGGGCCAAGCTTTACCTGCTCGATGCGGCGACCAAAACGATGCCGCCCCCGATTCGAGCGACCAGCGCAGCCGACGGCGGATTTCACTTTATGGTCCCCAAAGCCGACGTCCATCTGACCCACTATTTCGCCAACCCATGGGCCCAGGTCGCGGTCCTGGCCGTTGCCGAGGGCTATGGGCCGGCATGGCGGCCCGCCGTTGCCGCGGAAGAAACTGGCGAGCAGGTGTTGCGGCTCGCCAAGGACGATGTTCCCATCCAGGGCCGGGTCCTCGATCTGCAAGGCAAGCCCATTGCCGGAGTCCGCATCCAAGTCGAGGACCTGAGCACCCCCTTGGCCGCCGACCTGACACCCTGGCTCGAAGCCGTGCGCAACGAGAAAGATGACGGGTATCCGCTCGAAAACAAATTCTTGACAGGGCTGCGCAACAGCGGCCTCGCTCAGCTCTTCCCGGCGGTAACGACCGATGCGGACGGACGATTTCAGCTCAAGGGCATCGGCCGGGAACGCGTGGCCGGCATCCGCATCGAAGGTCCGACCATTGAGATGCAGCAGGTCCGAGTCATGACGCGGTCTGGCGAACGGATGAAGGTGCTGGCCTTCCGCAGGAATCCCAGAGGATATGTGCTGACCTACTACGGGGCCACGTTTGAACATTACGCAGCGCCGACCAAGCCGATTGTGGGTGTGGTGCGCGACAAAGATATCGGCAAACCATTAGCCGGCGTGACCATCCGCAGTGATAAGTGGGCCGGCACCAATGTGAGCGGTGATGGCCAGCTCCAGACAGTTACGGACCAGGACGGCCGGTACCGGCTCGTCGGCATGCCCAAGGGGGAAGGGAACACAATTCTGGCCGTGCCGGCGGAGGGCCAGCCTTATCTGCTATCCGTCCAAGCCGTGGGCGATAGTCCCGGACTGGAGCCGATCACGGTCGATTTTCCCCTGAAGCGGGGCGTCCTGATCAGGGGCCGCGTCACAGATCGAGTGACCGGCCGGGGCGTGCCCGCCAACATCGAATACGTTGCGTTCGCAGAGAATCCGTTCCGTAATCAGGTCCCGAACTGGGAAACCAATCATTATCTTTACACCCAGGACGATGGATCGTTTGAGGTTGTCGCAATGCCGGGCCGCGGCCTGCTTGCCGCTCGGGCCTGGCGTGATCAATACCTGTTGGAAGTCGGCGCAGAAGAGATCAAGGGCCGAGACGAACAGGGGTTTTACCCAACGGCTCCCCATCTCGTCCATCCATCCACGTTCCACACGTTGGTCGAGATCAACCCGCCCAAGGACGCCGATACGCTCACCTGTAATCTGATCGTCGATCCCGGCAAGACGATGACCGGGAAGGTGCTCGGCCCTGACGGCAAGCCGCTCCGAGGAGCGCGGGCATTCGGTCTGCAATCCTACGGTTTAGGCTCCTGGACGACATACGCACTGGATACCCCCGACTTCACGGTCTATGGACTCAGGCTCGGCCAACCGCGCCGGGTGATGTTTGCGCACGAGGAAAGGAAGCTCGCCGGTTCGGTGCTGATTCGCGGCGATGAACGCGATCCGGTTACTGTTTCGCTGGAGCCGTGGGGGACGGTGACCGGGCGGCTCGTCACGGCCGATGGCTCGCCGCGTTCCAAGGTCGAGTTATGGTTCGGGACGGACTTGCGATCGGATCGGACGCGCGGAATTCCACACCAACAGGTGTCGCGTCCGGACAAAGACGGCCAGTTCCGAATCGAGGGTCTGGTGCCCGGCTTGCGGCACACGATGATGGCTTCGGAGGGGTACATCGGAATAGGTACTGTCTTTCAGGATCTGATCCTCAAGTCGGGCGAAACCAAGGACCTGGGGGATGTTGAAGCGAAGTGATCCGGTGCGGAAGGACCGTCGGCCAGCAGATATCCGCTTGCCCTGGCCGTTTTTCCGAAAAAATCCGGGAGCGATCGCGGCCCCGATGGGAACTATAGGGAAGAGAGCCCCAATCGAACGTTTCGGCGTCGGCTTGGGTTCGACAATCCTCGACCGTATCGGAGCGCTGCGGCATGGCCACGGCACAGTGGAATACGCTGCTTCACCATATCCGCAAGCTTGCGGCTGGTCGGCGGGCAGCGCAGCGAAGCGATCCGCAACTCCTCGATGATTTCTCCACCCACCGTGACGAGTCCGCATTTGCGTCCTTGGTTAGCCGTCATGGGCCGATGGTGTTGCGGGTCTGCCGGCGTGTCCTGAACCATGAGCAAGATGCCGAAGACGCCTTCCAGGCCACCTTCCTAGTCCTGGCGCGCAATTGCGGATCGATCCGCAAGCGCGACGCCTTGGCGGAGTGGCTGCACGGCGTGGCCTATCGAACAGCCATGAATGCCAAGCGAAGCGCAGCACGGCGGCGGAACCACGAGGCACACCGGCGGTCGTTGACTCCCGAAACCGTTCCCAGTCCAACGTGGGACGATGTGCAGGCCGTTTTGGATGAAGAGATCCAACGGTTGCCAAAGGCATTCCGCGCCGCTTTTGTGCTCTGCGTTCTGGATGGCAAAACCAAGCAGGAAGCCGCCGCGGAGTTAGGCGTTCAGCCGGGCACGGTCTCCAGCCGGGTAACCCGGGCCCGGCAGCGCCTCCAGAAGCAATTGGCGCGGCGCGGGATCGAGCTGGCCGTGCTTCTGGGCGCCCTTTCGATTGCCGAAGGCGGCAGCAAAGCCGCCGTACCTGCCAAGCTTGCCAGCGCCACACTCCGATTGGGGCTCTGGGTGGCGGCCGGTGAGACGGCCGCCAGGCTGATTCCCGCACCCGTTGCCGCCTTGGCGGCAGGAGTGACCCGAGCCATGTTCTTGACCAAAGCCAAAATCGCCACGGCCGTCTTGTTCGCCGTCGGCCTCTGCGCCACCGGCACGATCGAACTCGGCCGCCAAGCCCTCGTTGCCAGAGAGCGCGAGGAGCCCCAAGCTCCGAAACGGAAAATGGCGCGGCCAGCAGAATTCGCCAAAACTGGCGCAGCCGAAGCCATGCACGTGCGTGGCCGGGTGCTCGACCCCGAAGGGAAGCCGGTCGCCGGAGCCAGGTTGTATCAAACATTCTGGGTGGAGTTGATCGGGTCCCACCTGCCGCCGGCCGCCCGGTTATGCGGCACGAGCGGTCCAGATGGACGCTTTCAAATCACGGTTTCCTCTGCCGGCTTGGAAAAGATTCCCAAGGCCATTCCTCAGATTGTTGCCGTGGCCGACGGCTTTGGCCTCGACTGGGTGCGGCTCGATAGGCCCGAGGTTCAAGAATGGACGCTGCGGCTGGTAAAAGACGACCAGCCGATCACCGGCCGTATTCTCGATTTGGAGGGCCGGCCAATTCCCGGCGTGATGATCCGGCCCAGCCAAGTAATGGCCAGTCCCGAGGAAGATTTGACGCCCTGGCTCCAGGCCATCCAGCAAAAACAACGACCCCGGCATCGGCAAACCTTGAAGAAGGAGCTCTTCGGCTTCCCACACGTGATACCTGGCTTTTCCGAGAAAATTACCACGGGGCCCGATGGCCGTTTTCGCCTGACGGGCATTGGCCGAGAGCGGGCTGTGGGGATCGAGATCGGCGGGCCGAAGGTGCGCGATGAGTCGATCATGGCCGTGACTCGGCCGATGGCCAAAGTCCAGGCGTACGATAATCCTTCCCAGGACATCCAGTTTACTGTTTACGGGGCCACGTTCGACCATGTTGCCGCCCCTGCACAGCCGATGTTCGGCACGGTCCGGGATAAGGACACAGGCGAGCCGCTGGCCGGAGTGAAGATCGACGCGGGATCATCCTTCCCTGCCATGACCGATGCGGAAGGCAAGTACCGGTTAGAAAGCTTGCCCTATGATGCCGAGGGCGGTCCGTCCAAGTTTGGGATTCCGGTCAGGGCCACAGTACCTGATGACCAGCTCTACCTGCCCGGCTTCCAAGAAGTGCGACCCGGGCCGGGCCTGGAAGCGGTCCGGGTGGATTTCGAGCTCAAGCGGGGGATCTGGGCACATGGCAAGGTCACGAACCGAGCCACCGGCAAACCGGTGCAAGCATACATCGAATATCATGTTTCCGCCGACAACCCGAATCGGAACGATGCCCCGCACCTGACCCGCTTTCCGAGCATCCTGGCTGACATCTATCCGACACGGCGGGACGGCACCTTTCGGATTCCGGTGCTGCCGGGTCCTGGTGAGATCCACGCCCGGGGCCCTTACGGGGAATATATTGCTCCCACCAGCATCGCTATCAATCCGGGTAAGGATACGGGGTCAGTGCCGTATGCGTTGACGCTGGATCCAGGCCGAACGATCACCGGTACGATTCTGGACCCGGATGGTAAGCCCCTGACGGGTGTCCACGTTTTCAACCTGAGCCCACGCCACTTCTGGACCTCCGAGCCGCTCGACACCGCGTCCTTCACGTTAACGGCGCTGGACCCAGGCAGTCATCGAAGCCTCGTCTTCCTCCATCCGGATAAACGATTGGTCAAGGCCCTGGACCTGAAAGGAAACGTCGACTCGCCGCTCACTGTTCGGCTCGAACCGGCAGGAACGGTCACGGCCGGCTCGTCGACGACGAGGGAGAAGCCAGCCCGGGCGTCAAACTACGGATCCATTTCGTGCACCCGGAGAATGATTCGGTACCGCTACACTTGCTCCACGGCATCACCACCGATCGCGACGGCCGTTTCCGTGTGGAGGGGCTGGCACCGGGTCTCGTCTACCAGATTAACCTGAGCGGCACTTCCCCGTACATCACCATCGGCACGGTCGCCCCGCGGGTTTCCGTCCGGCCCGGTGAGACGAAGGACCTGGGTGATGTGAAAGGAAGACTGTTCCAGGATTAGCGAGAAAGGACCGGCCATGACCGAGACACCCTCTGCCGTTCGGGCGGCAAAGCCTTGGGCCCCCTATGTTCCCAGCGAGGAAGCCCCCTGGAACCTCCGCCGTGTGGTCCACCTACACCGCCGGGCCGGTTTCGCCGCCACGTGGAGTGAGATCCAGCGTGATTTGGCCGATGGACCCAAGGCGAGCATCGACCGGATCTTGGCTGGTAAAGCCTGCAGCCAGGGCGTGCCCGAGGGCTTTTCCAAGACGGCGGCCCTGCTGGGCGACGCGGCGGCCGCTTCCGGCGATCCGGCACGACTGAAAGCCTGGTGGATCTACCGGATGTTGTTCGGGCCCGATCCGCTGGGGGAACGCCTGGCCCTGATGTGGCACAATCATTTTGCCACGAGCAATCTCAAGGTCGAAAACCTCGACGCCATGCGCCGTCAAAACGAGGGCTTCCGAGAGCTGGCGCGGGCTCCGTTCGGGGAACTCCTGAACCGGACGGTGCATGATCCCGCCTTGCTCATCTGGTTGGATGCGCCCGCCAATCGCAAGGGGCATCCCAATGAGAATCTGGCCCGCGAGCTGATGGAGCTGTTCACGCTGGGCATCGGCCCTTTCACGGAAGATGATGTCAAGGAGTCCGCGCAGGCGCTGACCGGCTGGACGCTCGCGGAAGACCAGTTCACCGAAATCGCCGCCCGCCATGACAGTGGCGAAAAAACGATCCTCGGTCGCAAGGGACGGTGGAAGGGAGACGATGTGGTGCGCATGCTTCTCGAACATCCGGCGACCGCCGAACGCCTGGCCATGCGGATTTGCGAGCTGCTCATGAGCGAAGGAGTCGTTTCGTCCACAGAGCAACATGCGTTGGCCCAGGAACTCCGCGACAACGATCTTAACATCGGCCGGGGCGTAGAGACAGTCTTGCGTTCCGAGGCATTTTTCGCCGGCCGCAATTTAGGGCGGCGCGTCCTCGGCCCCGTTGAATTCGTGATCGGTGCCGCACGAGCGCTGGAGCTGTTCGAGCCACCCTCCAGCACGCTGGTCCTGGCCGAGTGGGCCGGCCGGCTCGGTCAGGATCTGTTCTATCCGCCCAACGTCGGCGGCTGGCCCGCCGGCCGAGCTTGGCTGACCACGCGCTCGCTGATCGGCCGGGCCAATTATGCGGCGGCGTTGGTGGAGGGCACACGGGTAGGCCGGCCCACTGCGCTCGATGCGCTCGGCCTGGCCCTGAAGCACGGGCAGGGCTCTGATCTCGATCCGGTGACGGGATTTTACCTGCAACTCATCCTGGGCATCGAACCGAGCCCGGCCTGGCAGAAACGCTTGACCGCCGCCTTAGGATCCACGAACGGCAACAAAGCAGAGGCGGCTCGGCGGATGGTGGCGCTCGTCATGGCCATGCCCGAGGCCCAAGTGAACTGATCCGGAGGAACATCCATGTTTTCCCGACGCGATTTTTTGGCAACGACCTTGCGCAGCTCTACGCTACTGGCCCTGGCACCAGCGGTGCCGGGCTTCCTTGCCCAGACGGCCCGAGCGGCCAAGGCGGAGAAGGACAGCAGAATCCTGGTGGTCATCCAGCTCGACGGCGGCAACGACGGGATCAACACCGTGGTGCCGTTTGCCGACGAAGGCTATGCCAAGTACCGCAAAGCCCTCCGCCTGTCCACGGAGCGTCTGATCAAAATCAACGACCGAGTAGGGCTGCACGCTTCGCTGGGAGATGCGGCCAAGCTGCTGGAAAGCGGCCGGCTGGCGATTGTGCAGGGCGTCGGCTACCCTAACCCGAGCCGGTCCCACTTTCAGAGCATGGCCATCTGGCAATCGGCGCGTTTCGATCCGGAGGAACACAGGAGTTTCGGTTGGTTGGGACGAGCCTTCGATGACGGAGCCAAGATCGCCGCCGGGGAAACCACGAGTCTCCTGATCGGCTCGGGACCGCCGCCGCTCGCATTGCGCGGCCGTCGGGCCGTGGCCAGTGCAATGGAGCGCACCGAGGATTTCGCCCTGGATTCGAAAATCGATCCGCGCCGAACCTTCTCCGGTGTCACGCCCTCGGACGATTTGACGGCGTTTGTGCAGCGAAGCATGCTCGATGCCTATAGCACCTCGGAGCACCTGACGCATCTTGGCCGAACCAGCGCTGGGCAGGCTAATTATCCGAGCAACGGCCTGGCAACGCGTTTGCAGCTGATCTCCCAACTGCTCAAGATCGGCTTCGGAGCGCGCGTTTTCTATACCGTTCATGGCGGGTTCGATACGCACAGCACACAGCTTCCCCGCCATTCCGAATTGCTCTTTCAGGTTTCCTCTTCCCTGCGGGCGTTCCTCGACGACCTGGCCGCGGCGGGGTTGGCGGAGCGGGTGCTGGTATTGGCGTTCAGCGAATTCGGACGCAGGGTGGCGGAGAATAGCTCGCAGGGAACCGATCATGGCACGGCGGGTCCCGTGTTCCTGGCGGGAGCAGGTCTCCGCGCCGGTTTGGTGGGAGACACGCCGAACTTGCTCGATTTGCAAGATGGCGACTTGAAATGGGGCATCGATTTCCGGCGAATCTACGCAACGATTCTTGAAGAATGGCTCGGGCTCCCAACACGGACGGCCTTGGCAGGAACGTTTGAGCGGCTGCCGTTGTTCACCGGTTGAGATAATTGGATAGCCAGTCTCCGAACCTCCTTCGGAGCGTTCCCCTAGCAAGCGGCCTGGAAATTGGTGTAATGATGGTACAGGAAGTGGTTGGCCGGAAATCGAGTCCCCAGTTGATTGTTCATGGGTACATCCGCACCTATCAGCGGGAATCCCCGTGCGCTGCTCCCAGAGGATGGGTTCACGTCTTGCCCGGAGTGTGGCCGGCATCTGGGCGAAGTCGATCCGCGGGAACACCTCCTCCGCGAACACGGTTACGTCGATTTGGCCGGGATCGTCATGCCTCCCGCAGCAGCGCAGACCTGCTTATGGGACCGCGTTTTTACCACGGGAGACCTCCAGGCCCATGATCGCCTTTGTCAATTGCTGGCGGCCGGCCAACCCTCCTACAGCATTGCCCTCGAAGCGGAGCTGCGCCGTCGCGCCGATGCGCTCCTCTCCAACAAGAGCTCCGATTTCCTTCGATTGCTGCGGTGTCTGAGGCAACATGAGACGGCCCGTGGGCATCTGTGGCAGCTGCTGGCCTCTCCGGACCGGCGTGTCCGCGAGCTGGGCCGAAGGTTGATCCTGCCTGGATTGGCCGCGACTCGGGATTGGGGCCAGGCTTCCGCAGCGGATGTGCACCGTTTGCTCGACATCCTTTGCCCGCCCGAAGATGCCGGCGAAAAGATCCGTGTTTGCCAACGTCTGACACAAGTCGGGCTTCCTGCTGCCGCCGTGAATGAATGCCTGCGGCAGCTGCGCGGGGAGCAGGCCGTCACCTGCCCCGAATGTTCGGTGGCCGTCCCACACGATCAGCTCGAGATCCATCTGCGGCGAGCCCATCGCATCTACCAATACCAGGGCGTGCGCCGGCCGCTTCCCGAAACGATCGCTTTGCTATTCTCGGGCATCGGCGCTGCCCAACCCGATCATGAGGCCTGGGACGCCTTGGAGTCGCTCGCTCACGACGAATGTGGTGCCGGTGCCGATGCGTTCTTGGCAACCGGCGTGATCCGGGCGTTCCAGGAAGTCGACCCGGCCAACCAGTCCGACGTCCTGAACGCCGTCGCCGAGGTCATCGGGGAGAGTGAACGTGGCCAGGGATTGGCATTGCTCTTGGCCCGCTCGACCGAGCCGATCGCTCAGCAACTGGCGCTCCGCCTGGCCCCCTTGCTGCCGGCACCGCTGGACGCCGGGTTGGTCGCGGCACTGCGGCCCTTGCTACGGGCCAAGCGCATCGCCAATGAATTACAGATTGCTGCCGCCGCCGCTCTGCTTCGCACCACGGGCTTGGAAGGGCCGGCTGCGCTCGAAGTTGTGAATGCCCTGGCGACCCGCGGCGGCAAAGCCCGCGCCGTGGATCGGCTGAACCAGCTCGAAGAGCGAATCGGTCCTGCGCCGCTCATCGCCGAACGGCGGGGCCAAATCGAAAACCAGATTCGCATGCGCTGTCCGCGCTGCGGCGTGCAACTCCGCCGGGCTCAAATGGCTGAGCATCTGTGGACCGAGCATTCGCTCCTCCTGGATGGCCGGCGGGTCCGTGAGCCTTGGCGGCTGGTCGAGGATTGGATCGCGGCCTATCGTCAGCAGGGAAACCCTGAGCTGCTGGTTCGTTGCCGGGCTCTGGGACAGCACCTTGACCCGGAGCACGGTCTGCATCGCGTCTACCGCCGGTTCCTGGCGGCGGGAATCGAGGACGCCGCCGCACGCCGATCCTTGCTGGCCGAGGCACGCCAACGCCGCGCTTCCCTTTGCCCGCGCTGCTTCACGCTGGTTCCGATGCCGGATGAACAGATGCCACGTCCCCTGAATCAATCCCACGGCCGGATCTCTCGGGACAGATTTTGTGTTGAGGTATCCGAGAATGGTTTGGTGCCCCGATTGAGGATCGAAAACGGCGGGGCTCTCGTCTTTGATGATCCCGAACCGGGCCTGTGGTTGCTGACCTTCCATGGTGCCATGCTCTTGCTGGCGGGGCCGCTGGTGGCGGCAGCCCTGCTCTACGCCGTGCTTCACAATTTCTGGCACCATCTGCCTGCGACGCCGGTGATGGTCTTTCTTCTGGCGGCCTTGGCAGTGTACCTTGCCGTGCATTTCGCTTGGTGGGTGCGGCCCCGCGCGCTGGACCGGGCCGTCAATTACGCCTGGACTCGTCTGGTGCCGCTCCTGGGGACCGGCGAGGTGGCCGTGCACGAATCGGAGTTTTTGGCGAGCCTGGCCCTGACCACGATCCACCATGGCCAACCCGAACTGCGGCAAGACGAGCTGGAACGCGTGCTGGGCACGGTCGAGAGGGCCGTGGCAGCCGGCACGATTCCGCTTGCCCACTTGGCGGCACTGGAACGCTTGGATGTGGCGGATGCCGCCGTCTTGGGACATGATCCGGTGCCGCTCGTCGTCGAGCAGGTGGGCGCTTGCTTTGATGGCCGGATGCCGCTCGCATATGCCCAATGGCTGCTGGCGGAATGGGAAGGCCCGTGGTGGACGGCCGGCAACCTTGCCCGGCTGCGCTTGCTCTTGTGCGACCTGGCGTTCGCCGCGGGCTGGGAGGTTGCGGATCTCGTGGAAGCCGGAGCAATGGCCCCCGCCTTGGGAGATGTACTTCAGACAGCCGAGCCGGACGGCCTGGCACGGCTTCGCCTTCTGTGGTCGTTGCGGCCACGCCGCCCCTGGCCGGGCGGGGAAGATGTCCTCACGGCATTCGAAGTGGCTCTCGACCCGGACCGTGGCCGGGCCTGGTTGCGCAAACATCCGGACCTCCTTCTCCTGGATGAAGGCGGGCCCACCATCATCGTGGGTGGCGGGGGCATTGTCTTTCATGAGACCTTGTTCACGGACCCGCCCCGCTCCATCGACGTCAAGAGGCGGCGCGATTTCGAAGGAATCGAATACGATGTTGTGGTCGACGAGCACCGTTTCCGCTTGGTGAGCGACGCGGAGGTCCTGGTCGGCCGGTTGGTCCGCTGGTTTCGCTACCATTTCGCTGAGTTCCTTCCACAGGTGCCGGCCGTGTACGCCTGGAAAGCTCCCGAGGGAAGTAAATCCGCCCAGTTGCTGGAAGCGATCGCCTGCCCGGAGTGCCGACAATTGTTGTTGCCGCGTGCCGGACAGCTGGGAACGCCCGTCACCGCATCGGAGCCAGGTCCGTCCATACGCACTGCCCCAGCCGGCCTCCTGAGCAGCCAGGTCCGCGTTTCTGAAACTTTGAAAAATCCAAAACAGACGGTAGAATGAAGGCAGCACAGTGACGGCAGGCCTTACGAGATCAAGTCATGAACAGGCCGATCCGGATTGGCGCGGTCAATTATCTGAACACCAAGCCGTTGATATATGACTTGCCCCTGTTGGCCCCCGAAGTCGAGTTGGTTCTCGATGTGCCGAGTCGGTTGGCTGACCAGCTCCATGCCGGGAGCCTCGATGTCGCCTTGATCCCGGTTATCGAATACTTCCGCGCCGGTGGCTATGCCATCGTTCCGGACATTGCCATCGCTTCGCGCGGCCCAGTCCTGAGCGTCACGCTCTTCAGCCGCGTGCCGTGGCCGGAAATTCGCCGCGTGGCCCTGGACGAAGGATCGCGCACGAGCGCCGTCCTGGCACAGATTCTGCTGCGCCGTCGCCACGATGTGCAGCCAGAATTGGAACTGCTCCCTCTTGATCGAAACGCCGAGGAATCCAACGCCGATGCGGTGCTCTTGATCGGCGACCGGGCCATGCGCGCCTGCCTGCCCGGATTTGCCCATGCTTTCGATCTGGGCCAAGAATGGTTTGACTGGACCGGCCTTCCCTTTGTGTACGCGGTCTGGGCGGTGCGTGCAGGGGCAGAATTGGGCCCTGTGGCCGTGGCCCTGAATGAGGCCAAGCGGCGTGGCTGCGGTCGGTTGGGAATCATTGCCGAGCAAGAGGCCCCCCGGCTAGGGCTGGACGCCGGCTTCTGTCGCCGCTACCTTTCCACGATTATCCGATTTGATCTCGGTCCACAGGAACAAGCCGGACTGGATCATTTCTATCAGCTGGCCTGCGAGCTGGGGCTAGCCCCGCGCGGAGGGCGAATTCTCCTCTACGAAGGGGGCGGCGGCGCGCTGCATGGTGAGCCATTGAAAATTAGAAATTGAAAATTGAAAAAACGCCGCAGGGTAGACGGTGACAATGCCGGAGCGCTTGCTGTGGGCCCGTTCTTCGCGTATGATTTTGTTCACTCATACCGATTTCCATCGTCGCGACGTCCCGGGGCAAACAGGCGCGCATGGCAACGAGGTCACGCACTACGGCTGGGTCTCCTTCGGCGACGAGCAGCCTGACCTCTGGATGCGCGGAGGCACTCCGCCAGCCGGCGTTTTTTGCATTTGTGCGGGCACATCTCTTTCTCGCCGGAGTGGTGATCGTTTGCAGCGTTCTGATCGGTGCAGTGGGTTCCTTGGTGGTTTATCCCCAGCTGGCGGGCCTCTACCACTGGCGAAAAGCTCAGCAGGCGCTTGCGCAATACGACTTCTTGCCGGCGCGCGGTCATCTGCAGCGGTGTCGGGAAGCCTGGCCGGCCAGCGCGGATACCTGTTTCTTGTTGGCCCGCACGTGTCGCCGGGGCGGCGACGTTGAGGCGGCACAAACCTATCTCCGCGAAGCCGAACGTCTAGGGGAAGTCCCGGCCCTCATCGAGCTGGAACGCCTCCTTTTGATGGCTCGAGCTGGCGTCGTGCAAGCCTTCGAGGAGGAGTTGGGCCGCTTCCTTGAAACCCGGCCTGACGAGCGCCCGATCATTTTGGAGGCGCTGGTGTTGGGCTCGCTACAGGGAAACTTCCTGGAGGACGCCTATCGCTGGAGCACGCGCTGGGTCACCGATACCCCCGACGATGGCCGCAGCCATCTTCTGCGCGGCCAGGTGTTGGAAAGGGGACTTCGCTACGATCTGGCGGCCGAAGCATATCAGCGAGCCTTGGAATGCAACCCCGACTCGCTGGCGGCCCATCTGGGGATTGGCGAGATGTTTATTCGCACGGGCAAGTACGCGGAAGCATTGCCGCATTTTCAGGTGTGTGTCCAGAAGGAACCGCAGCACACGATTGCCCTCCTCGGGATGGCCCGTTGCCAGCGCTACCTGGGTCCGCCCGAGGCAGCATGGGCCACGTTGGAACGGTTATTCAACACCAGCGAACCGGACCCCGGCGCGGTGTTGCTCCGTGGTCAGCTGGAACTGGAGCGTGGCAATGCACAAGAAGCCTTGACCTGGCTAAAGCATGCCGAGCGCCTCCAGCCTTCGGACCTGGAGACGATTCAAGCGCTGGCCAATGCTTTGCGGTTGCTGGACCGAAAGGATGAAGCGCAAACGTATGAGGAGAAGCGGCACCAGACCGAGCGCGATCTTCGGCACATGGAGGAGCTCACCAAGGAAATCATCGAGAACCCGAGGGATGCAGCATTGCGATGCGAGGCTGGCACGACCTTGCTCCGTCTGGGGCAGGACGAGCAGGCGGTCCGATGGCTGGCGAGTGCCTTGCTGATCGACCAGCACCATCAGCCAACGAGGAAGGCTCTGGCCGCTTGCCTTCCGAAGCTTGGGGATCCCAAACTCGTTGAGCACTATCGTCGCTTGTTGGACCATGAACCGGAATAGGGCTCAAGCAACGTGGCAGGACAACAAGCACCCCTGTTCCGGCCAGGATTCCGGAGGCGAATCTGGGGCCTGGCGTCCCTGGCCGGTTTGCTGGCGTGCCTGGCCGGCGTGGCTGTGTGGCAATGGCGATGGCAGAACCGACCATCCGTGCTGAGGTTGCCGGCGGATTCTCCGCCACCGGCCGTCTCGAGCGACCCGCGGCTTACGGTTGACACAGTCTATCGCAATGTTCGCCCAGACGTCCGCTACGTTGGCGATCAGACCTGCGCCCACTGCCATGCGAAGATTACCCGAACGTACCACCAGCATCCAATGGGGCGGTCGCTTGTCCCCGTTGCCGGCAGGGGTCCAGGACAACCGGACGCAGCGATTCCAGATGCCGAATTTCAGGCGCGCGGTTTTCACTACCAGGTCAAGCCCCAAGGCAACCGGACCGTACATCGCGAGATGAAGTTGGATCCCCAGGGCCACGTGATTGCGAAAACCGAGGCTGAGGTGGCGTTCGCCGTCGGCTCCAGCACGCGCGGCCGATCCTTTCTGATCGATCACAATGGCTATCTCTTCCAGTCGCCAATTACCTGGTACCCGCAAAAGGGTGGGTGGGATCTGTCCCCCGGATACGCCAGTCGCCATCATCATTTCGCACGGCCCGTGACTCCGGAATGCCTGTTCTGTCATAGCAATCGTGCGGAGCATGAAGGCGGCACTATTAATCACTACCGGCCGCCGATCTTCCAGGGATACGCCATCGGGTGTGAGCGCTGTCACGGACCAGGCGAGCTACACGTCCGACGACATGAGCAGGGAGAAGCATCTACGGGCCCGGATACCACGATCGTAAATCCACAAAACCTGGAGCCTGCCCTGCGCGATGCGGTGTGTGAGCAATGTCACCTGCAAGGGGAGATTCGCGTGCCCGGGCGGGGGCGGAGCAGTTTTGATTATCGTCCCGGCCTGCCCCTGCACCAGTTCATGACCGTGTTTGTCTCGGCAGCCAACTCGGCGGAGGCATCCAAATTCGTCGGCCAGGTCGAACAGATGCATGCCAGCCGCTGCTGGAACGCGAGCGGGGGCAGGATGGGTTGTGTCTCCTGCCACGATCCCCACCAGATGCCCGCCGCCGCGGAGCGGGTGGGCTTCTACCGCGACCATTGCCTGAGTTGCCATGAGCCGAACAGTTGCACGCTTCCCGCTGGCCAGCGAAGCAGGGTGAGTGCGCAGGATAGCTGTATCGACTGCCATATGCCCGCCGCCAAATCCGATATTCCCCATGCATCCACCACAGACCATCGCATCCCCCGTCGTGTTGATCACGCCCGCTCGGAGGACCGTAACGCCCGACCAGCGTTTTCCAGGGAGACATC
>DATGIQ010000689.1:0-7168 GCA_035295665.1 Gemmataceae bacterium | reverse complement strand
AACTTCGGTCGTCAGCAGCGGCACGACGGCTGCAAATGGCCCACCGGCTTCCGTGGGCAACGCAACCCCTTCGACGCAGGCTGTTCCCCTCACCGTGACGCCGGGAGCCGCGAAGACGCCGCAGCAGTCCAATGGGAACAGTGGCACGAATCCAACCGCGGCTTCTGCGTACAGTCTGCTACGGATGCAGGAGCTTGCAGACATGGGGACCATGTTTTGGCTGGATCACAAATAACCTGGTCGGATGGGTGAGCAGCGGCACGTAGAACCGCGCGGTGTGAGCGCCGCGCGGTTCTACGTGCCGTCGCTAAGCTGGTTGCCGAGTTGAAGCCCGCTCCGCACCTTAGCTCAGCGCTCTTGGCGTCGCAAGATCATGAGGCGATGCTTCGAACGGGGTTGCGAGGCGAACTCAGTCGGCCGAACTTTTCGGTCCCCCCCAGCGGCACACCATGTGAAGAGATCGCCTTCCAGGGAATAGATGCCTGGCGAGGTGAGGCCGTCCGCCTTACTCGAACAATCAATGGCCTTGGGATTCTGGTCAGGCATCAGCCGAATCGTTTCTTCCTGACGATGGCCGTCTGTATCGATCACGATGAACTTGTCGTCCTGGAAAAGAATCGTGATGCTCCGGGCTACATCCGCCTCCCGGACGCCATTCCACACCGAGGTTACGATTCGCCAGGTGCCCTGGAGCTTGGCCAAATCCTTCTCGGCCAGATTGGGTTGGGCGAGGGATGTTGCCGCAGCCGGTCTCGGGGCCGCATCCGAGGAACGCTGTCGGGAGCAAGCTGTGGCGCCCAACAGGGCCATGATGACACAGGTTACTGAATAGGATCTCATGCCGCTAACTCCAGACATGAAGCAGGATCTGTCCTGGATCGTAACATTCACGATTACTGCCGTTTCCATTCTGGCAGCGGCATACGCACGCGGAGATCGTCGCCAGGAGGCTGATCGTCAACTCCGTTACCGCCCTCGTCCAGGCCATTGATGCCGACGCTGTAAAGCAGATACATGGTTTCGGCGGACCGGTAAAGCAGTGCCTTGGCGGAATAGAGATCGCTCGGAACCTCCACCAGGTAGCCAGGCACCAGGGCATCCAGCTTATCCGGGTAGCGGCCGTGGTCGTCGCGATACGCGGCCAGGGCGAACGCCACGTGCAGGTTGCGCCGCACCTGCTCGGCCCGGTCGGCGGCCTTTTTCATCCGGCGGATATCCCGCTGAAAGTAGTCGAGGAGCACGATGCCCAGATCGTTACTCACCTCGGGGTCGAAATTCTCTGAACGGCGCAGGGCTTTGGTGATCTCTGCCGCAGTTCCGGCATTTTTCATGCCTGCCTCGAGTTCCGCCTCGAGCCGGTCCAGCTCCTTTTCGCGTGCGGCCCGGTCAGCGATCTGCAGAGCAGCGCCCGTGCGATCGTACCAGCGGTTGCCCGCACGCAGAATCGCATTCCAATCGAGCGCATCGATGACCGCCTGGGGCACCTCCGGGTCCGCAGTCCCGGCCGGCAGCCGCGGGCCTCCCTGGAGGATCTGGATGAGCCTCAAGGTCTTGATCGGACCGCGGCGAGCGAGCATCACGGTATTGAGGAAGGTGAAGCGCGTGCCCAGATCGATCTTGTCGGCAAGGGAGGGCATAGGGGGCAGGCGCTCCAGGTCGCGAAGCCAGGCCCGGGCGTGCGACCTGCTCGGGTTGGCTCGATCGAGCAAGGCCAGTGCCGCGTTGCTGGCGGCCTCGTCAATGGCGGTGCCCAGCAGGAATTCGTCGTGATCGACACCGCGGGCGATGAGCCGTCCGAGGCGATGGCAGGCCAGTAGATCCTGCCAGGCCTCATCGAATTTCCCCTCACCGGCCCGGAGCATGGCACGTGCCGTTAGTGCTGGGGCGACCTCGCGCTGGCTTTGCACCGCAGCCGGCAGCAGGCTGCCGAGCAGTCCGTACGACCCCTCGGGACCGGTCTTGTTCGAGACCAGGGGATTGTAGTACTCCGGTCGCCGGACCGCTTCGAGCACCACTCCGAGCGGCTTTTCATTGGCGGCAAGCCAGCCGAAGATCTGGGGGTAGTCCTGCGCGACCCAGGGCCGCTGGGCCGCCCAAGAGCGCTGCTTACGAATCGTAAGTGTCTCCTGTTCCAGGTTGAGCTGGAGGGTTTCTCCGGCATAGCGGAGAAGGTCGACGAAATACGTGCCGTGTTCGGGCGGTGCCGGCGTCTTCAGCCAGGCGAAGAACTCCGAAGGCATCGGAAAACGCTTTGGTTGCGAGCGCAACGCATTCCATAACAAGACATTCGCGTTCTTTTCCGGAGTGATGTCCTTGCCGAGCCGCTCGTTGAGCGCCGCTTCGTAGTCCAGGTTTCCTTCCTGATCGAACGGACCGGTGATATGTGTCGTCTCCTTCGCGATCGTGAACTTCGGCGCGTTCTTTTCCTGTCGAGCGGCGATTCTTGTGGATTCTGGCTTGGGAGCGTCAACGGCTGGGGGCTGCCCAGCCGCCTGCCCCTCCAGAGGGAGAACCAACGGGTCGGTTGGTTTTCCTGAGTGCGCGCCATAGATCAGCGCGGTAGTCGCCCCGCCCGCAGCGGAAAGGAGCAGGAGCATCGCCGTGATCAACTTGAGTTTCGACAAGAGCATAGCTTTCAGCATTCCTTTGGTTAGGGCGGCGACCGGGGCGGAGACAACGCTGGCCGCCGCTACCTCTCCGGCCGCTACGATACGTGCGACACGGATCGTGTTGGATATCACCAGAGCTGGCACAGCTGCGGATAAGGCATTGTGCGACAGCATTCCTGCCAAGATCCCGCTTGCCAGGGATAGACCGCGCCGGCCCAGCCGTTTCGCCAACAGCGCTCTTCCCCTGGTCAGCCAGCCTGAGAGCGTGCCCTCTGGCACGCCGAACTGCTGAGCCACGTTCTTACGGGTCTTGCCTTCCAAATCGCAGAGGACGATGGCGGCACGATACTTGGCGGGCAGACGGCTCAACTCCTGATCAAGAAGGGGGCGCAGATCGCGCCCGAGGTCTTGTTCCCAGACGGCCGGCTCGGGCATAGTCGATACAAGCCGTTCGCGCGCCAGCCTTCGGGCTACAACGGCCCGAGCGTTTAGAGCCGTCCGGTGGGCAACGCCGTATAGCCAGTTGCCGACCAGCGCTTGTGGCACCACCGATGCCGCTCTGCGGACGAGGACGAGGAACGTGGCTTGAAATGCGTCTTCAGCATCGTGGTGACTGCGAAGGACGCGCTGGCACACGCCCCAGACCATCGGACCATGCCGTCGCACGAGAGCGGCGAAGGCGGCCTCGTTCCGTCCGGTGATGTATTCGTCGAGAAGCTCCCCATCGGTCATTCCTGCCCCATCACGTTGCAGGGCGGATCTGCGGAGGTGTTGCATCATCCGGCTTAGTGCATGGGTCGCCATACAGACTACCTGCCTTTCCGTGTGGGACATTGGCTCTCTCCCTTCTTATTACAGGATCTGGTCACGTTTCATGCGCGATTTTCCTTGCAACGATCGAGATCAAGCTCCGTTTACAGATCCATCCGACGGGCCGGCGGGTCACGAAGTTTACCGGATCCATGCAAGGCCACGGCCGACTGTGGCGTTCCAGGCAGAGAAATCCACGCAAAGGCGTTGACCTGGGCGTAAAAAACGGGGAGACTAGTTTCCGTACCTCACCGCCTACCGGGCCGCATACTGGCCGGCATCCGGCGCCGGCTTTGGCCCGCTGTTCCCTATCTCCCGAGGCTGCCGATGCCAACCCGCCATGGCCTGACCGCTCCCGTGCCTGTCGTCCCGCATCGCCTGTCCCGCCGTGGTTTCCTACGAATCGGGGCCCTGGGGCTTGGCGGCCTCACTCTCGCCGGCCTCTTGCGCGCGGAAGCAGCCGCCCGGATCCGATCGTCCCACAAGTCGGTTATTCTCATCTACCTGGTTGGCGGTCCGCCTCACCAGGATCTGTTTGATCTGAAGCCCGGGGCCCCCAAGGAATTCGCCGGCCCGTGGAAGCCAATCGCAACCAACGTCACCGGGGTGCAGATTTGCGAGGCTCTCCCCCGGCTGGCTGGAATCATGGACAAACTCGTCGTGATCCGCTCGCTGGTTGGCAACCAGTCCGACCACGATGCGATTCAGGTCTACAACGGCCACCATCCGAAGAAACCAACCCCGAGCGGCGGGTGGCCACAGTTCGGCTCCGCCGTGGCGAAGCTGCTGGGCCCCGTCGATCCCAGTGTCCCGCCGTTCGTCAGCCTGTGCTACACATGCACCCACGGCCCGTACAACGAGCCGGGGCCAGGGTTCCTCGGGCCGTCGATGGCCCCGTTCCGCATGATGGGCAAGACGCGCGAAGACATGCTTCTCCGCGGCCTCTCGATCGATCGCCTCGCGGACCGTAAGACCCTCCTCAAACACTTCGATATCATGCGCCGCGATGCCGACGCGAACGGCGCCATCAAGGCAATGGACACGTTCACCGAACAGGCGTTCGGGCTGCTCACGTCCTCCCGCATGGCCGACGCCCTGGATCTATCGAAGGAGCCGGCGCACGTGATCGAGCGGTACGGGACCGGGGACCCCGGAGTGTTCATGGACGGCAATGGCGCCCCGCGGGTGCCCCAAAGTCTGCTGATGGCCCGGCGGCTGGTCGAAGCCGGGGCGCGGGTGGTCACCCTCAACTATAGCAAGTGGGACTGGCATGGCGGCAAGAACACGGAAGGCCGGGCCGACAACTCGATCTTCGTACGTGAGGCGGAGGACTTCCCAGTTTTCGACCGGTGCGTCAGCGCCCTGGTCGAAGACCTTCACCAGCGGGGGTTGGACAAGGATTGCACCGTGGTGATCCTGGGCGAATTCGGGCGGACGCCGAAGATCAGCGCCCAGGTCGGCCGCGACCACTGGCCGCAGGTGAACTGTGCGCTGCTGGCCGGCGGCGGGATGAAGACCGGGCAGGTGATCGGTGCGACCGACCGGATCGCGGGAGAGGCCGTCGCCCGGCCGGTCACGTGGGGCGAGTTGTTCGCCACCCTCTACCACAACCTCGGGATCGACTCCCACCAGACGACGCTGTCGGATCTCATCGGCCGGCCGCGGTACCTGGCCGAGGATGATGCCGCCCCGCTGCCGGAACTCGCTTAACCGACTGCTGAAACTGGCTGACGAAGCATGAATCCACCCCAAGGGCGGCACGGACCGGCGCCGTCCGCCCGCGAGGATGCAACCTCCTCCCTCGTTAGCGCGCTTGTGGCTGCTTGCGTCTCGCGTTTGGAAAGGTACACCAAATGCAAGCCGCAAGCAGCGAAAACATTCTTGAAATAATTTCTAAACCGTCGCAGTGTGGGCGGTGTATTCCGCCGAGCCGATGATGGCCGCGATCACCTCTTCATCCCGCGTCCCTTGGTGCAGAAAGCCGACGAACGCATTCAGGCCGCCGCTGTCTGGGCTGCGGTGCAGGTAACGTTGGTAGAAGGTTCCAATCAAATTCTGCTCGAACTCCACGCTCGTGAAGACGGCCGCGGTGATCTGCACACGCTCCATCTGGCCCGCAAGGTCGGCATCATAAGTTGTCCGGCCCGAAAGATCCACGGCACGGCCCAAGACGTCGCGGTACAGAGCATCCAGGAAACGATCGTTGGTCCCGCTCCCCTGCGTTAGGTAGTATTCCTGCGACCCGGTGAGGATTTCGGCCACTTGCTCGATCGTCCCGCCGCCCGCCAGGAAAGCGGTGTACACGCTCAGGCCGCTCGGGTCGGCAGCACGGTGAAGCAACGTGGTATACAGATTCTGTACCTCGACGGTGCGAAATTCCGAGCTGGCCTCGATCGCTTGCGCGATTTGCACCGGCGAACTCCCCTGGGCCAGCGCCGCCGTCCAGGCTGCCATGCCGGTTGCGTCCACCGTCCGCTGGAGCAGATCCTGGTACATCTGCATGACGAGGTGTTCATTCGGCGTCGTGCCGTAGAAGTTGCCGGTGGGATAAGCCTTTGCCTGGGCGCCCAGGATTAGATTTCCCTGAAACGTATATCCGGGAAAAGCCGTTTGTAGGGCGGCCATGCCCTCGCCCTTGCCGGCCACGAAGACACCATACTGGCCGTGCGGCGTCGTGTTATTGGTGAAAACGAGGCCCGTGTGGACCCCTTCGGCCATGATGATCGTGCCGTCCGAGGTGGCGACATTGTGATCGATCGTGACGTATTTCGATCCCCCATTGCGGCCGGTAA
Source organism: Gemmataceae bacterium (assembly GCA_035295665.1). Classification (GTDB taxonomy): domain Bacteria; phylum Planctomycetota; class Planctomycetia; order Gemmatales; family Gemmataceae; genus DATGIQ01. The sequence continues at coordinate 957 of DATGIQ010000689.1, read as the reverse complement.
GCAACTGGAATAAGCGACGTGAGTTCCCCGGGTCGCCCCAGGGCGCCGTTCCGAAATCGTCGAAGTAGTTGTTCTGGATCAGGATGTTCGCGGCCGGCTGGCTCGCCGAGGCATCATCGGAGCCGAGGATGTTGATGCCCTGGGCGGTGCCCACCACCGCGTTGTTGGTGAAGGTCACATTACTCACCGTCACCCACGGCCCACCGCTTTGGTCGCCACGCGGCGTCATCACGATGGCAAATCCCGCCTGGCCGTCCACCCAGTTGTGCTCGAAGCGGTTGCCATCGATGGTGACACGCTGGGCATTTTTCAATTCCAGCAGGTTCTTCACGCTCCAATGGGTTCCCGCATACGTGGTGGGATCGTTCTGATTCCAGGCGAGCGGCTTCGAGATGAGGTTATTGCGGATCTCGATGTCCGAAGGAATCAAGCCGTTGATCGAGGTGGCGGCCCCGCCGAAGAGGATATTCTCCCCGGCGGCTTCCACATAGTTGTTGTCGATCTTGAACGGTCCCGGACCATTCCAGCCGGCAATCGCCTGGCTGTCCTGGCCATCCACCTTGAAGCCGGCAATATACGAATTGACGATGCTGGTGTTGGCACTGTTGAGTGCAATGCCCCGCTTGAGCGGCTGATCGAGCCAGGCATGGACATAACACTGATCGAGCGTGAGGTCATGCGGCACCTGGCTGAGGGAGTTCTGTGCACTGCTGCCGTCGCCGAAGTCGATGAGGTCATAGATAAAGGCATTCTGCGTAGCCGGCAGGAATTCAATACCGACGAAGCGGAAATTGTGTGCCCCGGGAGCGGTCCCGAGGGCGGCTTCGCCCAAGCCGGGGGAAGTGATCTTGGGCATGAAGGCGGCATCGTCGGGGCCGACGCGTTGTCCGGGCGCGGGGAGATGGTCCAGCGCAGCGGATTGGATGGTGATCCACTGATCGCCGGTCTTGTTGGGCA
>DATGIQ010000688.1:0-6735 GCA_035295665.1 Gemmataceae bacterium | reverse complement strand
GGGCGTGGATGACCAGTCGTTCGCGGCCATCGAGTCCGACGGCATGGGGCCGTGGTTGATGGCGTTGCGGGAGGAGTTGCGGCGGAAGGAGTATCGTCCGCAACCCCTTCTCCGGGTGTGGATTCCCAAGGCGAGCGGCGGACAACGTCCGTTGGGCATTCCGACGATTCGGGATCGTGTGGTGCAGATGGCGGTACTGCTGGTCATCGGGCCGATCTTCGAGGCGGACCTCTGCGAGGAGCAGTACGGTTTCCGCCCCGGACTCGGCGCCAAGATGGCCGTGCGGCGGGTGTACTTCAACGTGACCGAGCGGGGCCTGTGCGAGGTGGTGGACGCGGACCTGTCCGACTACTTCAACACGATCCCGCACGGCCCGCTGATGCGGTGCCTGAGTCGGCGGATCGCGGACGGCAGCGTGCTGTCGGTCGTGAAGCGCTGGCTACAGGCCCCGGTGGTGGAGCGGCGGGAGCGGGGCGAGCAGCGCACGACGGCGGCCGCGGACACCAACCGCGGCACGCCCCAGGGCGGTGTCGTTTCGCCCCTGTTAGCCAACCTGTACTTCCGGCGATTCGTCCTGGCGTGGAAGCAGTTCGGTCACGAGCAGCGCCTCCAGGCGCGTGTGGTCAACTACGCGGACGACCTGGTCATCTGCTGCCGGCCCGGGTTCGGGCCGGCGGCGCTGGCCACCTTCCGCGGACTGATGACCCGGCTGGGGCTGACCGTGAACGAGCGGAAGACCCGACTCGCGCGGCTACCAGAGGAGTCGTTCGACTTCCTCGGCTACACGGTCGGGCGCTACTACGGCAAGGGCGGTCGGCCGTACATCGGCACCCGGCCGTCGAAGAAGTCGGTCTGCAAGCTCTTGGCCCGAATCCATGAGGAGACGTCCCGCCGCTGGAACTGGCAAGAACCCGCGGAGCGGGTCGAGGTCCTCAACCCCATCCTTCGTGGGTGGTGTGGGTACTTCAACCAGGGTCCAGTGGTCCGGGCGTATCGCGTGGTCCGCCGATACGTCGAGCGGCGACTCCGCAGGTGGTTGATGCGACGGGAGCAGCGTGGCGGGACGGGTTACAAGCGTTACCCGGATCGCTACCTGTACGAGGACCTGGGGCTCTTCTCGGTCCCCGACCGTCGTGCGGCCCGGCCGAATGCGAAGGCTTGAGGGTCCGGATGAGAGCCGGATGCGGGAAATCTGCACGTCCGGTTCGAGGAGCGGGAGGTGGAAACGGGGCATGGTCGGGCGCGTGAGGCACCGGCAGACGAAAGGGCCGGCAACAGATAGGCCTGACCTAAACCACCGCGCCACCTCTCGACTCTACCCATCGGCACCTCCGGGTGCTCGGCGAACACCGTCAGACCCGTCCAGTGGTCCCCCAAGCTCTCCAGCACTTTTCGCCGGGCCGGGTGCAACTGCGGCTCCGCCGACTCCGCCTCCCCTTGGGCCCCCGACGCCGTCACCGCCGCGCGTAGCCGTGCGTCGGCGTCGGCGAAGGCCGCGGCCGGCCGGGTTGCTGGCCACGCCGCCGGGGCGTGGCCGCCAGGTTCGTGGCCGGCGGGGTCAAAGCAGCGGCGGAGCCGGCCTCGGTCTTGCGGCCGAAGAGCTGCTGCTCGCGGAGGCGGAGTTGGGCGCGGAGTTGTTCGATCTCTTGTTGGAGGAGGGCCTCACGCTGCACGGCGCGGTCGTGCATGGCCTTCCAGTAGCCGGCCTGACGCCAGGGCTCGAACTCCACGGCCAGACGCGGGCCAACAGGACAGGGGCCGTCTCGCAGGAGCGGCGCCGCACAGGCCGGGGATGACGCGGCAGCCATGCCAACCGTTGTAGCCCGAAGTCGTCAGCTGGCCAGCGCAACTGACTGGTTCACCGAATGGTTACCCGGGATCGCACGCAAGACATACGCATAGAAGAGGTTATGGCAGGGAATTGCGCCACAACTGGCAATCTTCTTGCAATTTTCAGCCATTCAGGCGATCATGAGAGCGCTCGCCGAAGACCAAACGAAGAGAGCCTGTACTCATCGCACCTGGAGTCCGCACCATGACGTGTCTGTCACGCCGATCGTTCCTTGGAGCGTCCCTTGCCGGCTTGGCCACCGCTCCGCTCCTTGGGGCCCAGCAACCGGTTGAAGCGCTTAAAGTGGTTCCTGACGATCCCGCCTTCCAACCGGACACGCTCTTTCTCAGCTGGCAGCGCGATCCAACCACGACGATGACCGTCCAGTGGATCGGCACCCGCGGGGAGACCGCGGACACCACCGTCTATTGTTCGCCCCGCGCAGGTGGTCCGAGCCAGGCCCAGCTCACGACCGCCACGCCCTATCCCATGACCGATTTTAAAGTCTTCCGGGCGGAGCTGACGGGCCTTACGCCGGGAACCGATTATCAGTTTCGAATCGGCCGATCGTCGCCCACTTACCGTTTCCGTACCATGCCGGCCAAGGCGACCGATACGATCCATTTCGTTTCCGGCGGCGATTGTGGCGTCAACGCCTACACGATTGCCAACAACATCCAGGCGGCCCGGCAAGATCCGATGTTTGCGGTCGTCGGCGGAGACCTGGGCTACGATAACGGCCGATCGGTCGAGATCAGCCTGGCGTTCATCCGCAATTACAGTAAACAGATGCGTGGCCGGGATGGCCGACTGATTCCCATGATCACCTGTATCGGCAACCACGAGGTCGACGGCGGCTACAATCAACCCCGCGACAAGGCTCCCTTCTTCTACGCACTGTTCGACGGGCTTTTCCCAGACACCGGTTTCGCCACGCTGGACTTTGGCGACTACCTGAGCCTCGTGCTGCTCGACACCGGCCACACCAGCGCGATCGGCGGCGAGCAGGCGAACTGGCTGGAAAACGTCCTGAAAGCACGGTCCGATCACCCCAATGTCTTCGTGGTCAATCACGTCCCCGCCTATCCGTCGTACCGTAAGATGGAAGGCGTCAATGGCAAACAGGGGACCGGCGAGGGAAATCGCAAGCACTGGGTGCCCTTGTTTCAGAAATATCGGGTACCTGTTGTGCTGGAACATCACGATCACACGTTCAAACGGACCAAACCCTTGCTGGATGGCGTGAGCCATGAAAACGGTGTGCTCTATCTCGGCGATGGTTCCTGGGGCCGGCTCCGCACACCACAGAAGCCCGAAAAATTAGCCTATCTGGCAGCCAGCAGCCGGGATTATCAGCTTTCCTTGCATCGCATCCAGGGCAACGAGCGGTTCCATCTTGCCCTCGATGATCTTGGCCGAGTGATGGATGTGACTCGCAGCGGACAGCGGAAGGCCGGAGTTGTCCGTGCCGGAGAGTAAACCGAATCCGGACATGTCCGCGTGCCCTGCGGAATCCTCTTGGCACCACCTGAGCCAGGTGCTTTAATCGCTGGTACCTGCTCGCGAACTTGCTTCGTCCTCCCGGCTGAAGGAGTCTCCGTATGCGCGTACCATCGGTTCCGTCCTTGGTGATCGTCCTGCTGGCAGGGGCGCCGGCTTTTGCTGCCGACGCCATCGGAATCGGCAAGGCTGTGGCCCCTTTCGAACTGCGTGATTACTTGGGCACTCCCCATCCGCTCGCGGAGTTGGCCAAGAGTAAACTGGTCGTGGTGGCCTTCCTTGGCACGGATTGCCCGTTGGCCAATCGCTATGCGGACCGATTGGTTGAGCTGGACAAGGAATATGGACCGCGCGGGGTGGCGTTTGTCGCGGTAGATTCCAATCAACAAGATTCGCTGGCTCAGATGGCTCACCTGGCACGGGTTCACAAGATCGATTTTCCGTTGCTCAAAGACCCCGGCAATGTCGTCGCCGATCAGTTTGGTGCCCAACGCACCCCCGAAGTCTTCGTACTCGACCATGGCTTTGTCCTTCGGTACCGCGGCCGAATCGATGACCAATATGGGATCGGCTACCTCCGCCCCGCGGCCAAGGAGCGCGACCTGGCCAACGCCCTGGATGACTTACTGGCCGGCAAGCCCGTGAGCCGGCCGGTCACGGAAGCGTCGGGGTGCCTCATTGGCCGTGTCCAGCGCCGGCCGGCGCGGGGCGAAATCACCTACACGAACTCGATCGCCCACATCTTGCAGCGGCACTGTGTGAGCTGCCATCGCCCCGGCTCGATTGCCCCATTTGCACTCACTTCCTACGAGAATGTGGCCGGCTGGGCTGAGACAATCCGCGAAGTGATTCAGGATGGGCGGATGCCTCCCTGGGACGCGGACCTGAAATATGGCAAGTTCTCCAATAATCCGAGCTTGACCGATGCGGAAAAGCAACGGATCGACCAATGGGTGGAGAACGGGTTGCCCAAGGGCAATTCCAAGGACCTGCCCGAGCCGGTCACCTTTGCGGAAGGTTGGCGGATTCCCAAGCCGGATCTCGTGCTCTCCATGCCCGAGCCGTACACGGTCCCGGCCAAGGGCTCGGTTCCCTACCAGTATTTCACCGTCGATCCGGGTTTCAAGGAGGATAAATGGGTGCAGGCATCGGAGGTCCGCCCCGGCAATCCCACCGTCGTGCACCATGTGGTCGTCATCATTCAGCCGCCGGGTGCACCGTCGCCGGCCTTGCGCGGCGGCATCGGTAGTCCCGTTGCCGTTGGCGTGCCGGGTATGTGGCCGCTCATTTTCCCGGAGGGCACAGCCCGACTTATCCCAGCCAGATCGAAGCTCGTCTTCCAGATGCACTACACTCCGAGCGGCTCGGTGCAAACCGATCAAACGCGGGTTGGCCTGGTGTTTGCCGACCCCAAAACGGTCCGGCGCGCCATCCGCTCCGATATGGCCATCAACACCCAGCTCAACATTCCCCCGCGAGCTGCGGACTCCGAAGCAGTGGCCGACTACCGATTTGACCAAGACGCGCTGCTGTACGCGCTTTTCCCGCACATGCATCTGCGCGGGAAATCGTTCCGCTTCACAGCGTTGTACCCCGATGGGAGCCAGGAAATCGTGCTCGACGTGCCTCGGTATCGGTTTGACTGGCAGAATCAATATGTCCTGGCCGAGCCGAAGCGAATGCCGGAAGGGACCGTCCTCCAGTGCGAGGGGCATTTCGACAACTCGGAAGGCAACCTGAATAACCCCGATCCCAACGTGGCGGTTCACTTCGGCGAACAGACGTGGAACGAAATGCTCGTGGGATACTTCGACATGGCCTTGGCCGACCAGGATCTCCGATCCGGTCTGCCCAAGATAAAAGCCTTGGCCGATGGTGAATACGAAGTGTCCTTCCATTACCAGGCACCGGCCGGCACAAAAGCGGTTTTCTTGGCGGGCGAATTCAACAACTGGAAGCCGGATGGCCACAAGATGGACGGCCCGGACGGCCAGGGTCGGTTCACGACTACGCTAAAATGGAAACCCGGCCGCCATGAGTACAAATTTGTACTCGAGGGCAAGGTTTGGCGGCAAGACCCGGCCAATCCTCGCCAGGCAGGCTACTTCCATAACAGCGTGCTTCTCATTCCGGACCAAGCCCAGGCCAAGCAATAGCGTCGCTGGACACCTCGGCCAACGCGAAGCAGTTGGGGAAATCATGGCGCGTCTCGGATGGCTGTAAACGGCAAGATAGCCCTGATTACCGGCGCAGGATCAGGAATTGGCCGGGCGACCGCCCTCGCTCTGCTGCAGGAAGGGTATCGAGTTGTGCTTGCCGGCCGCCGCCGGGAGCCTCTGGAGCAAGTGCTCGCCCAGGCAGAAGCCGAAGGCCGCCGCGCGCTCGTTGTTCCTGCCGATGTCAGCGATCCGTCCTCCGTGGCTGCGCTCTTCCAGAAGACGAAAAATGATTTTGGCCGTCTCGATCTGCTCTTCAACAATGCCGGTTCCAGTGCCCCGGCCGTGTTGCTAGAGGATTTGACGATTGAGCAATGGCGTCGGGTCGTGGAGGTGAACCTGACCGGCGTCTTTCTCTGCACCCAGGCGGCGTTCCGGTTGATGAAGGAGCAGAATCCCCGCGGCGGCCGCATCATTAACAATGGCTCCATCTCGGCCCTAACACCGAGACCCAACTCAGCGCCCTATACCGCAACCAAGCATGCCGTCACCGGGCTCACCAAGTCGACTGCTCTGGATGGCAGGAAATACGATATCGCCTGTGGCCAGATCGACATTGGCAACGCCGGTACCGAAATGACGGCCCGCATGAAAAACGGCGTGCCGCAAGCCAATGGCGAAATCGCCGTCGAGCCGACCATGGATGTGGAGCACGTCGCCCGGGCCGTCGTCTACATGGCTAGCCTACCGCTGGATGCGAATGTGCTGTTTCTGACGGTGATGGCTACCAAGATGCCGCTCGTTGGGCGGGGCTGAGCGGCGGGACAGCCGGTCTCTGCATGAGAGCGAGCGGACAAACCTTGTCGTAACTCCGGGACACCCGCCGGACGCGCCAGGGCAGGAAGGCGTGATGCTAGCCTTGCACTGGTGCGTCCGGCTGGTGTCTCCTGCCTCTTAGTTGCCCGCGGCATAAATGGTTCGGCCACCGTCCACGGCGAGGCAGCTTCCGGTGATAAAATCGTTCTGCGCCAGAAACACGACGGCCGCGGCCACGTTTTCGGGCCGGCCCTCCTGCTGCGTCAAGGTGGCGTGGATCGCTTCTTGCCGCTCCGCCTGTGGGAAGTCCTGCTGGAAGAGGACCGGTCCGGGAAGAATGCAGTTCACGCGCACCTTGGGGTTGCGGGTGCCCAGCTCGACGGCCAGACAGCGCGTCAATGCCGGGATGGCACCCTTGGTGGCAAAATATGC
>DATGIQ010000687.1:0-4117 GCA_035295665.1 Gemmataceae bacterium | reverse complement strand
GGGCGCCATGGCCAGGACAAAATACAGCGCGCACAAGAGCCACGGAATGGCTGCTGCCGTCATGGCGACGAGGGAATCGAAGGCATAGGTTCGCAGCTCTTGTTTGTCCAAGTCGAACTCGTGGCCGACCTGAATCATGATGAAGCTAAGGGCCGCCATCATCGCAACACGCGCCAGCCAACTGAAGATACCCAAGGAGCCAGCGCCGAGAGCGGGCACCAGCGCGGACAGAATCTCGCGGCGAACCGTAGGGTCCAGAGCCAGATGTCCGTGCTGTTCCAAGGCCGTGATGAGACTGGGCAGGAGCGCCTTCAGACGCTTGCCGCAGATCCGATCGGCGGCTTCCCGCAGCACGACGAGGGCTTGGCGCACGGCCTCCCCATAGGTCCGGCGGTCCATGGCCGACGGCTCAGTCGTACGGCAGCCGACCGTGGTCAGCAGGCGGATCGCATGTTGGCGATGGCACCCGGCCACGGCCACGAACTCGTCGAGAACCTTGGTCTTCTCTGCTCTCGTGACCCGCCGGTAGCGCTCGCGCATCGCTGCGAGAAGTTCGGCCTTGGTCTGCTTGCTGATCGGATAGTGCATCGTGTGCCTCCAGAAGTGGGTAACATCCTTCTGAGGCAACGACGGGTGCCTCGGAAGGCTTGGTAACATCCTTCTTGGGGCAACGATACGCCTTCGGTAACAAAATCAATGAGTCAACGCGCGTGGGGAAAGATAACTGTCGCTATACATTCGCGTTCTTCACGCTCACGGAGCACATGGAACTGACGCTGAGCTTAGAGGAAAAGGCCCGCCGCAAAGCCTTCGCGAAAACCCGCCGCCTCCGCCAAAACGATCCGGCGACCACGCCGAGCCGCCAGAACAGCTCATGGGGAGGCTGAATTACGTCTGAATTGCAGGATATTTTTACGAAAACATTTACGCCACTGTGCAGGCGCGGTAAGATCGGACTGTTGACGGGAAGGCTCTTGGTACAGGATTGGATGCGGCTCGGCGGGGAGCGTGGAACTAAAGACCCCAGCAGACGGCCCGAGCCAAGCAGGATGCAACCTTGTAAGCGAGACGTTTACGTTCAGAAGGCGCCGCTACCTGCAAAAAGTTCTGATCCCTGGTGATCTTCCTCCGCCGAGCGGCACCCGCAGCATAGGAGACTTGCAGCCATGTGGTTGTACTCGCCCATCCGGACTCCGCAAGCCCCGGTCCGCATCGGGCTGGTGGCACTGGTCTCGCTGGCCCTCGCTTGCCCCCGCACACAGGGTGGTTTCATCGCGCCTCTGGCTTTCGACGCCGGGAGCAATGCCAATTTCGTGGTCGTGGCCGACTTCAACGGCGACGGCATCCCGGATCTGGCGGTAACCGGTCTGGGTAGTGACCCCAATTACCGCGATGGCATTGTGAGCATTTTGTTGGGCAAGGGCGATGGCACCTTCCAGGCCGCCCGCCACTTCTTCGCTGGCCCACTTGCCCGAGGCGCGGCAGTCGGGGACTTTAATGGTGATGGCCATCTCGACCTCGTCGTGGTCAACCATGATTCTCTGACGGACACGGTGAGTGTGCTGTTGGGCAACGGCGATGGAACGTTTCAAACCTCTCACGTCTTTCTCTCCGGTTACGCGAACCTTCCCAGTTCCGTGGCCGTGGGGGACTTCAATGGCGATGGCATCCTCGACCTTGCCGTGGTCGGTGGGCAGGGCCCCACTGTAAGCATTCTGTTCGGTAATGGCGATGGCACCTTTCAGGATCCCCATAGAGTCCCCACCGGGACGTATCCCGGTTACGTGGTAGCCGCAGATTTGAACGGCGATGGCCGGCTCGATCTGGCTATGCTCGCTTATGATGACGCCGCCGGCGCTATCGTCAGTGTGCTCCTAGGCAACGGCGATGGCACGTTTCAGCCTGTCCGGAACTCCCCCTGCAGCGGCGGATCAGTATTGGCGGTGGGAGACTTGAACGGGGACGGTATTCCCGATGTGGCATTCGCCAGCGGGCAAACAGGGCCCGATCATAAGGGCTCGGTGAGTATCATGCTCGGCAACGGCGATGGCACGTTTCAGGCACCCCACAGCTACCGGACCGGGACCGCGTCGGTCTCCCTGGCGATTGGAGATTTTAACGGCGATGGCACCCCGGACCTAGCCGTGGCCAATACTGGCTCGGGCTACCTGCCTGGCACCGGCAGCGTGAGTGTCCTCCTCGGCAATGGCGATGGCACCTTCCAGGCTGCTCAGAATTACGCCCTTGGCTATCTCCTCGCCTGCGTAGCCGTGGGAGATTTTGATGGCAATGGCATCCCCGACCTTGCAGTGATCGATTCGCCCGGTTTCGACACCTCCGATCAAGGCACGGTGAGTATCTTGCTGGGCAAAGGTGACGGCACCTTCGAACACGCGCCCGGTTTCCCCGCTGGAAGCTCTCCCAGTGTTGTGGCTGTGGCAGACTTGAACGGCGATAGCATCCCCGATCTCGTCGTCGCCGGTTATGATCCTGGCAGTCGCAGCGTGCATGTGCTCTTGGGCAAGGGCAATGCGACGTTCCAAGTTGCCGGCACCTTCAGTGCTGGTAGTTCTCCCAGTTCCCTGGCGATTGGAGACTTCAATGGTGATGGCATCCCCGATCTTGCCATCGCGGACTATTACAGCGAAAGCGTGAGTGTGCTGTTGGGCAACGGCGATGGCACGTTCCAGGCTTCCAAGAGTTTCTCCACCGGAGGGAATCGATCGAACTTTGTGGCCATTGGGGACCTCAACGGCGATGGCATCCTCGATCTCGTCGTGGCCAATGGTGGAAGCGAAACCGTGACTGTGCTCTTGGGGAATGGAGATGGCACCTTTCAGGCCCCAGGCAGCTTCGCCGCCGGACCGCACTTCGGTTCGAACCCCACTGCTCTGGCGGTTGCTGACTTCAACGGCGATGGTTTCCTGGATCTCGCCGTGGCCAACGGGCCCACTGGTAACGTGTGTGTGCTATTGGGCAACGGCGATGGTACCTTCCAGGCTGCGCGTACTTTCCCCGCTGGGGGCCAAACCCCTTCCGTCGCAATTGGAGACTTTAATGGGGATGGCATCGTTGACCTCGCCGTGGCCAACGGGCCCAGCGGCACCGTGAGTGTGCTGTTAGGTAACGGCGATGGCACGTTCCAGGATCCACGCAGCTTTCCAGGCGGAAGCACTCCTACTTTCGTAACGGCAGCAGATTGTAACAGCGATGGCCGGCTCGACCTCATCGTGGTGAGCTCCCAAACGGTGCGTGTGCTGCTGGGCAACGGCGACGGCACCTTCCAGCCCACGTACACCAGCTACGTTGCGGGAAGCTCTGCGATCTCACTAGCCATCGCCGATTTCAACGCCGATGGCTGGCCCGACTTGGCCGTTGCCAACAACGCCTCGGGCGATGTGTCGATCCTTCTCAACGACCACAGGTGGCCATAGGAGCCCGCTTACCCGAAGACTGCGTCTCTCCTCCCATTCCGCAACCCAGCCCCTGCGTTCGCCGAGTTGAATTGCCGCCGCAGTAAGGATAAGGGCACGGTTAAGATTGCCAGTTGACGGTGGATTTCATCTATGGTGATCGGCACGCTGGCCTGGAGTTTGAAAGCCTGGTTTCGACTATTGCAGCCCCGACCGGAGGCAGCAGCGGGGCATCTTGGCGATGGAGTTCAAGCAGTTCCTGCACGCCTTCCTCTTGGTGCCCTCCCAACTGATCTGGGGCGGTCGTCATTTGGCGTACGGCTACTGAGTTGGATCCCCTGGACAGCCCTATTTCCTGCGAAGCCTGGAAGCGTTCCAAACGGCCCAACTCACTTGACGGCCGGATTCTTGACATCGGGATCCGGATATCCCGAGCCACAGGGGCACCGAGCCAAGAAAGGTGCAGCTCAACATGCCGACAACCACAACCGGACGCAACATCCACCGCAGCCCGCGCGGACACGCACAGCGTCCGGCTAGCAATCTGCACAGCCCCTGCTTAGGTGCGAACCGACAGCTGATCGTTCCGATAGCAAGTGCCTTTTTCCGACATCCCATCGTTCCGGTGAGTGACTGTGGGCACCGACAGTAGCCGCGTGCTTTGGTGTCGGTTAATCATTCAATAACTTGTAGGGCCAGCGCTT
>DATGIQ010000686.1:0-2189 GCA_035295665.1 Gemmataceae bacterium | reverse complement strand
TACCTCGCAGGCGGGCATCCGCGAGAGGATATAGTCCGTCGCCTGCCGGGCTGACTCAACGCCCCTCTGGCGGATTTCCTCCAGCCTAGCCCGCAGCCGCCGCTGTTCCTCTGCCGTTCGTTCCGGTTCGACGGCCCGCTTGTCAAGTTCCTCCACCTCCCGCTGAAGCCTCTGCAAATCTTGGGCTTCCGCTTCGAGTCTGTCGGCCAAACGCTGGTTACCAGCCGACGTCTCTGCCGCTAAGCCTTCGAGCAATATCGTCATGGTACATCCCCCGCACCGATTGTAGGCCACGGGAGAGGGGACGTTCAAGGTTTCCCCGAGCGTCCCCTTGGCTGAAGACCTCGCGGCCAATAGTGTTCGGCTCGGGGCTTGCTGCCGACAGTGGCAAGGACACGGCGGTACAGAAGCCAAGGGAAACCGAGAGAGAAAGTGCTCGTGGTCTGGATGTGGCAGGGGCGCGGTAGAGCGTGCAGCGCGCAGCCGTCCCTCGCACGCTCTCGGGCTCACCTGAGACGCTCATGGGTTACGCCGTCGCCTTTTTCTTGGCAGCCTGCTTGGACCGCTGCTGCGCCAGGTGGCGTTCCAACTCCTCCAGCGTCGCCCAGCCCTGCAGGTAAAACTGAATCATCTCCCAGGTCCGCTTGTTCGGCTTGGACCCGGTCCACAACGTAATGAGCAGACTCGCGATCAACGCGACGTAGACCTGGATGGCCACACCGTTCGCATCCTGGGCCAACAGGTGGCGACAACCCAGAATGCATTTGAACCAGCGGAAAAACAATTCGATCAGCCAGCGATACCGATACGCCAACGCCACCAATTCCGCCGGCATCTCCAGGCGATCCGTCAACAACCAGAGTTCCTCCGGCGTGCCGTCCAGCTTGCGGCGGCGCACGATGACCAGCCGCAACGGTCGGTCGGCGACATCCTTATGATGGTCCGTGCCCAACCGGACCACGACGGCATCACGGACTACGCCGGCCGCGCGGGCAGCATCGGGAAGCGAACGTTCCTCCGCCGCGGTGAGCGCCGCATTTTCTTTGATGCGGGCCACGAACGAAGAACCCGCGTCAAGGATGTCCAGGAAGAGTTGGTAATCCATGTAGCCACGGTCCACGACATAGAGGCGGTCGGACTCAAGCATGTGCCGCAGTTGGTCGGGTTCGGAACCCGCCGCGGGCGTTACGCGTGCAGCGACCGGCGCGCTTTTGAACACCTCGAAGTGCAGATGGAGCTTGGCGGCGCGATGTTGGTCATTGACCCACAGTGCCCAGGCCATCCGCGGCAAGGCGTGCAGCAAGGTGCCATCGACGGCAGTCAGCCCACGCAGGGCATCCGCATCGTGGCCGTGTTCTAAGGGAACGGCTTGGCTGGCGAGTTCACGGAGGATTTCCCGCAGCGGTTCGGCCGAGAAGACACCGGTCGCCTCGCTGAGCGAACCAAGAGAACAGCGACGGACGCCAAGGAGTTTCTGTACCTTGTCGATGTCGGTGGCTTGCTGCAGCGCGCGCAAGCTCGTGAGGACCGGGTTGAAGAAGTAGAGCAACAATAGCGCAAGGTATTCGTCGTAGAAGAGTTGGCGATTGCCGGCCCGGTCCCGCTCGGTGCCGATGTGTTGTAGACGGTCGAGCAGGGGCAGGATAAGGCGAAAGTACTTAAAGCCCTGGAGCCCACTGGGCGTGACTTCGGGCCGACGTTGGCGTGGCATGGAGAACCTCAAAGTCCACGGCCAAAGCGGCAAACCCTACCTCACAATCCCAGCTGCTTTAGTGCCAAAGCGAAGCAAAAAGGCGCCAGCGTGGCCCCTAGGCAAATTACCTTGCGTCCGGCCAGTAAAAACGTGCCGAACACTATTGCCGGGCGCCCGCCGAGCAGGCGCGGCCGGCTCCCTCGTAAGCAACGCCATCCCGTCGATGAGGCGTTTCCCCGGTGCTCCGACCCGCCCGCGCTCCCGGTGCGCCTCCATTCCCTTCCCCAAAATCACCCCGACCCCTCCCGACGCCATCACCGGTTGCCGCTGACCGCAAGGCGTCCTCGTTCTCCTTCCCGAACCAACCACATGGTTCCTTCCCACCCTCCTTTTTTCAATCCCTTCCGGAGGGCAAATCGGGTGCCGAACAGGATTGGGTCGGGACTCATTGATTCGTTGTTGGCTATCGAGGAAACTCTGCTATGCGCTGCTCTCG
>DATGIQ010000685.1:0-12765 GCA_035295665.1 Gemmataceae bacterium | reverse complement strand
CCGACGGGTCCGGGCTGACCACGAGGGATTACCGGCAGCTGCGGCAGGCGGGAGTGGACCTGGTGACGTTGGGCGACCATGTCTATCGCCGAAAAGAAATCATCCCGACGCTGGAAACCGACGAGCACATTTGCCGGCCGGCGAATTTACCGCCGGGAGCACCGGGCCGCGATTTCGCCCTGACCACGACGCGGGATGGCAAGGTCGTGGCCGCATTTTCGCTGCTCGGGCGGACCTACATGCGGCCGGCGGATTGCCCCTACCGGGCCGCGGATCGCGTCCTCGGTGAGCTGAACGGCCGGGTTTGCTGCGTGATTGTGGATATTCACGCGGAAGCTACAGCGGACAAATACCTGATGGCCCACCATCTGCGTGGCAGGGTGGCGGCGGTGCTCGGCACCCACACCCACGTGCCCACCGCCGATGAACAGGTTCTCCCCGGCGGCACGGCGTTCATCAGCGATGTCGGCATGACCGGGCCGTACGAGAGCATTCTCGGTCGTCGGATTGACCGCGTGCTCTCGACCGCCTTCACGTTTGTGCCAAGTGCATTCGATGTAGCCACGGGCGACCCACGCATGGCCGGGGCGGTCGTGGAAATCGACGCCGACACCGGGCGGGCCACAGGAATCCGTCGGCTGATGCTCGATGAAGCGGGGCTCGCGGCCCTGGAAGGGGGGGCTCATCCAGCGAACCCCTCGGCTGGCCTGCGCGAATTGGCGGATCTGCCAGAAAATGCTTGACAGCGCCGCCCCGGCGGATTATCACAGGATTAAAGAATTCTTAGTGCCTCTCCACAGGTTTTGATGAACTGATCGCGTCGCCTGATTCGACGGTGTATGGATCGCAGGTTTGCGTTTCCTCATAGCTGTTCTCCGTCATCGCCCGGGGAGGGAGTCGTATGCCGAGGTATCACAAGCGGGGACTCGGATGGTCCGTTCAGGCATTCACCCTGATCGAGCTACTTGTCGTCATTGCCATCATCGCGGTACTCATCGGATTGCTCTTGCCGGCAGTGCAGAAGGTGCGCGAGGCCGCCTATCGGATGAAATGCACGAACAACTTGAAACAACTGGGCCTCGCTTGCCATAACTACCACGATGTGAATGCGCAATTCCCCAAGGGGAATCAAGGAACCTGGGGCAACGACCACGGCAGCTGGATGTTTGCCGTCTTACCCTATATGGAGGCGGGGAACCTTTACAACGATGTGATTTCTCTTCCCGGCCCCGGTGGTAGAAAGTATGGCGACCCGGTCACAGTCTCGCCCTACTGGGATATGTCGTTGGCGGTTGCTGCCAAACTGTTGCCACAAAAGCTCGGGTTCACGCGCTGCCCCAGCGACAATTTCGATGTCGACAATCCCCACTACTCCAACTACTTCGGCTCTCAGGGGCCGCAATGCAACGATGGTTCTTGCAGTCCTCGGGCCGACCCATTCCAACTAAATTGCAATGGGAAGGTCGGCGCCGGGCCGGCGCCCGATTTCCTGCCGCTGGCTCTGGTGCCTCCGACGTTTGTCGGCTATGGCCCAAGCCCTAGTTGGGGAAGCACCACAGAGACAGGCAAATGTCGGGGCATGTTCTGCCGCGGGCCGGATGTGTCGAACGCGGCCGGCGGTCCCAAAATCCGCATTGCCGACGTGGATGATGGCCTTTCTAACACCATCCTGTTGGGCGAGTCCTTGGTTGGGCAGAATGAGTTCCAGCGCTGGGGCAATGACTGGGGATGGGCCGGCTACAACTCGGTGTCCCAGGGCCAGACCATCCAGCCGATCAACTGGCCGATTGACACCAATGTGTACGGCGACACGTCGTGGTCGGACTGCAATACCAACTGCACGAAACATGGCGTCGATCCGGCCCACTGTATCTGGAACTGGCATGTAACGTGGGGGTTCAAATCGAATCATGCCGGCGGAGCCAATTTCTGCTTCGGTGACGGCTCTGTCCATTTCATCCAGCAGAATATCGACATGCAGACGTACCAATACTTGGGTTGCCGGAATGATTCTCAACCGGTCGCCCTCCCGTAACAAAGGACTGGACCCCATGCACAGGCTTGGCTGGACGATGCTGTTCGCCGCCAGCGCGTTAGCGGCGGCTGGCTGCGACAGCAAGGGCCGGATGACGAAGGTCCAAGGAGTCCTCACGCTTGACGGCAAGCCGGTGGAGGGCGCTCAGGTGAGTTTTGTTCCCCCGCAAGGGGCCCCCGGCCGATATGCGATCGCCACGACGGGTTCCGATGGCTCCTTTCAGCTCACGACCATAACGCCCAACGATGGAGCCCTTCCCGGAGACTACGCCGTGGTCGTTGTGTATGAGGAAGGGTTTGAAGTGCCTCCGGCGACGAACATGAAGGATGCCAAGGCCGGCTTTCTCAAGGCCCGGCAGAAACCGAAAAAAGCTCCGAAGTACATCATCCCGCCGCAATACAGCGATGCGGCCAAGACCCCGTTGCGACAGAAGGTGCCTCCAGAGGGGCCTGTGAAATTGGAAGTCCATAGCGCAGGCAAGTAAACACCGCCACGACAAGCCCGAAGCGATCGCGAGGAAAAGCCAACTTCCTCGCTGCCGCTTCGGGCTTGTGGTCCCATCACCACGAGCCCTGCATGCACAGGCTGCGGCCACTCCTGGGACGCTCAATCGCTGTGGTCACGCTGCTTGGTTTGCTAGGCTTGGGCGGTGCGTTCTGGTACCGTTCTCTGCGGCCGGAAAATCTCCTCCGCCAAGGCCAGCAGGCGTTGGCTCGAGGCGACCTGGACCAGGCCGAGCGATTGGCGCGGCGGCTCGAAGCAGCCGGCCACAGCGACCATGCGCATTTGTTGCGCTGTGAGCTTTTCTTTCATCTCCGCGACTACACGCAGGCTGTGAATGAGTTCAACCACATGCGGGACCAGGGCGAGTTGCTTGTGGAGGCCTCCGCTCTGTGCGGCCGATGGTTCTTGCTCGAGCTGCACCGGCCCATCGAAGCGGAGCGGTTTCTGTTGTTTGTCGTATCCAAGCGGCCCGATCATGTGGATGCCCATCGCGGCTTGGCTACCCTTTACTACGACCAACGCGCCTGGGTGCCGGCGGTGCTCCATCTCATCCAATGGGCCGATCTCGAGCCGCGCGATGGCCGGGCCCACCGCTTCATGGGACTGATCTACAAGGATTTGGATCAGCCGACCCCGGCCATCGCTGCCTACGAGGAAGCCTTGCGTCGAGAACTGGCCCCGCCGGTGGTCGAGGAAGTCAAAGAGGAATTGGCCGAGTGCTTGGTGGCCCAATCGCAATACGAACGTGCCCTGGCCCTGTTGCCAGACGCTGCGGAGACGGCCAAACTGGCTTCGCTCCGGGCCGAGTGCCTGTGGGGGCTTGGGCGCGGCTCGGAGGCGGAAGCGGTGTTGGACCGCGCCTTGGCCGGGCAGCCGCGCGCTCCGGAACTGCTCCGCTTGCGAGCCAAGATCGCCTTGCACACGAACCGGCCGGAAGCGGCAATTCCTCTCCTCGAACGCGCCCTGGAAATCGACCGCCAAGACTATGCGGGCCGTCACTTGCTGGCCCAGGCTTACCAGGCCGTCGGCCGTTCCGCCGACGCAGCGGAGCAACGCCGGTTGGGCGAGCAAACCAAAGAAGCCCTCCTGCAAATGACGGAGCTAGTCAAGCAGGCTTCCGAAAAGCCGTGGGAAGCCTCCGTGCGTCAGCGCTTGGCCCAGACGTGTCAAAAACTGGATAAGCCCGATCTCGCGGCCATGTGGCTCAAGGCTGCGGCGAGCTGTCCGGCCGGGCAACCGGACAAGGAATTAGGAAGTGGAGGACAAACGCAGATAGGGCAAGTCCCATGAAGCGGGCTCCGAGAACTGCACGCAACCCACTCTTCGCCATCCTACTGGGCATTGGGGTACTGGTGTTTGGGTCGTTGCTTGCTGTGGTTACGTGGTTTTGGCAAACTTGGTCTTCCGATTTGGTACGCCATGCTCGGGACGCTCCTGCCGGCGACCCGCGCAATACCTTTCCAACACCCTATCGCAATGTTCGGCCCGAGGTCCGCTACGTTGGAGACAAGACGTGTGCCCTGTGCCACGCCGGCTTGGCCGAGAGTTTTCATCGACACCCGATGGGTCGTTCGCTGGCCCCGATTTCGGATGCCGGATCGGTGGAACGCTACGATCAAGCCGCTCGCAATCCTTTCGAAAAGGATGGTTTCCAGTTCCTGATCGAACGCCAAGAGGGCCATGTGTTCCACCGGGAGTTTTGCCAAAACTCCCAGGGGCTACCCGTCCCGCTCCAGTCGGTCGAGGTCCACTACGCCATTGGCTCCGGAGCGCGCGGCCGATCGTACCTGATCAACCGAGACGGCTACGTCTTCCAGTCGCTACTCAGTTGGTACACGCAGCCGGGAGCGTGGGATTTAACGCCCGGTTTCCAGGTCCCGGAACAGTTTGAGCGGCCCGCCGAGCCATCTTGTTTGTTTTGCCACGCCAATCAGGTCGAACCGATTACCAATACGATCAACCGCTATCGTCAGCCTCTGTTTCGAGGTTACGCCATTGGCTGCGAACGTTGCCACGGTCCCGGAGAACTGCACGTCCAGGCCCAACAAGCGGGGAACGCGGCGGCGAATACCATTGTCAACCCTGGCCGGCTGTCGCCGGCTCTGCGCGATGCCGTTTGCCAGCAGTGCCATCTTCAGGGGGAAAGCCGCATCCTGCGCCGGGGGCGGCAGCAATTCGACTATCGACCGGGCCTGCCACTAAACCTGTTTTGGTCGGTGTTCGTGCGGTCGAGCGATCTGGCGGACAGCGAAAGCGCCGGAAGTCACACCGAGCAAGTCTATGTCAGCCGCTGTTTTCAACAGAGCCAGGGCCGGCTCGGCTGCATTTCTTGCCATGACCCGCATGTCCTGCCGGAATCCGATCACCGAGCAGAACATTATCGTCGTCGCTGCCTGACCTGCCATGAAAAGCAAGGTTGCACACAAGTCGTGTCACTGCGGTCGGCGACGGTTCCTGCGGATAACTGCGTTCAATGCCACATGGCCCGCACCGGATCGCGGATCGTCCATCGGGCCGTGACGGATCACCGTATCCGTCGCAAACCGGACGCGGACGGTCGGCCGCAGGATAGTCCACGAAGGCTATTTCCGGGCGAAATTCCTCTGGTGCTTTTTCCTGGCGACAAACGCGGTCCCGAAGACGACGGCATCGCCCATGATTTGGGCTTGGCCCTGGCAGAGTTAGCTAAAACGTATCCACCGCTTTCTGCCCATGTCAACCCGATTGCCCTGCCTCGGCTGGAGGCCGCGGTTCGGACGGCGCCCGATGATGTGCCAGCGTGGGAAGCCTACGGTTTGGTCCTCTGGCAAATGGATCGGAAGTCCGACGCCCTCGGTGCCTTCGAGGCCGCGCTGGCTTTATCCCCTGAGCGGGAAATTACGTTAACCTATTTGGGAGTGCTCACGGCAGCACTGGCCCGGCGTGAGGAAGCCATCGCTTACTGGCAGCGTGCCATCGCCGTAAATCCGTGGTGCTCTGCATACCATTTCCGGTTGGCGGGGTTGCTGGCCGCGCGGCCGAATTGGCCGCAAGCTTTGGCGGAGAGTGAAGCGGCCAGCGCGCTGAATCCCGCGGCCCCGGAAATGCGCCGGCTCCTGATTACATGCCTGCTTCGAACCGGCCAAGAGGTCCGGGCCCGCAGAGAGTTGGACATGCTCCTGAGTATCCGGCCCCGCGAGCGGGAGCAACTGCGGGAATGGTTCAGCGGACAGATCCGCCGTTAATCCCGATCGGACCTTCGGCGGACGGGTTCAGTCCGAGGCACGACTTGGGTCGATCAGCCGTAGTGCTTCGGCTGCCTGCGTGCGGACATCCTGTTCGCCATCCTTGAGGGCCATGTTCAGTGCTGGGATAGCCTCCTTGGCATCCGGCCCAATCGCCCCCAGCGACGCGGCAGCGACACGGCGGAAATTGGGGTCCGTATCGCTCAGCAAGCGAATCAGCGTCGGGACTGCCTCTTTCGCCTCCGGCCCAATCTCGCCCACCAGCTGGGCGACCGTCCCCTGTGCCGCGTGGCTACCGTCATGGAGCACTCCCAGAAGGACAGGGAGGACTGCCCTGGCCTGACGATCGAGCCGCCAAAGACTTCGCGCCGCTTCCAGGCGAACCGGAAGTTCGCTGTCCGTTAACAACTTGGTGAGTGCCGGGATCGCTGGCTTGGCCGCCGGACCCATTCCAGAGAGAACGGTCGCGGCCCCGGCACGCAGCTTGGGGTTTTCATTGCTGAGGGCTTCGGTCAAGGCAGGGACCGTGGCCGGTCCGATCCACCCCAGCGCCTGCATCGCGGTTTGGGAAGGAATGGTGGGCGGGGCATCGTGATCGGCCAGGCTCTCGATGAGCGCAGGAATGACGTCCGCTGTCTGGGGACCGATCCGGCCAAGCGAAGCGATGGCCCAGAAGCGCGTGAAATTGTCCCTGTCCGATCGCTTCGCCTTGATGAGGGCCGGCACGGCTTCGCGGGCCTCCGGACCGATGAGCCCCACCGCGCCAGCCACCTCTCTCCGAACGCGCGCATCGGAGTCTGCCAGCGCCGCCACGAGGGCGGGCACGGCCGGGGCCGCAGACGGGCCGATCTCGCCGAGGGAAACCGCGGCATTCTTGCGGACGATGTAATCCTTGTCCTTGAGCGCATTCACCAACGTCGGGATCACATCCGGACTTGCGGCGCTGAGCCGTCCCAGGACGTGTACGGCATGTTCGCGGTCGGCATCGGTGTGGCTCGCGGCTTCATGGAGCCAATAGCTGACCGGCCTGCCCTCTGAAAAGCCCTCGTTCCGGATCGCTCCAATCAGTACGGAACGGAAACCCGGGACCACCAGCACAATCGCCAAGCCAAGAACGAACACGCCCGCGACGCCGATGAGCAGCCGCTTCGCCATGATTGCCTCCCCGCGCGAACCAAGCGCTTTGGCAGCCAATCTATCCTGTGTCCGTTCTGCGTACAATGGCGTAGTGACGAGGATGAGCTTTTCGCCTTGCAGGAGAGATTCCCATGGCTGAAATTGATTCCGCGAGTTGCCCGATGCCCCCGCTGGGGCAAAGCGCGCCGCTGGTGCCGCCGCTCTATCTTTCCTCGGTCTACACGCTTCCTGACCTGGACGCGCTGGACCGGATCATGAACGCAGAGCAGCCAGGTTTCATTTATGCCCGCGATGCCCATCCCAACGCCCGCTACCTGGCCGACCAATTGGCGGCAATGGAGTCCGCAGCCTGGGCGGTAGTGTGTGGTTCCGGCATGGCGGCGATCACGGCATCCTTGCTGGCTCTCGTCCAGCAGGGGGACCGGATTGTAGCCAGCAACAGTCTCTATGGCCGAACGGCACAATTGCTCAATCAGGAGCTGAGCCGGTTCGGAGTGAAGACGACCATTGTGGACAGCCGCGATCTCAAGCAAGTCGCGGCCACCCTTGAAACCCCCGCCAAGGTGCTGTTTGTCGAGACGATGTCGAACCCGCTCTTGGCCGTCGCTGATCTTCCGGCATTGGCCGAGCTGGCCCATGCACACGGGTGCCGGTTCGTGGTGGACAACACGTTCGCAACTCCCGTCCTCACGCGGCCCTTGGAGCTCGGGGCAGACTTCGTCGTCGAAAGCCTGACCAAGATGATCGGCGGCCACAGCGATGTGACGCTGGGCTTGCTCTGCGGCAAAGGCGATGTGCTGCCACAGTTGAACCAAACGGTAAGCATCTGGGGACTCGCATCCAACCCGTTTGACTGTTGGCTGGCCAGCCGTGGTGTGGCCACTCTCCCACTTCGCATGCGGACCGCGTCTGCCAATGCCGCTCTCTTGGCTGATTGGCTGGCCGAGCAGCCCGCGGTTAGCCGGGTCCTCTATCCCGGACGGCCGGACCACCCCGATCACGAAGTCGCTTGCCGGCTGCTCAAGAGAGGTTTTGGCAACATGGTTGCCTTTGAGCTGCGCGGTGGCCGCGATGCCGTCAATCGGCTGATGCGCCAGGCCACCGGTATTCCGTTCAGTCCGTCCCTGGGCAACACCACGACGACGTGCAGCCATCCTGGCACGACTTCGCACCGCTATGTCAGTCCAGCGGAAAAACGCCGACAAGGGATCAGCGATGGTCTGATTCGTCTCTCAGTCGGGATTGAGGATCCCAATCAGATTCAGAGCGCGTTCGCCAAGGGCTTGGCGTAACAGCAACCGATTCGCCGCGCAACTCAAGGGAACTGCCCGGCATACTTTCGGACTCGTTGGCCATGTGCCGCAAGGCGATCGTACTCCGCTGCCGGCAGAGGCTCCGGTGTTTGCAGGACGGTGAGGTCCTCTTCCAACTCCGCGCGGTTATCCGGTGCCATCAGCGCGACGGTCACCGAAGGGTGTTGCAGCGCGAACCGATACCAGGCCGGTGCCGACGGCACGATGAATTCCGGTGGATCCTCCGCAGTCGAGCGCAACAGTGCTCCCCAGCGCAGGCAGGTGTAGACTACGACCGGCACGCCATGCCGATCAGTCACCGGAAAAACCTCTTGCTCGGCACTGCGGTGGCTGGCGTTGTAGCGAATCATGAGCAAATCCAGCAAGCCACTGCGGGCGGCCTCGGCAGCCAGCGGCCGTTGGTGACTGGTTAAGCCGAGGAGGCGAACCTGGCCATCGCGCTGGGCTTGGCGACAGTACTCCAGTGCGCCGCCTGGGGCAATGATTTCCCGCCATTCCGCCGGCTCCTCGACGTAATAAAACGTTAGAATATCCACGTAGTCGGAGCGCAGCGCATCCAAGGTTTGTCGCAGCTCATCCCGGGCCGCCTTCGCCGTGCGGGCCTCGAACTGCACACACACCACGACTTCCCGCTTCCTCGGGCCCAGGTCTGCAATGGCATCGCGCAATCCGTCTGGAACGCCGCACCAGTTCAAAAAATTCACACCCTGTTCGATGGCGTACAGAATATCCTCGGCGCGAAGCTCTGTCTCACCCCGCGTCGCCAGCCCGAGGCGGCACACGGGCATCGAAGACTGCGTTTGAAGGAGAGAAGAATGCAAGAAGTCCGGTCGGTCCGTCGGCTCGCTCATTGGGCCTGATCCCTGTGGGCGGCGTACTCGTCTCGGAGCTGCTGAGAAAAGGTGCCGAGCTGGTCCATCAAGCGCCGCAGCGGCCGAGGAGTGCGGCGGGCCAGGGCATAGGCGGTCAGCACCGGCAAGGCGACAGTGGAATCGACGTAACAGGTGACGGTATCCGGCAACTGGGCCGGATCTACCTTTCCCCACGTCATGGCCTCCTGAGGCGTGGCACCGCTCAGGCCGCCCGTGTCGGCACGAGCATCGGTTACTTGCAGGAAATAATCATGTCCACTCTCCGGCAAGCCGAGAACTTCTTGGATCTGCGGCTCGGTCTGCAACACAAAATTCTTCGGTGAACCACCACCGAGGATCCAGACCGCACTTCGGCCGCGCTTCTTGGCGGCGTAGACAATGGCCGCACTTTGGTTGACATCCCGGAGCGGATCGATCTGTAGAGCGCTGCCTTCCATCTGCAGGGCCGCCAAGTTCATCCCAATCGAGCTGTCTCCAGGCGATGATGTGAAGATGGGCACGCCGCAGCGATAGCCAGCCGCGAGCAAGCTGTGACCCTTTCGGCCGATTTCTTCTTCGCGCGCGGCCAGGTATTGCCCGACCAGGTAATGGAATTCCGCAGTACCCAGGGTCCGCTGGAAGGCGGGCGCTCGGCACAGCGTTCGGTAAAACTGGTCCGTGCCCAGCAGGTTCTCGTAGTCGAACACGATGTCGTAAATCCGAATGACCTGGTGCTCGCGCAATTGCAAATCATCGAGCCCCGGCCGGGATTGGTGCATTTCCATGCCGAGCGCAAAGTGCGTGTCATGGTAAAGGTTGGCCCCCGTGCTGACGATCCAATCGATAAAGCCGGCTTCGACGAGCGGTACCAGGCACGACATCCCAAGCCCGGCCGGCGTCAAGGCCCCGCTGAGCGACAACGCGATCGTCGTGTCCTCCGCCAGCATCTTGGTCGCCAGGAGCCGGCAGGCCTCGCGTAAACGCCCGGCATTGTAGGAGAGAAAGGTTTGCTCGATCAGGTCGGGCAAACTTGTGTGCGAAGTGATGGCGGGCGGCTCGATGCGCTGCTGACTGATCCGGTGCACATACTTGTACGGAGGGCCGGCTGGCTTCACGATCCTTCTCCTTGCGTGGCTTGCCCCTGGTGTGCCCGAATCAGCTTGGCGACGGTCTCGCACAGTTGGGTTTCGCCTCCGAATGTCATGCCGAGACCTCGGATCTTGTCCGTGCAAATTTGATGCTTCGGCCCCCGATTCAGGTCGGCGATCGCACTCCTACTGCCGGTGAGGCGCTTCGCGATCTGAGCCACCTCTTGCTCACTGATGTAGCGATCGTAGCAGTTGAAGGCCTGCCCTGCGATCGCCTCCGGATCCGCCGTCAGAAGTAGCTGGACGGCCTTGGCGACATCGGCGGCGTGGACCTCTTTTCCCCCTGCCGCCGAGGCGATCGATTCCCCCCGTAGAACTTGGCCGACCAGGTCATACCAGCGACTATGGGCGGCCGGGTGAGCCAAGCCATAAATTCCCGTCGGCCGCAGCGCGCAGATGGGCCAGCGCTCGCCGAGCCCATAGCTGTGGACGAATTTTTCCAGGGCAGCCTTGTGGGCACCATAGGGGCGCATCGGCCAAAGCGGATGGGTCTCGTCCAACGGCCGATCCTCCAAGATCACTTCATGCACCGCACAGGTCGAGATAAAGACAAAGCGCCCAGCCCCCGCGGCCCGCGCCGCCTGAAATAGTTGGAGGGAACCCATCAAGTTGGTTTGCAGGAACGTGTCCAGATCTGTCTGTGCTCGAGCCCGCGCCGGCGAGTGGCGGGGTCCAGGCCATTGCACTGCCGCGTGGACCACGGCATCGACCCCCTTGACCAGGCGCTCCGTCGCCTGCTGATCACCGAGGCTCCCCGCTAGCCATTCCAGCTGGTGGGAAACCTTCTCAAAAGCGCTTCGATCGCTCGACGGTCGATACCAGCAGCGCAGCCGATGGTCCCCGGTCGCAATCTGCTGGACGAGATATCGGCCCAAGAATCCCGTGGCTCCTGTCAACGCGATGAACATGACAATCCTTTGGACAAGGATAGACCTGGCCTGATCTCGATATGATAGTGCCGGTGCGCGAAGTGTCGATGAGCCGGCGGCGTGGATGGGATGCGTGAAAGAGGGAAGGATAGGCGGGTACGCGCAACACGTTCCTCTTCTTTTTTTCTCGACATCTGCCTATCGTCGAATTGGGAGGAAGAGCGGTATGCGGTGGCTGAGTGGGCTTGTGATATTGGCTCTGTGCCTGGAGGGCTGCGAATCTCCGTCCCAAGAACGGCTGCGCGACTACAGTCAGGATGGGATTTATCTCTTCCAGCGGGGTGAGTATCTGGCGGCACGGGAGAGCTTCGAGGCGGCCCTCACGCTCAAACCAGACGATCCCGGGCTCCTGTATAACGTGGCGGAGTGTTGCGATCGAGTGGGGGACGCGGCCAAGGCAGAGCGCTACTACCATCAGTGTCTAGCCCAGGCGCCCAATCAGGTTGCATGCCGGCATGCCCTCGATGCCTTGCTTCTGCGCAGCGGTCGCAAGGACGAGGCTGCCCACCAGGTTGAAGCCTGGCTGGCGCGGGAGCCGCGCTTGGCAGCAGCGTACGCAGAGGACGGTTGGCTATGGCACCAGACCGGCGACCTGCCGCGTGCTCGGGCCCGTTTGGAACAAGCCCTCGAACTCGATCCCCATGAACCGCATGCCCTCGTAGAATTGGCATTGGTATATGAGGCGATGCAACGCCCGGATCGGGCCGTCGTTCTTTATGAGCGCATCCTCGAACGAGACCCCCGCCAAGTCGAAGTGGCCAACCGGCTGAATCGGCTGCGGTCGCAAGGGGCCCGTCAGCCGCAGCCCGAATGAAGCGTAAATCTTTCACGGAGCCGACCAATCATGCGCTGCATTTATCACCTGGTGCCGCCTGCGACGTGGAACGCGCTTGGGGCAGGTCCCTATCGGGCTCCATCGCTCGACACGGAGGGCTTTATTCACTGTTCCAACGAAGATCAGGTGGCCGCGGCCGCGAACCGCTTTTATGCAGGCGCCGAGCAACTCTTGGTGCTTTGCATTGATGCCGGACGGCTCAACTACCCGCTGCGGGATGAGCCGGCAGCTACAGGTGAGCTCTTTCCCCACATTTATGGACCGATCGATCGGGAAGCCGTGGTTGCGGTTCAGCCGCTGGAACGCGACCCAACTGGGCGTTGGGTTTTCCATCCTCCGATTATCTGAGGCCCAAGGTGATCGAGCCGCGCGAACTCCCCCATGCCGTCCCTCCACCTCGGCATTGGCGAACCTTTTCGGCGAAATCACCTCTACTAGTCGGAGCCACCGAAGACTCAGCCATAAACCAGGAGAGCGAACATGGGCATTCCGGTCACCGTCGTGGATGCGTTCACGGACCAGCCGTTCCGGGGCAATCCCGCGGCCGTGTGCCTCTTGTCCGAGGCGCGCAGCCCGCAGTGGATGCAAAATATCGCCACGGAAATGAATCTGTCCGAAACGGCATTCCTCCACCGCCAGAACGATGGCTTTCAACTCCGCTGGTTTACACCGGCCGTCGAGGTCGACCTCTGTGGTCATGCGACGCTTGCCAGCGCTCATGCTCTGTGGGAAGGAGGTTACCTGCGTCCGGGACAAGCAGCCCACTTCACCACCCGCGGTGGACTCCTG
>DATGIQ010000684.1:0-46431 GCA_035295665.1 Gemmataceae bacterium | reverse complement strand
CCTTTGGCCTGCAGGTTGAGGATCTCCGCGACCTCGGTGCGCGTGAAAACGTGGTGGCTGCCGCAGATCCGCTCAACAAACCCCAGCTGAAGTAACAAGGCGCGGAGATCGCTGAAACTGATATTCGCATCGGAGCCACCCCGAAGAACGCGTTTCAGTGTCTTCGTGACCTTGCTCACAGCGTAGCAAACTCCAATGCCCTTCGGTAGCCCCGCATTGCGGGATCACCGATGGATCGCAGCAAGTTACCCTGGCCAGGTAACGCTCTGTATATAGGGAATCAGGAGCGTGGCTACAGCCAACAAGCCCGGAAGCTCACCGACGAATCTCGTGCAGCGAATCTCGATCGTCTATTCTCCTATGCCAATCTGCTAAAACTGCTACAGCCCCGTCAGCCGGAATCGGGCCGGCGCCGCACTGATCCAGAAACGGCCTCTTTTTGCACCTGTAATCCCCCCGCGTTCGGCTATAATAATGCGGTCCAGGAAGCCGACGACGGCCCAAGGCTCTGTGCCCTTCACTTCTGGAGCCGACGGCCAAGACTTGCGTTTGCCGGTGCCCGAGTCGGACATGGGATTGCATCATGGGGTTGTTTCGCAGCTCGCTATGCCTCTTGGCCATCGCGGTGCTATCGGCCGGGGCCGGAGGAATTGCCGATACACCGCAGCGCAGTGCGGATTCTAAATCCTCGTCCGCTCCCCGTGAAGAACCCGCCAAAACGACCACGCAACCGGCCACGCCTTCAGAAAAATCCCCGGTGGCGCCGAGTCCACTCTTCCTCGATCTGCTCAAACTTCCTCCTGGCGCAGTCCTCGTCATCTGCGACGAAGTCCGCGAAGCTCTCCGCCTTGTTCCCAAGGCAATCGTGCTCACGCCGCAAGATTATCAACGACTTCTCGACCAAAGCGAGCAGTCCAAGAAGACCGAACCCGACAAACCAGATAATCCGAGTAGCTGTAAATTGACCGGCCATGTGGACGGCGATTGGGCATACCTCCGGGCTCAGTTCGGATTCAAAACCGATCGCCCGGCATCGCTCATCCAACTTGGATGCGCCGGGGCGAGGCCAACCTCCGCAACGCTCGACGGTAGCCAGGCTGCCCTTCAGGAGCGCGAGGAAGGCTTCGTCCTCCAGGTGGATACACCCGGGCTGCACCAGACTATCGTCGATCTTCAAGTGCCGCTCCAGCCCCGCAAGGGAGGCTTCGAGCTCGATCTTCCCCGCGCAGCCATCACGACGCTGGACCAGCTCGATCTGCCGGCCACAGTTACGGAAGTGCGGGTGGGCGGCCGGGCCGTCCGAACGACACGGATCGAAGCCCAGCGCAGCCGGCTGGAAGGAGTGCCGATCGTGCCGACGCGGCATTTGAGCGTCGCCTGGAAAGGCCCGGCGGCCAAGCCCGCAAAAGGACCGCCGGTCCGGGCTGTGGATGGCCGGATCGTCGTCCGCATTAGCGAAACCCATGTCTTCACGGACGCGGAGTTCAATCTCCAGGTTCTGAAGGGAGAAGCGGCCGAGTGGCAGCTCCGATTGCCGGTCCTCCCGGACGACGCTCACCTGGAAGTCAAAACGCCGCCGCAGGAGGAGCCGCGGATCCAGGGCATGGACCATCCGAACGACAAGCACAATCCGATCCTGACAATCCGCTTGAATGAACCGAGCGCAGAGCCCCTTCACCTTGTGCTGCACATTCGCCAACCCCGACCGGCCAGTTCCCTGGCCGTTGGACCGTTTGCCGTGGTGGGCGCTCTCACCCAGAAGGGGGAGATTGAAATCCACGCGCCCGATGCGTTGCGGCTGCGGCCGCAAGCCGCCGGTGAAGTGAGGCGGAAGGAGGTCAGCGAGGACCAGCGTGGCCAAAATGTCCGAGCCGTCTTCGACTACTGGAACATGCCGGGTTCGGCGCAGCCGGCGCAGTTCGCCCCGCCGCTGCTTACGCTTCAACTCGAATCGGTCAAGGGAGCTGTCGAGACCCACGTCACGCAGAATTTGCACCTGGAAGCCGATGCCCAAGGAGCCGCTCACTGGCGGGCGACGACACGGATAGAACTGACCCCCATCCGCACCGGCGTGGACCAACTCGAAGTCACACTGCCGGCCGACTACGAATACGACAAGGCGGTGGGCGCTACCCCGGCAGAAATTGTCGAGGACGTCGTCGTCGATCGCACCAAACAGGTTGCCCAGATCAAACTGGCCCAGAAGCAAAACCGAGCATTTGCCCTGACGCTCCCCGGTTCGTATCCCGTGCGTGAAGGCCGGCGTGAGGCGTCCCTGGAACTGGTGCGGCCTCTGAATTGGAGCGTCGACCACGGGGCCGTGAACGATGCTCCCTCGCTGCCCGTCCTGGACCGGGGCTGCCAGGTGAACGCGACGTTGCCCGACGGGTTGGAGTTTGTGACGCGCTCATTTCGAAGCTCGCCGGGCAATATGGGCGATGCCCTCTCCACGGCGATGCCTTCCGCCCGGTTGGCAAACCGTGAATATAGCTGGCAAGGAGAACGGACGCCTCCACGCCTCGATTTGGCGTGGCGCTCCCATCGGCCGGAGCTGCCGGTGGAAACGATCGTTGATCTGATCTTCATCGGACATCAAGCCCGGGTCCGCGAACACTTGCGTTATCAGCTCGGGTCGTCCCCCCCAGGCCGATTGCTTCTTGCGGTGCCGGCCGAAGTGCAATCCCACGTCAAGATCCTGGAAGGCGGCCAACGGGATGCGGAAGAATCTCGGTCGCCCGGCACATGGGCAGTCACGATCCCAGCTTCGACCAGCAAGGTGCACACGTTGACCCTGGAATACACCTTCCCTCTCAACGGCGAGCAGTTCCCAGAGTCAGCCAGCCCGAGCGCCAGCACGGGTCGCACAAAAGCGTCTAGAATTCCCCACCCCGCCAGCGTCTTCACTGTTCCGCTCGTCAAGCCGTTGCAGGCAACGCGGGGTGAAACGCGCGTCCGGATCTGGTGCGATCCGGATGTGCAGCCAGTTTTAGCCGGTGGACCGTGGACCGAGCTGGCCACCGAGATCGTTCCGGAGCAAGCGAGCCTGCCGATGCTCGTACTGGGCGGCAGCCACGATGCCAAACTGCTGCTCCGCCTGACCGAACCGGCCGCGGCTCATCTCTCCGCAGCCGTGGTCGAACGCATCCTTGTGGAAGCCAGCATCCGGGAGGAAGGAGTGCAGGCCTACCGCGCACGCTTTTTGCTGAGCAGGCTGAGTGCGCGCCACCTGGACATCGAGTTGCCGGTCCTCCTGTCTCGGTCCGACCTGGAAGTTCGGCTGGATGGCAAAAGAGTTCCCCTCCACTTCGTGGACGACAGCGGGAAGGAAACGGAGATCGGAAGACGGCTGCGGCTGTCCGTGGAGCCGGACCTTTACCACGGGCCGGTCCTGCTGGATGTGAGCTACCAAGCCGACGGGGGCCGGATCGAACGGCAGGGACCGTTTTCCCTGACTTTGCAACCCCCTGTGCTCAAGCAGGCCATTCTCCTGGGTCGTGCCCGCTGGCAAATCAGTGTGCCGGCCGGCTGGCTCGCCCTTTCCGGGCGTGACGGTCCGGATGTCGAACAACACTGGGGTTGGTGGGGCTGGCTCTTGGCACCTCGGCCAGCTTGGAATCGCTCCGAGTTGGAACAGTGGCTTGGGGGGACCACCACGCTATCCACGGCAGCAGAGGATGAACCGAGCCTGGTCGGCTGGCAATCCACGTTAGCATCGCTGACGCTGGTGCAGGTTCCTCAACGTCTGTGGTTGTTGATCTGTTCGTTTACAGTCCTTGTCCTGGGATTGGGCCTATGGCTGGCTCCGCTTTCGCGCGTCCTGTTCTGGTCTGCCCTGGCTGTGACCGCCCTGACCCTGGCCGCGATCGGCATGGCTGCTCCGTCGACATTGCCGGCCATCTTCTACGGCTGCGAGCCTGGAGTGCTGGTATTGCTCCTGGCCGTGGTGGCGCAATGGATGCTGCACGAACGATACCGTCGGCAAGTCGTCTTGATGCCCGGCTTCAGCCGCCTCAAGACAGGATCCTCGATCGTCCCCAGCCCTCGGCCGCGCGATCCGTCCACGATCGATGAACCGCCCAAGCGTCCCAGCTCAATCGTGCCGAGGAGCAGTGGGCAGTGAGCATGCGAACCGCATCCGTTCGGCTTCACCATCGGCCTGCAAGACTCGTCCTGCTGGCAGTCGTGCTGTGCAGCGCGGCACTCGGCAGCCTGCTGGGAATGCAGCCCAGCCCGACCGCGCCAGGCACGCCGTCCGGTGACCCCCTGCCGATACGACGTCTGCTGATTTCCCCAGAACGTTTGCCGATGGAATTGCAGCGTGCGCGCCAGGGCACCTTGGTCCAGATCGCGCGCGACGACTTCGAAGCCCACGTGGCCGCGGCTGCGCGCGCCGGCGAGGCAATCCAGCATCCGCCCCAGTTGGTTGAGGCACGTTATCGTGCCAACCTGATCGATACGGCATTGGTCGGGATGGGCCAATGGACGATCGTCCATTCGGGGGCGGTCGCCGGCATCTTGCCGCTTCAGCCGCTCAACCTCGCTTTGCGACAGGTGCGGCTCGATCGCACCGATGCCATCGTGGGCGATTTGGACGGGAAGTCGCTGGGTCTGTTGGTGGAACAGTGCGGCATGCATCAGGTATCCGTGACCTGGTCCGCCCGGGGCGATCCGGGGCCGGCCGGCTTGCGCTTCGAGCTGAAGGTGCCGAGTTGCGTCCTGACGTCCTTCGAACTGGAGCTTCCCGCTGATCGCACCGCTACCGTGGTGGGCGACACATGCCTGCTGTCCGGTCCTCACCCCGCCTCTTCTCCAGACCAGCGGACCTGGCGGCTGCTGTGCGGCGGGGTTGCTCCGATTGATTTGCTGGTCCGTCGCGTCTCCTCGGCGGGGGATTCGCCTCCCCTCGTGCTCGCCCGCCTCCGGACCAAGCAGCGGTTAGCGGTGGACCTGTTGGAAGCAGACTACGAATTCAACTTGGATATCTTGCACAGCGGCGTAAGCGAGCTCGTGTGCGAAGGGGATCCGATTCTCCAACCCACGGCCGTCAGCATCGGTAATGCGGAGATCGAAACCTGGGAGGTCCGCCGCGGTCCAACACCCGGGGCACCTTTCCGGTTGCGGATCCTGCTGCATGAAGCGCTGGAAGGGAATCTTTCCCTGCGCGTTCACTGTGTGGCGGCCGTGGCCCCCACCGACCGCTGGACGAGCCCGGCGCTGCGACTAAAGGGTGGAGTGTTTCAAGGGGAAACCCTCCTCCTTCAGCTGGCTCCAGACGTTCGGCTCGAAGATTGGCAGCCCGGCGGCTACAAGCTCCTCACGGCTGCGTCCGAGCCCACCGGTGGGCAAACGCTCACCTTGCAGTCGGGATTGAGCACTGGGGCGACGATGGCTCGTCCCAATGCTCAGATTCGGATCCAAGAACCGGAGTATCGGGTCCACGAACTGCTCTGGTGGCACATCGGCGCTGACTCGGCCGCCCTGACGGTGCAGATTGATTATGAAATCGTGCGTGGCCGGTTGTTCCGCTTGCCGATTGTGTTGCCGGCGAACTGGTACCTCGACCATGTGGATCTCCATCCCAAGGAACTCCTGTGGAATTCGACCCCCTTATCCGGCGAGCGCGGCCAAACGGTTCTGATCGTTGAGTTGCAGCGCGCCCTTGAATCGCCAGGCACGTTGCGGTTGACGCTGCATCTCCGCCCTGCGAATAGCTGGCCAATCTTTTCACGCGAGAACAAGGCGAAGCCGGCAGCTTTCTCTATCCCTTTTCCCCAGGTTCTCCCGCAAAGAGCCCGTCCTTCCGCCGGCGCCCTTGCCATCCGTATTGACCCCCTTTATGAATCCACGGTTCGCACCGCCGCGCGGCCAGTACCCGCCGATCATGGATCAGCCAACGATGACCCGGAGGACCCGCAATCGGAACTGCTCGAGTCCCTTTCCGCGTTTCTCCGGCAACCTCCTTGGGGAGCGCACCCGCCCGATGCTCTGTATCTATTCGGAAAGCAGCCGGTGACCGGCACCGTGGAGCTCCGGTCTCGTTCGCCGCGGGTCCGGGCCCATTGTACCAGTGAGATCGTCCTTGCCTCCGGCCGTGCGGCCGTGCTCACCCGGTTGCTCCTCCAGCCGGAGGTGGGGAGCCCGGACACCATCGATCTGCTGGTGTCCGCTCCGATCGCAGGGCCCTGGAATTGGCGGAGCGAAGGGGGCCGGAATGCGGTCAAAGCCGTGCAGCGGCTCACGAACGCGGAGATTGTCCCCTGGTTGCTCCCTCTCGGCGCTGGTACACCGCTCGCTGCCACCGCTCTTCTCCACCCGGTGATCAATGGACCCACATGGTGGCGGCTGACCCTGGATCAACCGCTGCGAGAACCCCTCCTTTTGGAAGCGACATTCGATCTGGCCGCCAAGCAATCCTTGGTTGTCCCTGAATTGAGTACGAGCGTGCTGGCCGGAAGCACCGCGCTCGATTCGCTCGCTCTGGCTGCCGCCGGCTTCGCAGCCATCCACGAGCAGCCGGAAGCCAGGCGTTGGGAAGTCCCGCTCTTGAGCGTCCTATCCGCCGAGCCGATGGACGGGGAAGTGCAGCTCTATTTGGCAGGAACGGGAGTGGCGCGAATCGAGACGGTCGGGCTAGGAGAAGTCGCTGCGGCGAGCAGCACAGGGACTTCGACACCGTGGCGGATGTTTCGGTATAACCGCCTGCCGGCTTCCCTGGTGGTGCATAGCGGCATTGCGGCACCGGATCATCGTCCCACATCGGCCGTGATTGAACAGGCGAACCTGAGGACCTATGTCGAGCCTGGGGGCCGACTCCTGAATTATTATTCCCTGCAACTGCAGAGCTGGAAGCAACGCAATTTGCCGCTGCGTCTGCCGGCCGGTGCCCAGCTCTTGGCGATCAAGGCCGACGGCCGATGGGTCGCCAACCCGGTGCTCCATGAGTCGGCGGAAGAGGGCCCCGTCGTGGAGCTGCCGGTTGCCGGCGAGGCAGCGACTCAGTCGTTTGAAGTGGTTTACGCTTTGGAGTATCGGGCAGGGTCCTTCTGGACGGCCGTGTGTGTCCCGGTGCCCGTTCTCCCCGTTACTCCCCTCGCCTTCCGCAAGACGTGGTGTCTGCCGCCGGGCCTCTTGCCACTCAGCAGCGTCTTGTTGCTGCGCCACCCTGGCCCCGACCGAGAATTCCCGGAAGGGGCAGGGAAGGTGCTCCACTTGTCATTGCGCACGGCTTCCTCGACGGCCCTCTCCTCCGAAGCATGGAGGCAGCGTCAAGACCGGCTGCTCGCCGATGCCGACACTTACCTCCACGAACGACAACGGCAGAACAAAGACACGGCGCTGGGTGACGCGCTGTACGATCTCACCTACGACCTGTGGAAAGGGAAACAAATCCTGGTTGTCGATGCCACCGCCCTGCACGAAGCCGGCCTTCGGCCGACGACACCCATTCATGCCAACGTGTCGAGCCGGATCATCCACGCCACGGCCTCCGAGGGCGAACCGTTGCTGCGTTCCTTGGAGGGCCTCGGCCTGGTCTGCGTTCCTTGCACGCCGGGGCCGTTGCTGACCACGCAACGGCAATGGGCTGCCTGGCGGAGTCCGGGCGGTCGGACCCATTGGATGTTCAGCTCGGTCGAGCCGGCCATCGCCGAAGCAATCGCCCACGGCCAGGATCTTTCGGGTCGTTTTCAGAGCGCTACGCAATGGCTTCGCGAAGACCATGCCGAACCTGCCACCCCCCGCCGCCCAGAAATGGGAAACGGAACGCCGGCATCAGTCCCTGCCGTCTCTTCGCTCTCCCTGCCCCACCCGGAATCGTGGACTGAATGGGAGCCAATCCCCGGCGCGACGGGGAACGAAACGCTTGTCCTTCTGAGACCGGAAGGCCTTTGGGGGGTATCGTATTCCCTGGCTGGCCTTTTGCTCCTGGCAGGATCGTGGATTGGCCGTCGTGCGGGACGGCTGCGCTATCATTTCAATCTGGTTTGGTTAACGGGCAGTGTGCTGGGTTTGCTCTGGCTGCCAACGGCAATCCGCACCGTCTTTTGGCTGCCCCTTTGCACCGGGATTGCCTGGGTAGCGGTTTGGTATCTCGTGTCCGGGCTGCGCATCCGAAAGCCAGCCCACCTGCCGGGCAGTACCGCCGCCGTCGGATTAGCGATCGCGCTGACAATGGCTTTGCCGGGACAAGCGGCGGCTCCTGGACCCTACACGGTCTGGCTTGTGCCCGGACCACCGAACGCACCGGAGAAGCTCAACGCGCTCGTCCCGCCGGAGCTGCTCACGCAGTTGGAATCGCTGGCATCCCGGGGAGCGGCCGGGCTTCGCGGCGTGCTCCTGCTCAGTGCCAAGTACCATGCAACGGTCGAAAACGGCGTTGCCGACTTCGAAGCGGAGTTTCAAGCCCGCTCGTTCACCGACCAACCAACCGTACTCTCCCTCCCCTTGGGCGGCGTGGAGCTTCGCGAAGTTCTCCTGGACGGCAACGAAGCCTATCCAGCCGCGTTACCGCCCCCCCAAACGGGATATTCCCTGAAGGTTCAGGGGCGCGGCGTGCACAGGGTGCGGACACGGTTCGCCGTCCGCATCGGCGTGGCCGAGGACCAGGATCTGCGCGTCACGATCCCGGAGCTGGCTCAGAGTCAATTGACGTTGTGGGCGCCGCCGGGCGCCCACTACCTCCAGGCCAGTTCGGCTCGTGGAGCCCAGCAAGTCCATCTGGATCCCAAAGGGATCCGCCTGGACGCGGACCTCGGTCGCATCAGCAGCTTGGTTGTCCACTGGCGGCAAGAACCCGAGCCAGCTCCAGCGCCAGCGGTACAAGTGAAGGAAGCGTATTACTGGGACTTGCGGCCAGCCGGCAGCCGGCTCGTGGCGCTCCTCGATTACGTGATCACACGGGGAGCGATCACCGAGCTAACCGCTCGGTTGCCCGACAGCCTGGAAGTGCGTCAGGTAGAAACCGTTTCGACCAGCACCGCGGGCGTCGGCCCCCGGCTACAGGATTGGACCCTTTTCGGCAGCGCCGGCCAGCGCCGACTCCGCCTGGCTTTCCAAGGCCCGGTGACGAACACGGTACAGGTGTTGCTTGAACTGGTGCCGCGCCGGCCGCCAGCGCAAACCGCTGCGCTATCGCTGCCGACTCCCGAAGGCGTTTCCTTCCGCGACGGATTTTTGGCCTATCGGGTGGTAGGATTGCAAGATTCGGTTGCGGATTCACGCGGTGTTCTGGGAATTGAGCCTGCCGTGTTCGAGAGTCAGTGGCAGCCAGCAGGAACGGAGTATCCTGGCCCGCCGGCGCGCGCCTACCATTTTCAGCGTGCTGCCGGCAGCGAGCCCTACTTGCGGCTGGACCTGCATCCCCTGGGTTCCGGATGCGAATGCGTTCAAGACTTGACTTGGTACCTGAGTCCGGAGCAAGCGAACCTGCACGTCCGGGCGATACTGACAGCAGCCCAAAAGGATCTGACTCTGGTGGAGTGGGAAGTCCCCACCCCCGTGCTCGTCACGGATGTGCGCGGCACGGAAGTGCGGAGCTGGTCTCGGTCGGGTAGTCGACTCCAGATCTGGCTCCAGCGTGCGCTTGCCGAGACAACACTCGAATGGACGGGATCGCTACCGAGACCGGTGAACCAGCCACGAGCGGCATTTGAGCTACCGTGCCTTGCAGTGGTGGGTGCGACGCCACAGACGACTTTCTTGCGCATTCTTGCCGAGAAAGGCTGGGCCGTGCATGCCGAGCATCTGCGTAATCTCGGACCGCTCCCCGAGTCCGGTCACTCCGATCGCGAGCAAGGATTCTTGTCCCGCCAACCTAGTTATGCCGGCGTCTTTCGGCTTCATCCGCTCACCGCCGCGGCGGATGTGCGGACGTTGAGCCTGATCGAAGTCCGGGACCGCCAGATTGTCTTTCAGGCCATGCTCGATTACGAAATCGGCCCACGCAAATCGCGCACGGTGACGATCCATTTGCACGGCTGGAAGGGCCAAGGGGTGCGGCTGGATGTTCCGCCAAACATCCGTCACCGTGAGCTTCGGGGAGATCCCCTCGCTCGGACTTGGGTCCTCGAGCTGCCGTTCGCCTGGACCGGACGCTTGGCTTGCCAAATCACTGGAATCCTGACCCCGGACAACAATGGTCTGGTGATCATGCCGGATGTGAGCGTGGAAGAAGCAACTTCCTCGGAGCGCTGGCTGGCAATCATCGGTCAAGGACTGCGGCCCGAGGAGCAACACGGCCTGGTCACCGTCAGCGGCGCGGATCAGGCCCTGGGCCGATGGCCGGCTGCGACCGACCGCCTTCGCAATCTTGCCAACCCGGTTTGGAAGATCGATGCCGCGGACTGGAAGCTCCACTTGCAATCGGACCTGCCCCTGGTGGAATCCAAGGCGGCCCAGCTTTTCCTGAACGAGCAGGCGGCGGTGCTTCGCGACGGCCGCCGCTGGCTGCACGAATCGACCTATTGGCTCTACCAGGAATCTGGCACGCACCTGGGCATTTTGCTGCCGGCAGGTGGCACCTTGCTGACGGCCACGCTGGACGGCGAGGAGATCGCGCCCTTGAAAGCCGGGGCCGAGCGGTTTTGGCTACCCCTGACCGGGGGCAGCCGTTTGGGAATTCTCCGCCTTTGCTGGACTTCTTCAGCGGACAGCGAACGACTCGACCTGCTCCGACTGGAAGAGCCCCATTTGGAGAATGTCCTTCCCCCACCCGGCGCGATCCGGCAACCGACCTTCTGGACGGTGCACATTCCTCCCGGTTACCGCCTCGTCGATGTCGGAGGGAACACGGATCCAAGCAACGCGGCCGAGCGCGCGCTACGGAGCGCGGCCGCTCAATTGCAAGCGACGGAAGTCCTGGCCAAACATTTAGCCGGCAAAGCAGAGGAAGGGGGAGGGCGCCAGCTCTTGACCGCGCAGGTGCATTTCTACCGGCAGTGTCGAGACGCCGAATTCGAGCTGGCCTTTCCTGGCCGATGGGACCGAACTGGCGTCGACGGTGCGAGTTTGGCGGCCCGGCTGCGGAAGCTCCAGGCAGAGAACCGGCAGCTTTCCCACACGTATCACTTCGAACGGATCCGTACCCAAGCCGAGACCCAAGTAGCTTCGGGCCATCGGACCGACCGAACTTCGGATGGAGCGGAATCCAATCACCTCCAAGGAGCCGACGACTTCTACGCATCGGCAGTGCCCGGCACGCCCACGTTTTGGCAAGTCCACGCGGACAGCTCCGAACCGCATTTGCGCCTGGGTGGGGTCGCAACGGAACAGACGCGGCAAGCCTTTGGCTACTCGGGCCTCGTTCTCCTTCTGCTCTTGGTAGCCTGGCTTCTGCCTTCCTGTCCGCGCGTGCTGGCGTGGCTATGGGCGCTGTGGCCAGAACAATTCCTGATGCTGGGCGGCCTGGTCTGGCTGGCCCGTGGCGGGTCCCTGGTTACGGGGTTGTTCGTGTTCCTGTGGGTGGTGGCCCGGATGATCTACTGGGTGCGCTGGGTCCTGATTCGCTTTCAGCAGCCGGCACCGGCTTCGGGGGCGAATGGGACGGCGGCTACCTGAATCGTCGCCAAACAGACAGCAACCACCGCCGCGGGCATCAGGTCGAATAGATCCACTGTCCCAGATACAGGAGGGGCAGTAACAAGACCAGGATCATAAGTCCCAGCATGCCGCAGAGTGCAGTCGCCAGCGCAGCATCCAGAACAACAAGCCCCACAATGGCCCGTTTGACGGTCCGCTGCACATGGCCGGGCGTCGGCTCGGCGATCGCCTGCGCCGCGGGGATTCCGACCAGGAAGCCAAGCCCTACGAGGAGATAGGGAAATAGCACCGAGCTGGTGCCTCCAATCGACCAAAGTGGGGTAGCCAACGCCAACACCAGGGCCGTGGCCATCACTCCGGCAGCAGCCCGAAGCTGCGACTGGTTGCTGACGCGGGCCTCCGTCCGTGCGAACCAGGTCACGCCCACGATGTACAGACCAACGACCGAGGCCAAGTAAATCCGTGCAGGCCAACCCAAGCTGGTCGCCTCGGCACAGCTCAGTCCCAGCAGGATGTTGAGGAATCGGCACGTCCCCATCGCCACCGGTCCAAGCCAGGTTCGCTTCAGCCAAGCATCATAGAGCAAAATGGCTGCGATCAGGCAAACGACAAGGAGCAACGCGCTCCACGGTGCCGACGCTTGAAATGGACTGGCCAGGGCGGCAAATCCGATGCCCGCAGCCAGCAACGCGACACCCAGCCGCGCAGCATTTCGCCGGGCTATGCGGCCCGACGGCAATGGCCGAAAGGGACGTTCTCGCCGATCTTGCTCGAGATCGAAAAAATCATTCCACACCATGCCGGCGGAATAAAGCGCAGCCGAGGCGCCCATCAAGCAGATGAAGCTGGGCCAGCGTGACACGGGCATGCCCGCGGCAAGAGCACCCAGCCATCCCAGGCAAATATCCGCCAGGGCCGTGAAGACGTTTGGCAAACGCAAGAGCTGAGCATACGCGCGGAGGGAAAAGGGTGGGGTGGAGAAGCGGTGCGGAGAAGAAGTGCGATAGGGTGGGGAAGTCGTATGGTGCATGGCGGATCCCAATCGAGCTCACTCGTTCCACGACGTGAGGAGAAGGGGGTCTGGAACCCTACCTTCGCGGTTCCAGATCCCTTTTTCCTACCGACGCTCAGGTTTTTCCAAGAATGGCCAGGACTCGTTCCCGTGCCGTCCGAGCCGCGCGATCGGGATCATCCACATAGGGATAAAGCTCGATGGTGATCCAACCCTCGTAGCCGATCTCCTGAATCGCCTGGAAGACAGAAGCGAAGTCGATTGCGCCGTCGCCAGGAATCAGGTGGTGATGAACCCGCGTGATGGCAATATCTTCGAGATGGAAATGACGGATATACGGAGCCAGCCGCCGCACGGCCGGCGCCGGGTCGTCACCGACGCAGTAAAAATGGCCGATGTCGAAGTTCAGGCCCACGGCGGGGGAGTCGATGTGCTGCATCAGCTCCAGAAACTGATCGGCCCGTTCAATCAACAGTCCCGGTTCCGGCTCGATGAGCAAGAGCACACCTTCCGCCTCGGCATGCTCCGCCACCGGTTTGAGTCCTTCGACAAAAAGCTGGAGCGCCGCCGCCCACGAGGAACCCGGTGCAACCGGTCCGCCGGGCTCGGTCGTGATACACGGGGCCCCGAGCTCGCGGGCCAACGTCAGACTGCGGCGGGTATGGTCGATCCGGATCTGGCGGTAATGACGGTCGGGCTCAATCCAGGAAGGGTGCCAATAGCGTTGCCGCGAATCGCTGATGGCGTTCATCATGAAAGCATTGATGTTGGAAATCGCCAGCCGCAGGCCGGACAGGGTTTCTCGGATGGCTCGCTTTTGCTCGTCGAGCAAGCCGGCCGGCCAGGCATGTGGCACATCGGCCATGATCTCGATTCCGCGGTAGCCAATGGCCGCCAATCGGCGCACCGCTTCCGGGAAGGAAAACTTGAGGTAGGCGTTCGTACTGAAGGCCAAACGTCCAGCAATCCCAGAAGGGTGGGGAAGCTCCGCGGGAGTGACAACTCTTGGCACGCTTGCTCTCCTTCGCATCCTCGGCACTTCAATTCTCCCAGCGCCGCTCGGGAGAATCAAGCGGCGAATGCTCCGCGATAGATCCTACGGCGCGCCGATCCTCAACCTTTGTCGGATGGGAGCAGTGTGGTGTAATTCCTAGTGCTGCTCTTGTGGGATAGAACGCCTCGGCCGGCGTCATCACTATGATGGATCCAGAGCTTCTCGGGCGGCTGATTGACCAGCACGCGGCGGCACTGGTGCTGTACGCACGGCAATGGTGCACCGTGGCGGAGGATGTTGTTCAGGAAGCACTGCTCAAGCTGGTCTGCCAGAAGAAGCTGCCGGACCAAATCGTACCGTGGCTATACCGCGTGGTCCGCAACGGCGCGATCAGTGCTCAGCGGTCCACCAAGCGCCGGCGGTTTCATGAGGGCGCTGCTGCCACCCGTGGGCCGGCGTGGTTCGTTCCGGCCGAAGCGTCCGCGATTGACGCAGCGGCTGCGACCGCCGCCCTGCAAATGCTGCCGCTAGAACAGCGCGAAGCCATCGTCGCGCATCTCTGGGGCGGCTTAACATTCGAACAGATCGGCGAACTGGCCGGCACGTCGTCGAGCACGGCTCATCGCTGGTATATGGCGGGTCTTTTGACCCTGCGGGAAAGGTTAGGAGCTCCATGTCCCCAGAAGCCTACGGTCCCGAGCTAGCCTCCTTGGCCCAGGCCTTGACCGGGCTGAGTCCTTGTGCCGGCCGGCTGGACCGAGATCAGGTGCTGTTCCGTGCCGGTCGAGCCTCGGCAGGACAGCAGAGCCGGCGCTGGCGAACGATCGCCGCGGGGCTAGCCGCACTGGCGGCCGTGGTGGGCTGGGGGCGGTTCCTTAGCCCGGCTCCTCAGCGTATTCAGTGCATCGTCTATCAGCGCGCGGAGCCAGCAGCATCGGCGGTTGATCATTTGGTCGCTCAGCAACGTCCGCTTCAAGATGGCACTTCACCGGCAGCCGAAGACGCTGGGCTGCAAACGGATCTGCTGAGCAATGGGCGGCTCGAGCGCTTCGTTTTTGCCTGGGGCGCCGATGCTATCCCTGCTCCTGCGGCCACACTCGGGGCCCGGCAGCGGGACCCCCTCAGCGGGCCGAGAGATCTCTTCAGTTGGAACCAATGGTTGCGCATGCAACCCCCTTGATCCGAAACCATATCGCGGGCCTAAACCAGGTCCGTAATCTCAAGAGGAGGACGCGGCATGAGACACTGCCTCGCTAGCTTTGCGCTTCTTTTGGGGGCCGCAATCCCCGCTGGGGCTCAGAACCTCGAGCAACCAACCCAGCTCACGATCCATCCTGCCGCAGCGCCTTCGCCGGCGCTACGGTACCACTTGCTGCCGCAGGTAGAAGATTTGGCTCCGGGCAACCGGGCCCAGTTGTATTTTCGCAGCTTCAGTCCCGAATGGGATGGCTGGCGGCGTCGGGAGGGCTTTCTCGACCAGGTTGACCGGGCCTTGCAAATGCCGCTCAAGGATTTGCCGCGTAAAGACCTGGACTGGATCTTGGACTCTCAACAGTTTCATGAAGTCGACCTGGCGGCGCGCCGCGAGTATCTGGATTGGGATTACACACGCCGACTCCGCCAGGACGGCGTCCGCATGCTCTTGCCCGATGTCCAGAGCTTCCGAATTACCGCGAACGTGCTGGCCCTTCGCGCCCGGCTCGAGATCGCCGATCACCATTACGACAAGGCGCTGGGTACGCTTCAAACGGGGTATGCCCTCGGGCGGGACGTCGGCGATGCCCCGCTTCTAGTGAGCGCCCTGGTCGGGGTGGCGATTTCGATGGGCATGACCGACCAGGTGGAAGCGTTCATCCAGACGCCGGGATCTCCCAATCTCTACTGGGCGCTGACAAGCTTACCCCGTCCGATGGTAGGTCTGATTAAGCCGCTCCAGGGCGAAAAGATGCTGATCTACACCGAACTGCCGGAGCTGCGCCAGGTCGACACCCGACTCTCCGCCCAGCAGCGGCAAAAGCTCCAGGAAAACGCCCTCCACCTCATCGCCTTGCTGAAGGATCATCCAACCCCAAAAGGGGAGAACTGGGAAGGCAAGCTGGAGCTGACCGCCCTGGTTTCCAAACAGTACGCCGAAGCAAAGCGTGCACTGATTGGCCACGGGCGGAAAGCAGAAGATGTCGAAGGCATGTCTGCACTCCAGGTCGTGATGATCCAGAGCCTCGAGCGATTCGAACAGATGCGCGACGACCTGTTCAAGTGGTTCCAACTGCCCTATTGGCAGGCGTTGCCCGAGCTCACCAAAATGGAACAGCGACTCGCGGCTGCCAAGCAAGAAGTTGGACCCTTGCTCGCCCTTGTGCCAAACCCTCTGAAGGTTTATACCTTAGCCACCCGGCTTGACCGCCGCATTGCTGCCTTGCGGTGCATCGAGGCCATCCGCTTGTACGCGGCTGCTCACGATGGCAAGCTGCCGGCCACGCTCAATGAGATCCGCGCGGTCCCCATTCCTCTCGATCCCATGACGGGCAGAGCGTTCCAGTACAAGCTGGATGGAAAGAAAGCGAGCCTCTCCGCACCGGCTCCGCCCGGCCTGCGGTTCACACCGGACAATACGTTGACCTACGAATTGATCCTGGAACGTTAACGGCAGTGGATACGATCGGTTGAGAAGATGGTTCCTCGTTGCCGTTCGTTTCTCTAATGGAGTCCACCATGCGAAAGATACCGATTCTTCTATTGCATCTCGCGTTTGCTTTACCCGGGATGGCCGCCGATCAGCGCTCAGGTCCCGAGGCCCGCGCCCAAGCAATTGCTCCCTTCGTCTATGGGCAGACAGTTGCCCTGGTCCATCTGGATCTGACACGCGCGGATGTGGATCCGCTCCTGGTG
The DNA here is from genome assembly GCA_035295665.1 of Gemmataceae bacterium. Classification (GTDB taxonomy): domain Bacteria; phylum Planctomycetota; class Planctomycetia; order Gemmatales; family Gemmataceae; genus DATGIQ01. Next base: position 30,001 of record DATGIQ010000684.1, on the reverse strand, counting down.
AAGCTATTCAGCTTGGCAAACCAGGGCGGTGAGAGAGCCGAACGTTTGAGCCAAATCGTTCCGCAATGGATTGCCGATGTGAAAAAAGCCGGCGGCAAGGACATTTACTTATTGGCTGACCTGAAGGACCTGCCCCGGCATCTCTCCGTAATCGTTCCGCTCGAGAACGGTGCCAACGCCAACGGCCTTCAAGAACTCCTGAGCAGTACACGATTGGCCGAACTGGCTCCGTATCTACCCGTGCCCTTGGGCATCGAGACGACGGAAAGAGTGGGCCAGGCCGTCTTCGCCGGGAGCAAGGCCGCACTGGCTCGATTGCGTACCAGCAAACCTGACCCGCGGCCGGAACTGGCAAACGCTTTTGCCGCCGCGGGGGATGGCTTCGCGCAGTTGCTCGTTGTGCCGGACGCTGATGTTCGCCGAGTCGTTGAAGAAATCCTACCAAACCTGCCCAATCAGGTGGGCGGCGGGCCGATCACAACTCTGACAAGGGGATGCCTGTGGGCCGCCCTGGGGATGAGCGGACCGCCGCGAGAATCGCTGCAAATCGTCATCCAGTCCAAGGACGCTGCCGCAGCCAACTCCTTTGCCGCGCTGCTGGGCATTGCTTTCCAAGCGCTCAGCCGGGACAACACCATCCACCACGTTCTGCCGGCAATTGACAAGCTCATGGGCCGGCTGGCACCCGTGGTCCGAGACGATCGGCTTACCATCACGCTAGATCTGAGCGATCCGGAAACGGCCCAGTTGGTGACCGGCCTTGAAACCATCATGATGCAGCCCATTCGCCGCAATGTTTGTGCGCAAAACCTGACCACCATCGCCCTGGGCCTACACACCTACCACGATGTTCACAAGCACTTTCCTGCACAAGCCACCTTTAATGCTGCTGGCAAACCGTTGCTGAGCTGGCGCGTCCACATTTTGCCCTACCTGGGAGAGGAAAAACTTTACAAGGAATTTCACCTGGACGAACCCTGGGACAGCGAGCACAACAAGACTTTGATCGTCCGAATGCCGGCGGTCTACCGTTGCCCCAGTATGCGGGGGAGTATTCGGAACAAGACCTCGTACCTGGCGCCAGTGCATGAATCGGCCATCTTCACAGGCGCTCCCCAGGGCGTGCCCATCAAGGATATTCAGGATGGCACATCCAATACGATCTTGGTCGTCGATGTCCGTGATGAGCAGGCCGTTGTTTGGACCAAGCCGGAAGACTTGAACCTTGATCTCAATAACCCGCGCAAAGGACTTGTCGGCCATCATGATGGCCTGATTGCCGCACTTTTCGCGGACGGAGCGGTTCAATTCCTGCCGGAGACGATCGATGACCAGACGTTGCGTGCGCTGTTTACGCGGAAGGGAGGCGAGGTCGTAACCGTGCCGCAATAGCCGGCCCGGTGATGATGGACGCACATGGTTTGAAGAAAAATTTCCATCCGCGCGCAAGTTTTCTTGCGCGCCACGTTTGCTTTCCGAACAGCACGAAGAGGCGACCGGCCCAAAGGCTGCCGAATCGCCTCAGACGCCCGTGGGAGCAGGCGAGATAAACCGCCAAGTGTTTGCGGCAAAGCCCCTGCCTCGGAGCTGTCTTGCCGGCCGAACTCGGTGTGCCCAGAGGCGCGTTCGGCAGCCTTCTTATCACCAGGCACCAACTCTTCCCCTAGAAGAACGTTCGGCGACGGTCGCCGAACGTTCTTCATTTATGCTTGTGCCATGTCCGGCAATTTAGAAAAAGGAAATGAAGAGTTTTCCAAGTTCGATCTTCGAGGTCCAGGGGCCTATTTTTAGAGTTCTAAGGACGTGGTAGGGTCCATAACTGAACGGTTCCATTGTCGCCGCCAGCGGCAAGCTTCTTCCCATCTGGTGAGACGGCCACGGAATGCACCGATCCAACATTGCCCGCAAGCGAAGCGAGCTCCTGCCCCGACGCAACGTCCCACAATTTGACTGTCCCGTCCCGGCTACTGGAGACGATACGCTTCCCGTCTGGAGTGAAAGCCAAGCATAACGTGAAGCTCTCGTGGCCTTTCAGAGCAGCCATTTCCTGGCCCGTCGCGAATGCATAGAGCTGAATTTGGTGTTTATCTATTTTTTGCCCCTGAAACTCCTCTTTGTGTGAACACCCAACTGCCAACGTGGTGCCGTCGGGTGAGAGGGCCATCGCGTTGACGAAGCCAGGAGTGAATCCGGGTGCGATCAGACGTTTGGCTCCAGTAAGCAAATCGTACACGCCGACTGATCTTCCGCTCGCAAACACCACTTCCCTCCCATCCGCTGTCAAGGCTATCTGTGGACCCTCACTAAACGGGGTGGAGATTTTCTGTAACTGTATTCTGCTTGGCAGTTCCCACACAAACAGTTCGCTTTGCGAAGCCGCGAATCGACTGCCACGCCCGACAGCGGCGGCCAGCTTCTTACCGTCGGATGTGAAGGCGAGAGAGGATACCAGTGCTCCTGACTCCAGCGGCAATGGCAGGCTTGCGATTAGGCTACCGTTGCCGACGTTCCAGAGTTTCAGCCCATCGGCGAAGGAACCAGACGCAAGGATCTTACCGTCGGGAGAAAAACGGATTGTCAAAACTGGAAGCCTGTGGGCGCGGATGACCTGCTTTGGTTTGCCGGTTAAGCCATCCCAAAATCGGACGGTGCCATCGTCGCTTCCGGATGCGAGAATGGTGCCGTCGGGACTGAAGGCCAAAGCTCGTACAGGGCGTTGGTGACCAATGAGATCCTGGGGGGTTTGTCCGAAAGCGTGCTTTACGCACAGTGCGACTGGCAAGATGGTGCAGGCGAATAAAAGCACCGATGCGATTTTTGAAACAAGAGTAAGGGTAATCAGTCTCAAGGCTCAAACCTCCCTTTTTAGATCGCCACTACCTGAAAACGCGAAGGCGATTGGAGATCATTCACTGTTGCAGGTAGAATCCCCAGCTAACCCCGTAATAGGAGATCACCAAGTCGTTGGTGCCTTCTACGAACCAGGCTCGATAAGTGTAGAACTGAGTGAATGTGGGCCTCAAGTACGGCGTACCGGGGTAGTCCATGTAGTCCGCAGCGTCTGCGGTGGACATTCCGCCGTCGCTCGTTGGCCCATCATACCAAGGAATGCCCTGTGACGTTTGTGGGCCATCAATAAAATAGTACGCGCCGTTGCCCGCATCAACCACCGGCTGTGACGAGTAACGGTATTGATCATTGGAGTAAACCAATTGTAGCCAATGCATGGAGGAAGGGTCCGGATCGACAGGGCCGGAGTCCCAATGCAGCCCGATCGCGGCGCCTCCCGAAAATGCAACCGTCTGGCTTTGGTAATCGCTCGTAAATGGGCCCTGGGTAAAATAGGGGATTCAACTGGCCCAGGACTCGTACGTCCCCAGGCTGAACTGTCCAGAAAGATATTGATACTGGAGATTCCAGCTTTGTCCTCCTGCCACAAGCTGAAGGGCTTCAGCCAACCCAATCTGGTATTGACTGCTAAGTGCCGTGGCCTCGGATGGCTCCAGCCAGGAATTAAAGTATCCGCCGGCAGGATTATTTCCAACCTCGACATAGGGACCGGTTGGGTTCCCGTTCGGTGTCTCAAATACCTGAGCGGACGCGGCCGAAAAACAGAAGAGATAAGCCAATGTGGACAAAGTCATCGCAATCTTGCTTTGCATGGGTGACCTCCATCGGAAGGAGAATCGGCTGCTGGTCCCAATCCGGTGTTCTTTAGTGCTCGATCTTCTTATCTTTCCAGTACTTCTCAAACTTGAAGTTCACGCTGTTATCCGAATCGTGGCACTTCTGGCAGCTGTCATTGATCAGACTGGTGTTCCCCTTCCACGGATTGAGCGCCGCCCGAATCTGCTTATCTTTGTGGTTGGCAACATGCAGGCTTGCCGGGCCATGACAGCTTTCGCAGCCGACACCTTTGAGGTTGGGCGTGTGCTGCTCATCCGTATATCCCCCGGCGTAGCCGAAGCCGATCACGTGGCATGCCACGCATTCACCATCAAATTGCCGTAGCGTCGGTCGCTTGGCCTTGTTTACGAGTGCTTCATAGGCATGTGGGTGCGGCGACGCTTCCCATATCGCATAGGCGGCCTCATGGCATTTTTTGCACTGCTCCGAACCGACGTAGGTCGCCTTCGGGAAATCGATCTGCACACGGTGCTTGGCCGTATGAACAAACTTGGCCAGGTAATTCCCTTTCTGTACCTCCTCCGCGTAGCGCTGGAGGAGCGCGTGGATGGGGTTGTCCTTCTCCTTGCCTTCGGGCGTTTCGAATTCCGGCCCGAGGGCGACCAGCTCGTACCGCAACTGGAATGGCTGACCGGGTGTTTTGCCGCCGTATGCCCCCACGACGCCGACATAACGGCCCTTGTGGCCAACGCCGATGATCAAGCTATTGCCAACCTGCTCCGGCCGTCCGGAGGGTTCTTCCTCTTGAGTCAGGCACAAGATGATCTGGAACTTCGGAAACCGCTTGGCGCAAGCGGTGGCTTCCTCCTGGGTGCCCTGATACAGCAGCACCCGAAGCTCCGCGCCCTGTTTTTGAAGCTCGGTCAACGCGGCCGGCAGGGCTTTCTCATCGCTTTCAAAGCGTGCCTCGGGATCTTGGGATAGCTTGGCCACGCTCGGGCCAACAATCCCGACGAAGCCGACTTTCGGCGTCCCTTCCTTGCCGGTGCTTACGGTCGTGGAACCAACCATCTCGGGAAACTCTTTTTCCTTGTCCTTCAGGTTGGCCGCTAACACCCGGGGCGAACGCTCATTCAGGGCAAACTCCGCCAAGGTGGTCAGGAGATGCAGCCGCATCTCGTTGGCGCCAATGGCCACGCCGCTGTATTTGATTTCCTTGAGGGCCAGCATCGAGTATTTGTATTTCAGGAGCGCTTGCTCCAATGGCGTGGACGAGCCGCCCGGCTGGGCAATGTCCCCAAGGTCGCCGGCCACAACGTCCCAGCCGCGCTGGCGCAGATTTTGGAACAGGTTAAAGCGACGTGCCAGGCCCCCTTTTTGTGGCTCGGAGCAACCGCATGGCTGCAAGTAGCCAAATTGCTGCCCCGAGAGCACCACGGCCACATCAGGCTTGGGCCAATCCCGAAAGAGCGCGGTCTGCGACGTTGCCAGGGCGGCGCGCTTTGCGGGCCGCTCATCCTCCTCCGCCGGCCGCAGCAACCATCGCGCAGCGATGAGGCCCGTGGCACTCACGACAACGGTGCATGCCAGGATCGCCATGACCAGGGCCCCACGCGCCTTGGCAGCCAGCCGCTTCCAATGCTCTCGGTCTTCCTTTACCATGATCGGTTTCCTCAGATCCGAATTCAGGGGTCAGCAGTCTGTACTCCGCGTTCGGGGTGGCCATCGACCGCTTTCGCGCGCCCCGAACTTTGGTCCTGCCATCCTGGCTTCCTGTCATTGGGTGGCGAAGCCGCTGACCGGAATGCGAATGTGTCGCGGCGGGTTGCCGGGTATGGTCAAGCGAACCGCACTGTGATCGGGCAATCGACCCGACGGCCCTCCGGGGGGAACTTCGACGGTCAACTCCCACTTGGTCCGGCCGCCGACCGGCGTGCTGGTTTTCTTCAACGAGATCACCTTCAAGTGCGTCGAACCGTCCGGCTCCACCTTGTCCAGCTTCAGCTCCAAGTCGGGGCGGTGGGCGGTCAGCTTGACGACCTTGGTAATGCCGTTCTTGGCCGGGAAGGGCCCCAGCAGGATGCCGCCTCTCTCATCGTCCGTTTCAACCGTAACATCCCCCCGGACAACGCCGGCCACCAGGACACTCGTCGGTTCGATGTCGGGATCGCTCTTGAGGTCAATCCGACGGCCAAACGGCCCCAGCTCCATCTGGACGTTATCGTTGAGCCGCTCGTTCACTGTCACCCGGACCACGTAGCCGCACAACACCCGCGTTTTGGTGGACTCCTCCATCTCCTGACGTTCCTTGTCTGTCAGCGGCATGCAGGAACAGACGAAGCACGGATCGCCTGTCCGTTCCTTGGCCGTCAGGGAGAACTTCGGCCGCGTGGACGACCAGCACTTGAACTCCCGGGTTTCTTTGCCGTTGAGGTAGAGATCGGGCAGCTTCAGGATGTCTTCCCGGATACGAAGGGCGGGGACGTAAGTAATCGGCAGCTCCAGTTTATGAATGGTGCGGGGACCGCCCGCTTGTGCCTGTGCCCAGACATCGACGACGAGCCGCTCATACCGTTCGTGCGGCTCCTTATCCTTCTTATCTTTCCAGTTGAGGCGAATCACCCCCCCGTCGCCGGGGGCCACGATGACTCCCTTCAGATCATCGACTTCGAGCTTCTGCGTCTGAACCTTGGCCGTATCGGCACCGGCTTTGGAAGCATCTTCACTGGAATAGCGCTGGACATCCGCAGCGGGAAGGAGCCCCACAGAAACCTCGGAACACTTGCAACTCTTCGCCTTCAGGCCCAATTCCACGGGCACGGAATTGTCGTTTTGGAACAAGAAATCCTTGAATCCTTCGCTTTGCTGTTCGAATTCGCCATCCTTCGCCGGTTGCCATTCCCAGATCACTCCCTTGGGGAACGTCAGCTTGATTTCCGCTGCCCGGACGGCCCCCGGCGAGCTGGCGGGCGGTGTCGGGGCCTCATTGGGGCTGACCTGGTATTGCTTTACGAAGGTAATGCCGGCTACCAGGACGACGACAGCGAAAATGGCCAGCACAATCCGACCAAGCGATTTCATAGCAGATGCCTCGGTGTCAGGAGAAACAAGGATGGAGAAACAATGTTCCGGTGTACGGCCGCAAGCCCCACCGAAGACACTGCAATGGTTCCCATTCTAATACGCTGGCAGAGGGGGTCAAGGTCGCGCCGAAAGCGGGGAAAGCGTTCCGGGGGAGTCAGCGCACGGGCGGTTTCCGCCAGTCCGGCTGCTGGGCGCTGTCTTTTGGATGGGCTTTGGTACGATGAGTTTACGAGAGCTTCGGCCGCTGTCCACAGGATGCCCCTATGCTGTTGCTTCACTCGGTTGCCCAGCGCCGACGCCGGCCGGAGATCATGGATCGACCCGATTTGGCCGCGGACCGCCATATCCAGGCATTGTGCGGGCTGGAGCGCATCAATTGGTGGAGCGGCAGTGCCCGCCTCTTGTGGCGGCCCATTCGCGATCATCTCCAGCGACACCCGCATCAACCGCTCCACCTGCTCGACGTGGCCACCGGTGGTGGCGATATTCCCCTCCGCCTCTGGCAAAAGGCCCGCCGCGCCGGACTGAAGCTGGAAATTGCCGGCTGCGACCGCAGCCCCTGCGCCGTGGAGTATGCACGCCGGCGTGCCCAAGCATGCCAGGCCGATCTCCATTTTTTTGAATGGGACGTTCTCCAGAACGGACTTCCGGACAGCTACGATATCGTGGCCAGTTCGCTCTTTCTGCACCATCTCGAGGAAGATCAAGCGATCGGTCTCATCCAGGCCATGGCGGCAGCCGCTCGGCATCTCTTCCTGATTAACGACCTGGTTCGCAGCTGGTCCGGCTACGTCCTGGCGTTCCTGGCCACCCGGGTTTTGTCTGCCAGCGATGTCGTGCATACCGATGGGCCGCGCTCCGTGGAAGGGGCGTTTACGGCGGCGGAGTTGGTCACCTTGGCACGGCGGGCAGGTCTGGACACTGCCCATGTGTCGCGGCGGTGGCCATGCCGGATGCTGCTGGAATGGGAGCGCCCATGAACATCGCCCCCACCCTCCGCTGCGAGCAGGCCGGCGACCGATGCTGGGATGTCGTCATCCTGGGAGCCGGACCGGCAGGGTCGCTGGCGGCCCACCAGCTGGTGCGGATGGGAAGCTCGGTGCTGCTGGTGGATAAAGCGCACTTCCCCCGCTGGAAGGTGTGTGGCTGTTGCTTGAATGCCGGGGCCCTGGCAACTTTGGATCGGGTGGGCCTTGGAAGTTTGGCCGGGCAACGGGGGGCCGTGCCGCTCCGCCACATCGAGCTGGCCGCTGCCAATGGCCAGGTGGCGCTCCCGCTGGCCGGCGGAGTAGCCCTTTCCCGCGAGACCTTGGATGCGGCACTGGTCCAGGCGGCAAGAGATGCAGGGGCGGATTTCTTGCCCGGTGTTCTCGCTGCCCTGGGAGAAGAGCGGCAATCGTTTCGATCCGTGATCCTTCGGCGTCCGGAAGTGCGACAGGAAGTCCGCGCCCGGCTGGTGCTCGTTGCCGTCGGCCTGGGCAGTCTCGGGCCGTCTGGCGAATCCAGCCTTGCGCCTACCCTTGCCAAGGGATCGCGCATCGGGGCCGGCGTGCTGGTGGATCGAGCACCCGCCTTCTACCGTACCGGTATCATTTACATGACTTGTGGGACGGGTGGCTATGTGGGTTTGGTGCGGCGCGAAGACGGACGCCTGAATTTGGCGGCCGCATTGGACGTGGGACTCGTAAAGCAAGCCGGCGGTCCCGGAGGGGCCGTGGCCCAGCTCCTCGACCAGGTTCGCTGGCCGAACATTCCCGATCTCGCGGGACGCGCCTGGCGCGGCACGCCCGCACTCACCCGGCGGGCGCGATGTCTCGGTGGCAACCGCGTTCTGGTCCTGGGTGATGCAGCTGGATACATCGAGCCGTTCACCGGCGAAGGAATCGCCTGGGCCCTGGCAACCGGTCTCGCCGTGGCACCGCTCGCCCACCGTGCCCAGGAGGCGTGGAGACCGGAATGGGCGCGGGAATGGGCCGCCCGCTATGCTTGCCTGCTTGCCAAACAGCAACGCCTGTGCCGGCTGGCGGCACAGACCTTGCGGCGTCCGGCCTTGGTACACCTGTTGTTGGCCGTGCTGTCACACGCACCGGGGTTGGCGAAACCGTTTCTCCGCCGCTTCGCTGGAAAGTAGCTGGAACATGAGTCTCGCTCTGTTGGGTATCGGCACCGCTTTACCGGCCACCGCCATCACGCAGGCGGAGGCGGTCCGGATCGCGGAAGCGATTTGCTGCCGAACCGAGGAGCAAGCCGACCTGCTGCCGGCCCTCTATCGCCAAAGCGGCATTCGGAGCCGTCACCTGGCGTTCTCCCAGGAAATCATGGCCGATGTCCTGCACGGCACCAGGCACTCGGGGTCGGTATTTCTCCCACAAGATCACGAAGATGCCCCTGGACCGACCACGAGTCAGCGAATGCAACACTATGCCGAGGAGGCAGGCCCCCTGGCGGTAGAAGCCGCCCGGCGGGCGCTGCGGGAGGCGGCAGTGGACCCGCGGAGTCTTAGCCATCTGGTGACGGTTTCGTGTACCGGCTTCCGGGCGCCTGGCGTCGACGTGGAGTTGATCAAAGGGCTCGAGCTGAAACCGACGATTGAACGGACCCACGTTGGTTTCATGGGCTGCCATGGGGCACTCAACGGTTTACGGGTTGCGCGGGCCTTCACCGGAGCCAGGCCCGGCGCCCGTGTTCTGCTGTCTGCGGTGGAGCTTTGCGGCTTGCATTATGAGTACCGCTGGAATCCAAAAAAAATGGTATCCAACGCGTTGTTTGCCGATGGCGCGGCCGCGCTGGTGGGAGTTTCGCCCGAGGACGCTCCGGCGGATGCCTGGCAGGCGGTTGCGTCGGGTGCCTGTCTCTTTCCCGCCAGCGAATCGGCGATGACCTGGAGCATCGGCGACCACGGCTTTGAGATGACGCTGTCCACACGGGTGCCCGACCTGTTGGCCCGGCATGTGCGGCCGTGGTTGGAAGAGTGGTTGGAAGAATGCGGGCTACGGCTGGGTGACATCGCTTCCTGGGCCATCCATCCGGGCGGGCCGCGCATCCTGACCGCCGTGGAGCAGGCGCTTGGCTTGGGTCCGGATGCGACCGCGGTTTCGCGCGAGGTCCTGGCGGAGTGCGGCAATATGTCTTCTCCCACTATCCTGTTCGTTCTCAGGCATTTGCGCGACCGGGGCGCGCCGCTGCCTTGTGTGGCGCTGGGATTCGGTCCAGGCTTGGCCACCGAGGCTGCAATCTTCGATTCACAAGCGAACCGTCGGACAGCTCAGCTCCGCTGAACGACGCGCCACGCTAGGGAGGCTGCGCAATGGGAGTGATGCAGCATACGTTACCGGCACGGTGCTTTGCCGAGGTACTTGACACCTACCTAGCGTGTTTCAACCCGACGCACGATTTTGGACCGGGTCCATTTGCTTCTTTCGCCGGTTAGGCGCGATCGCGATTCCTGGACGGGGGACGAGGTTTCTTACGGTTTAAATCCTTGCCCCAACGCTCGAAGCAATCCTGGTTGGCAGGTTGTATCAACGCTTCCTTCTTCCGCGTCTGCCGGGGCCGGAGCGTTGAACGGCTCATCCCATCAACGGCTTCAGCTTCTCGATTTCACGCGGCACGCCAGTCTTGGGGTCTTCCGCGGCCTCGTATTCGAGGGCCACATAACCGCGATAGTCGGCAGCGCGCAGGATGCCGATTAGCCGCTTCAGGTCCGCCTCCTCCTTGGGCATGCCCATGCGCTTGATTTCGCTTTTGATCTGCACCGTCACGGCATACGGGGCTAGCCGGGTCAGATCGGCGTAGGGGTCCGCGCTCTGGAAATTGCCCGTGTCCCAGTTCACTCCGAACCATGGGTGCTGGACGCCCTTGACGACTGCCAGCATCTGGTCGATCGTCTGCACGATGCCGCCGTGGTTCTCCAGGGCGAGATAGATGCCGTATTTGCCGGCATGGTCGCACGCTTCCTGGATCGCCTGGATGCACCGCGTTCGCGCCTTCTCCTCGGAGTCGCCCTTGGCCAGAGGACCGGCGAAAATGCGGATCGTCTTGCCTCCGAGCCGGGCGGTGTGTTCGACCCATTGTTTGACGGACTGAATTTGTTCGCGGAGCTTCGCCGGGTCAGGGATGCAGAAGTTATTGCCGACCGCCGTGCCGCTGATGTCGAGACCCAGCCGGGTGCAGTGGCCCTTGAGGTGGGCCAGATACTCGGGAGTGGTTTCAGGGAAGTAATACGCGGTTGGTTCCACGGCATCGAGGCCCATGTCGGCGGCGGTGTCGATAAAATCGTCGAGCGTCATGGGCGGCTTCGGCTTGATGGTCAACAGGAGGTACTTGCGGTAACTATAGGCAGCGATGCTGAGCCGGATGTGGGACTTGCCGTGGCGGTGCACCGGTTCGATCGCCCGCAGCGATGGCGATGCCCAGGCCAAGCCCGACCCAGCGACGGCAGCGGATTGCAAAAACTGGCGGCGGGAGGAGATGATCATGGCAATACACTCCGGAGGGAAAGGGAAACCGGAGGAAGTATAGCCAGCCAGGACGAGAAGGGAAGGGGACGCCCGCGGAGAACCGAATGCTCCGCGGGCATTTCCCGGCGATGGGCATGCGGCTGCCTAACGACGAGGGATCGGTGTGCGTTCGCCCGGATGATGGGCGTCGGTCTTCTTCAGGCTCGAAGCCGGCTTGGGCGCGAGCGCGGGAGCCGAGTCAATCCGGTTCGTCGCTTCGAGCCTGCCGCGATTATTGTCCGGGGCCAGGCGTGCCAAACCCGAGAATTGGCTCGACACGAATAGCTGACCGAGCAACAGAATCAGCAACGAGGCGGCCAGAGCGAACCGACTGCGAAAACCAGAAAGGCGGCGTGCGGCGCCCCCCTCTGTGCGGACCGACGGCATGGCCGGCGGCTCCAGCGCCGGCCAAGGCTCGAGCATCTGGGCCCGAAAAAACCTGGAGAGCAGCCCGTCGAGATCGTCGGCCGAACGATCCCGTTCGAGGGAGCCTGCTCGATGCGGTTGGAGAGAATTCATGGATTTGGTACCACTCCCAGGGCCGTCAAGCGCTCCGCCAGCCGCTGTCGGGCCCGGCTCAAGCGCATATGGACAGCCGTTGCTGTGATCGCCAAGACGTCGGCGATCTGACTCGCGTTGTAATCCAGGGCGTACCGGAGGGTCAAGATCTCGCGGTCCGCCTGGGAAAGTTGGGCGATCACTTCCCGCAATTGTTCGAACGTCTCCTCACGTTCCAGTTGTTCCAAAGGCAGCCGGGCCTGCGCGCGGATGCCGTTCATGATCTGCGGCGGATGCGTACCATTGCGGCGGAAGGAACTCTTCGCATGGTCCTCCGCCAGGTTGCGTGCCACGCGCAGCAACCAGGCCCGGGGATTCAGAATGGTCTCCCCTTGTCCCCATTGTTTCCACAAGCGCAGGAACGCTTCTTGCGCAATGTCCAGGGCAAGGTCAGCATTCAACCAGCGCGCATAGACCAGCGCCCAGACCTCCCGGCTGTGCTTCCGGTATAGAGCATCAAATTCCGCGTGTCGCGGCACCGGCTCAGAGGGGCCTGACTTCATGTTGTAACCCACCCCAGCCCAACGGCCGAGGGAAACGCCATCGATGGTCTATCCAAAAGGACGAGCGAAACAACCGGTTCTAACGCCGGCTGCTCCAATTATTGCCCGATCCTCATCTTACCGGCCTGCGGGATCCGAAACTACGCAGCTTGCCATGCCGTCCCTGGTGCGTAGCAGAGCAGGTGTCAAAGGATCACCACCAAATTATCGCGGTGCACCACCTCTTCGTAGGGGACGGTACCGAGTACCTCTCCAATTTGATCGCTGCGCAGCCCGCAGATGCGCCGGGCGTCGGCTGCGGAATAATTGGTCAAACCGCGGGCGAATTCCGTGGCGGCCGTATCACACAACGCAACAACATCGCCTTTGCCGAAGGACACCGTTTCCTCGCCGGCAGGGCCAGTGACCTGCACGATCCCAATCGGCAAGAGACTTCGCCCCTTTTCCTGTACAGCTTGGCGGGCGCCGGCGTCCACCACGAGCCGGCCTTTTGGCCGGGCCGCAAAGCCGAGCCAGCGTTTCCAGGCCGGGACCGTGATACCGTGGGGCAAGAACAACGTCCCGACGGGATTGCCCTCGAAAATGGCATCGAGCACTCCCGATCGGGCGCCGTTGGCGATGATGACCGATTCCCCCGCGGCCGTGGCCAACCGAGCTGCCCGGAGCTTGCTCCGCATGCCGCCGGTGCCCAGGCTGCTGCGGCTGCCCCCGGCCATTTCCATGATCGAGGCATCGATGGTAGGCACCGTGGTCAGGACCGTGCTTTGGGGATTGGTCGTCGGGTCGGAGCCATACAGCCCATCGACGACGGTCAAGAGGATGAGCAACGGCGCCTGGAGGAGATTGGTCACCAGGGCCGCGAGATGGTCGTTATCGCCGAAGCGGATTTCCGCGACGCTCACGGTATCGTTTTCGTTGATGATGGGTAGGCAATTCCATTCAAAGAGCGTGACGATGGTGTTGCGGGCATTCAGATAGCGGGTGCGATTATCGAAATCGCCGGCCGTCAAGAGGATCTGGGCCGTGTGGATGCCATGCGCCGCCAGGCATTCCTGATAGGCCCGCATCAAGAATCCTTGCCCGACGGCGGCACAGGCTTGCAAGTGGCGGAGATCGCGTGGCCGGCCTTCCAGGCCGAGCTGCCCGATCCCAGCACCGATGGCTCCGGAGCTGACGAGCGCGACTCGGCGTCCCGGCTGCCGGATGCGCTGCACCTGGTCGGCCAGGGCCTGGAGCCGCGCAGGGTCCAGCTTACCGTCGGCGCTGGCGAGAACATTCGTGCCCACTTTGACCACGACCGTGTGGGCATGCGCAATGACTTCCTGACGAACGGGATCGATCATGAGGGTGGAAACGTTGGTCGTAATTCGTTGTTGGCGGTGCCGGCACGCACAACGGGCAATGACCTACTGTACCACCGGACTTCCTGATGGGGCAAGGTGCAAGTCGCATTTCGGCGAGCCCATTGCGTTCTGCCTTTTTCGTTAATTTCCAAAGTCAGCCCAGTCATGCGGGGGCTTGTTGCAAGACCGTCCGGGCTGGCTTGGCCTGCACGCTCGGCAGCATGGCAGGCACGGCCGCCGCACCGGCGGCTAAGGTCTGCCGCCTTACCAATTGGCCGCATTGAACAGGATGACCACCTCGCCGGCATAGCCCCCGGCAAGGTCCGGATGGCCGTCGCCGTTGAAGTCGCCGGCCGCCACGACAAGGTCGGGATCGCTATCGGAAGGGAGACAGTAATCCTGTGCCGCCTGAAACATGCCATCGCCGTTGCCGAGCAGGATACTCCACTTGCTCGAGTTCAGCACGCCGGGGGTGCCCACGGCCAAGTTGAGTTTGCCATCGCCGTTGAAATCCCCGACCGCTACCGTTGCCAACTCGGCGGACCCAGGGGCGAAGTTTTGGGCGGGCTCAAAGGTGCCCTGGCCATTGCTCAAGAGCACAGATCCTAGCCAATCCTACCTACGAATGCACGTGGACACGGTGAGGGCGTTCGTGCTGCAAGGTAGCCGCTGTCGCGCGACGTTTTTAACTACCGGCGGCAGAATAACGGCGTGGGGAACATGGCGGAAGTGGAGAGGAAAGAGATATGGTAAAGACGGCGCAAGGATCCGGTGCGGCCGATGCGCGCAGATTTCCGCGTTTTCCTCCCACCCGATCGCCCGAGTCAGGCGAGTAGACCAGGAGGTCATCCCAGCGGCTGTGGGGCTACGAGACGGGTACGGCTTCGCCGATTCGGGGCGATGTGACGACGGCCCTGGATGCGAGCAGCACCCTCACGCTCACGGTTGCCGCCGGCGGCGGGTTCACGGTGACCCAAGATCCTCAAGGCAATCTCAAGGTCGTGCGGGGCGGGTGGCAGAGCCAACTCTGTTGTCGCCTCCCCGCCAGGCGTTCCGTGTCACCCGCCACCGACTCGCGTTACAGATGCACACCCTCTGGATGACAATCGGCCAGCGCTGATTTGACCAGCAAGGCCAGAGTCCTTATACTCAAGGAGGTACCGAGTTCAGGCTCCGAAGCGATTCCTTGGCTTGGCCTTGGGAGGTGTGCCTTGAAACTCGAGCAGGTGGTGCGCCGTTATTGGATCGCAAGGGCCCTCATTGTGGGGCTCAGCTGCTCCCTCGCCAACCTGCAAGCCGCCTCCAGCGACTCTACCGGCACGCTTGGCCTTCCGCAGCTGTTGCAGCAAGCGAAACAATTCGAAGACACCGGTCAGTGGACCAAGGCGCTCGAAGTCTACGAGCAAATCCCCGCACGAGAACGGAACCTGACCGAGGTCGCGGATCGCTTTCAGAACTGTCTCCGCCGAATCCATCAAGCGCACCGCCATCACGATTCCACCTATCGCGATCAAATCCTCAAACAGTCCTGGTACGATGCCCTCGAAATCTATGGCGAAGTGTTGGCCAAGCTCCAGACGAACTACGTGGATCGAGAGAAAGTGGAGGTGGCCAAGCTCTTCCGCCAGGGACTCGAAGAACTGCGGATTGCCCTGTTTGATGCAGCTTTCTGTGACAAGCATTTACCCGGCACCAAGCTCGAAGTGGTTCGCGCCTTCCAGGAAGAATTGCGAAGCTACTGGAACAACCAGCGGGTCAGCCGGCCACGCGATGCCCAAGATCAAGCCCTTCTGGTTGCCTGGTCGGCAGAGGAACAGCTCGGCCTGCGCAAGACCGTCGTTCTCTTTGAGTTCATCTGCGGCGCTTGCAGCGGACTGGATGAGTACACGTATTATCTCACGCCGCGTGAGCTGGAAGAGCTGAATGCTTCCTGGGCGGGCCGGTTGCTGGGAGTCGGCTTGCAAGTCGGTACTGTGGACCACAAGCTGATCATCACGCGCGTGCTGCCGGGAAGCTCTGCCCAGGCTCTTGGGCTTAAAATCGGTGATCAAATCACCCGCATTGGTTCGGAGTCGGCCGCCAACCTCTCGGCCGAGGCGGCCGCCGAGCTGCTCAAAGGGGCTATCGATACGCTCATCGAGGTGGAAGTCTCGGCCAGCGACATGCGGCCACAGGTCGTGCTCTTGAAACGACAGGTGATCCCGGTGCCGAGTGTGTCGGAGCCCCGTTTCCTGGATGAGCGCGGCGAGATCGGTTATCTCCAGCTGATTGCGATCCAGGAGACGACGCCGTCGGAACTGGATGAAGCCATCCTTCGACTGCGGGCGTCTGGAATGAGAGTGCTCATCCTGGATCTGCGCGGCAACCAAGGCGGCCCCTTTGAAATCGCCCTTCGGCTTGTCGAACGGTTTCTCGCCTCAGGAATCATCGTGGCGGCACATGGCCAGGTCCGCCAGTACAACAAAATCTATCGTGCCCACGGCACCGATGTCCTGGACATGCCAATGGTCATCCTCGTCGATGCAGAGACGGCCAGCTCTGCCGAAATTGTCGCCAGCGCCCTCCAAGAGAATCAGCGCGGCAAGCTGGTCGGTCAGACGACGTTTGGCAAAGGATCGATGCAACGGGTGGATAAGCTCAATACGACTCCGGCGTCGGGAATCCGGATGACCGTGGCCAAGCTCTATACGCCCTTGGGCCGCCCCTATAGTGACACCGGCGTTACGCCCAATGTGGTGGTTCAGCCGGATGTGTCTATGGATATCGGACAAGATGCGCAACTCCAGGCTGCTTTAGATTTGGCGCGGCCACTGACGTTGAGCCGCTAAGCGTGCTGCACGCCCTCCTCATTTCCCCCCTGTTTCCAACCGCTTCCCACGCCGCCAAGGATTGCGCGGGCTTTCTCTCCAGCCGGCTCTTCCTGCTCGCCGATGATTAAGGAGTCTTTTGCGCCACTTCTTTCCGCCACCGGGAGACCTTGCGCATGTTTCGTATCCTGGGTCGTTTTGCGGCGGCTCACCCCTGGATCATCTGCGCAGCCTGGCTCATCGGCGGCCTTTGCCTGTCCTGGATCGCGCCGGCCTGGGATAGCAAGGCATTGGATGACGATCTGCGATTTCTCCCCGAGAGCTGTCCCAGCGTCCGGGGTTATCAGCTTCTGAGTCAGGCCTTTCCCAACGATGTGTTTGCGAGCCGGCTCATTTTTGCCCTCGAACGCTCGGATAGTGTTCTCGATGCTGAGGACTTTCTTCTGGTGGATCACTGCGTTGCCGCATTGGAGCAGCTCCGCCAGGACGCACCGGAGCTTCAGCTCGGCAAAATCATCTCCTGCCGTCATCCGCTCCTGGGGAGCCGGCTGACCAGCCACGATCGCCACTGCACCCTGATTGAAGTTTCCCTGGGCACTCCCTACCTCGCTCTGCAGACACGAACCGCGGTCGATCGCGCGGAAGCAGCATTGTGCCAGCAGCTTTCCGAAGCCGGACCCCATTCGCCGCGCTTGCTAGCCACGGGACCGGCCGCAATCGGCCGCGATTTGATACGGGCCAGCGCCCAGGGTCTCGATGGCACGACGTTGGCCACCGTTCTCCTGGTGATCGGCGTCCTGTTGCTGGTCTACCGGGCGCCGCTGCTGGCCCTGATCCCGCTCTTGACCATCGCCGTGTCCGTCTGGGTTTCGCTGCATGCGCTGGCGCTTTTAACATTGATCCCCGGCATCTATCTGGTCAACGTCAGCAAGGTGTTCGCCATCGTCATCCTCTATGGGGCCGGCACGGACTACTGTCTTTTCCTCATCAGTCGCTATTGCGAGGAGCTGGACAACGGGCGCAGTTTGAGCCGCGCCCTGGCGCGGAGCATCGAAGTTGTTGGCAGTGCCCTGGCGGCCAGCGCCGGGACCGTAATCTGTGGCCTCGGCCTGATGGGGTTTGCAGAGTTTGCCAAGGTCCGCTGTGCTGGTCCGGCAATCGCCCTGAGTTTGGCGGTCGCCCTGCTGGCATCGTTGACGCTAACGCCGGCTCTCCTGGGCTTGTTGGGTCGCATCGCGTTTTGGCCGCGTGCCACGGCCGGGGACGGTGCACGTAAGAACCACGCGAAGTACAGAAAGGCTGGCGTCCCGAAGCGTCTCGTCTCCGACACATTCCCACGGCCGCATGCTTCTGCCCGCTCCCATTTCTGGGACTGGATCAGTCAAGGTGTCGTTGCCCGACCGGTGCTGGTATGGTGTGGAGCGGTGTTGGGATTGGCGCCCCTGGCAGTGCTCGGCTTCCAAGTCGTTCCCGTGTACAAGGCAACCGGCGAACTCCATCCCTCCGCCGGTAGCGTTCAGGGCTTGGCCGCCATCCAGCGACATTTTACCGCCGGCGAGATCGGGCCGTTGACCGTGCTGCTGCGATCGTCCACCGACTGGAACACGACAGCGGGACGTGAGACGTTGGCACATCTCAGCCAAGGTTTTGGCTTGCTCCCGAACGTGGATGAAGTACGCAGTCTCACACAGCCTTTGGGTACCCCGATGCCGGCTTCCTCCGGACCGGCGGGCTCACGGACTTCCTTGCCGGGACTCCTGCAATCGTTCCGAAACAATTTGGTCCGTGGCGCCCTGGGCCAAGCTCAGCGTGCGGCTCAAGATTTCTATTGCGCGGAGCTGCCGGTCGGGACGGAACATCGTTATATCACCCGTCTCGATGTCATTTTTCACTCCGACCCTTTTGAACCAACCAGCCGGGAGACGCTGGAACTGATTGAGATTTGGCTGGCGCAGATACTGCCTGGCACGGACTCCGCGATCGGAAGTGTGCACGGCGACTGCTATGGCGTGACGGTGAGTGCCCGTGATCTCGCTCAGGTCACCGAAAGGGATCGGCTGCGCGTGAATGGCTTGGTGCTCGCCGGCGTTTTCGTCATTCTGCTGCTGCTGGTACGCCGGTTCTGGCTGGCGGTCTATCTCCTCCTGACCGTGCTGTTCAGCTATTACTGCACGTTGGGAGCCACGGCGATCGTGGGGACGCTCTGGTCCGGCCGGCCGCTTGGCCAGGTCGACTGGCGTGTGCCGTTCTTCCTGTTCACGATCCTGGTCGCGGTGGGGGAAGATTACAACATCCTGCTGATCACGCGCATCCTGCAAGAACGAAAGCGGCAGGGCACGACAGCAGGCACCCGGCGAGCCTTGTCGCGGACCGGCGGCACGATTACGTCGTGCGGCCTCATCATGGCGGGCACCTTCGCGACACTGATGCTCGGTGGCCTGGGGACGCTGGTTCAGATTGGCTTCGCTCTGGCGTTCGGAGTCTTGCTCGATACGTTCGTGGTTCGGCCCTTCCTCGTGCCGGCCTTCACATTGGTTGTCTGGGGCTGGCAGGAACGGCGGCGCCGCAGGGTTGGCCGCGAGCAGGTATGGTTTGACCGGCGCGCGGCGTGATCAGTCAAGGAGCTCGCGCTCGGCGTTGGCGAGCAGTTGCCAGGTGTCGGCCGCGGTCTCGGCAGCGCGCAGCTCGTCCACGAAGCCAGGCCGCAACAGGAGGCGGGATAACCGCGCCAAGACTTGCAAATGCGTCCGGTCATCGCGGCAACAGACCAGGAAAAAGATATCGGTCGTCGTCCCGCCGGGGGCTCCGAACGGAATGCCGGAGGTCGTCCGCCCATACGCCATCACCGACTCGCCAAGGGCGTTGGGCAACGGTCGGCGCGGATGTGGAATGGCCACGCCGGATGGCAGTGCTGTGCTGGCCAACTCTTCCCGCTGGCGAATGGCGTCGAGGATCGCGGTCGGATCGTAAACTTGCCAGGTCTGTTCCGCCAGCAACACGAGTTCTTTCAGGACGGAGGCCCGCGTTGAAGCTGCCAGCGGCACGGCCACGCTCACTTCCGGCAACAAGGTGGAAACCAGCGGCTCGCCATCCTCGTAATCGGTACCCCGTTTCTCGAGGGCAGTCAATTCTTGATCCGTATACTCGGGGATTTGCGTCTCGATCCACTGATTGATCTCGGCCCGAGCAAAGCGCCATTGCCCGCCGACCTTTTGGCCGGGCAGATGGCCGCGGCTAGCCAGCTTGCTCACCTCGCGCACATCGCGCTGCAGGTAAGTAGCTAGCTGCTCAAGATTCATCATGTCGTTTCCCATGCGCCCCTCTCCTCTGTTCGGTCACTCGCTGGGTTTCGCCAAACCCGGCAAGTCAAAGCCTTTGCTCCCCTTGAGGAGCTGCCGCTGGGCTTGTGTTTGCTGACCCAGTCCCCACAAGCGAATGAATCCGCGGGCGGCCTCGTGGTCGAACTGGTCGCCCGTTTCATACGTGGCCAACTGTTTGCTGTAGAGGCTGTGATCGCTCTTGCGTCCGACCACGGTCGCCTTGCCCTTGAAGAGCTTGACGCGAACCGTTCCGCTCACGTAATGCTGATTACTCCGGACATACGAGAGCAGATCGAGCTGGAACGCACTGAACCACAATCCATTATAGATTATGTCTGCGTACTCCTGTGCCACGATCGTGTTAAAACGCTGAGCCTGCTTGCTCAGGACCAGCGTCTCCAACTCCCGGTGGGCATCGTGCAGGATCATGGCCGCCGGTGCTTCGTAGAGCTCGCGTGACTTGATCCCGACCAACCGGTTCTCTACATGGTCAATGCGGCCCACGCCATGCTTGCCGCCCAGCTCGTTGAGCCGGTTGATCAACGGCACACCATCCAGGCGCTGGCCATTCAATCCCACCGGGCGGCCCTGCTCAAATTCGATCTCCAAATACTCCGGCTCATGGGGCGCCCGCGTCGGGTCGACGGTCCAGGCAAACGCATCGGCGGGCGGCTCGTCCCACGGATCTTCCAGGACTCCCGCCTCGCAGCTCCGACCCCAGAGGTTCTGATCGACGCTATACGGACTCTCTTTGGTCGCCTCCACGGGAATGCCATGACGGGCCGCGAACTTGATCTCTTCGTCGCGGGTCATCTTCCATTCCCGCACAGGAGCAATGATCTTCAAATCGGGTGCCAAAGTTTGAAAAGTGACATCGAAACGGACCTGATCATTCCCCTTACCGGTACATCCGTGCGCTACTGCCTTGGCCTTGTGATCGCGAGCCGCACTGACCATCAGCTTGGCAATGAGGGGCCGGCCGAGCGCCGTGGCCAGGGGATATTTGCCTTCATAAAGGGCTCCGGCCATGAGCGCGGGGAACACGAAATAGTCCACGAACATGTTGCGGGCATCAATCGCGACGGCATCCACCGCACCGGTCTTGAGCGCTTTTTGGCGTATCCGTTCGATGTCTTCGCCTTGGCCAAGATCAACCGTGAAGGCCACCACATCGAGGTTGTACTTTTCACCGATCCACGGCACCATGACTGAGGTGTCGAGGCCGCCGCTGTAGGCCAGAATTACTTTGTCCCGGGACATCGACATCCTCACTTCGCGTGCAAAATCGAGAAGAACCGATACAACACAAAAAGCGGCACGGCAAGCCGCTTCGCGCTCACCGGCGGTGCGGCCCAACGGAACTCGTGGCACTCCGGGAAGCTTTTGCCTCTTCGGAAGAGTCTTTTAGCATCGGAGGGACAGCCCATTTTGTCAATCCCATTTCGCCTCCGAATTCCCCGTGAGGATTACGAAGCCATGGTAGCCCAGGCCAGGGCGGAACTACCGAATGAATGCTGCGGCTTACTGGCGGGATTGGTGGACGAGGGGAACATTGGCCGGGTGCACCAGCATTACCCGCTCGTCAACAACGCCGCCAGTCCCCGTGAGTATTTGGCCAACGATCGTACGCTCTTCCACGCCCACCGTGATATGCGCGAACGTGGCTTGCAGCTTTTGGCCATCTATCATTCCCACCCCGTGAGCGATCCGGTGCCGAGCAAGACGGACCTGGAGCGTAACTTCTTCGATGATGTGATGCACTTGATCGTTTCGCTGAAGACGGAAGTACCGCTTCTGCGCGGGTGGTGGCTCACGGAAAAGGAATATCGCGAAGCCGAGTGGGAGGTCCAACCGTAGCCAAGTGGACCTTGACCGGTCCCCGCTTTCCTGTTGTAATCTCGGCCCGCGGCGCGGCTTCTGGAGAGGGAAATGAAATGCCGACCACCGTGACCGAGGTCGAAAACCAAGGCGTCATCGAGATCCGCGATCCGGAAATCGATGTGGCCGATGTGATGCGGCGGATTCGCCAGAATGTGGCCATTCGGGCAACGTTGCCGCCCCTCGCCGCGGTGCTCGGTCAGTCTCGATTGGCCGACCAGCGCAAGAAACTGCGGCAAACCATCGCCGAATTGCATGCGCATATCAACAATTACGGCAGCGTGGATACGCGGCGGACAGGCTGGAGAGCCAGGGCGGAGCTCCTCGTCAAGAAGTGCCTCCGCAAACTCGTTGGTCGCTACATCGCCCAGCAGCAAGAAGTGCACGGCAAGCTCCTCGAAACGATCAACCAACTGACCGGCTATCTCGATCAGCAAGATGCCGTGCTCCAGCAGCGTTTTGATCAATGTGATCGACACATCGGGGAGACTTTTGTCCTCGTGAGAAAGACATCCCTTGCGAAGACCAGCGGCCACGTTTCCAGAGAGGCCAGCGCTGCTTGAATCCCCGTGCGCTGGTCAACGTTCCAGGAATCT
Source organism: Gemmataceae bacterium (assembly GCA_035295665.1). Taxonomy (GTDB): domain Bacteria; phylum Planctomycetota; class Planctomycetia; order Gemmatales; family Gemmataceae; genus DATGIQ01. The sequence goes on along the minus strand of DATGIQ010000684.1, from coordinate 7,786 downwards.
CCATGAAATTGGCCTTCGTCATTCCCTGGTTCGGCCCCGACATCCCCGGTGGTGCGGAAGCGGAATGCTTTCACACGGCCCGCCACCTGCACGAAGCGGGAGTACCGGTGGAGGTACTGACGACGTGCATCCAGGAGTTCCGCAGCGATTGGAGCATCAACGCCCGTCCGCGCGGCAGCGAAACGATCCAGGGAATGACCGTACGCCGCTTCCCGGTTGCACCGCGAGACACCGATGCCTTCAACCAGATCAATGCCCGCTTGATGAATCGCATCCCCATCACGGCCGAGGAAGAAACGGTCTTTTTGCGGGAGATGATCCGCTGTGATGAGCTCATCGCGTGGATCGAACGGCACCAGGATGACTATGTGTTCCTCTTCATCCCGTACATGTTTACCACCACGTACCGCGGCGTCCTGGCCGCTCCAAACCGCTCGGTCCTTGTCCCCTGCCTGCATGATGAGAGCTATGCATACCTGGGGATTTACCGACCCATGTTTGCACAAGCACAGGGCATTGTGCTGCACACCCCCGCCGAGTTATCCCTTGCCCAGCAATTGTATACGCTCCGGGATGGTGCCGCCCGCTTGCTCGGCGAAGGCGTGCATACCCACTTTGTCGCGGATCCTGCTCGGTTCAAGCGAACCTATCGTCTCGACCGCTTCCTGCTCTACGCAGGCCGGAAGGATGCCGGGAAGAATGTCCCTCTTCTGGTCGACTATTTCTGCCGCTACAAGGCTCTCTTTCCCGGAGAGCTTCAGCTGGTGCTCTTGGGTGACGGCTCCGTATCGATCCCGGCGGGGCATGAGCACGATGTCATCGACCTGGGGTTCGTTCCGGTCCAGGATAAATACGATGCGTATGCGGCAGCTCTGGCGCTGTGCCAGCCTTCGCTCCATGAAAGCTTTTCCCTGGTCATCATGGAATCCTGGCTGGCCGAGCGGCCGGTTCTGGTTCATGAGCGGTGCCAGGTGACGCGGGACCATTGTCTGGCTAGCAACGGCGGCCTGTTCTTCGATTCCTTCACCGATTTCGTCGGCTGTCTGGAATACTTGCAGGAGCATGTTCGCCAGGCATGCCGCCTGGGGCAGAACGGCCGGCGCTACGTCCTGGCCAATTACACGTGGGACCGCATCGTTAAGAAATACCTACACGCTCTCCACGGGTGGGGGTTCGATTGGTAAATGGAGATCCACCAGCTCCTTCCCAACTTTGTGCCCGGCGATGCGATCGGCAACCATGCGCGGGCGCTGCAGCGGCACTTGCGGTCGTGGGGTTTCCGCTCGGAGATCCACGCTCAATATGTGCACCCGGAGCTGGCCCAGCAATCGAGGCCCCTCGCCGAGCTACCCACCACGCCGCATTGTGTGGTGATTTACCATTACTCCACGCTGTCCACCGAAGCCGCGCAGGCCCTGGCCAAGTGCAAGGGCAAGAAAGTCATCCTCTATCACAATATCACCCCGGCTCATTTCTATGCCCCGTACTGTCCCACAACCTATCGCCTCTTGCGCGCGGCACGGGCCAGCCTGGGGCAGTTCCGCAAACAGGTAGATCTGACCCTCGGCGTCTCCGCCTACAACTGTGCCGAGCTAGCCGCGGCCGGCTACGTCCATCCGCGCCGCCTCCCCTTGTTGCTCGAACTCGATTCCTTTGCCGTACAACCGCCGTGTCCTGCCATCCAGGAGCGCTACGGCAACGGCTGGACCAACTTCCTGTTCGTCGGCCGGCTGGCCCCGCACAAGCGGCAGGAGGACGTAATTCGGGCCTTCGCCTGGTACAACCGATTCATCAACCGCCGTTCGCGCCTGCTGCTCGTCGGTACGGCCGGCGGATTGGAGCGGTACCTTTATCATCTCGGGGAGGTAGTCGCGTCCCTGGAGATGGAGGACCATGTTGTTTTTGTCGGCCACACGAGTCTGGCAGAGCTGTCGGCCTATTATCGCCTGGCTCATGTTTTTGTCTGCATGAGTGAGCATGAGGGCTTTTGCGTTCCACTGGTCGAGGCGATGCACCATCAGGTGCCGATCCTTGCCTATGCCGCGGCAGGAATTCCGGAGACGTTGGCCGACGCCGGCGTTCTGGCCAAGGACAAGGATTTTCCCCTGATTGCGGAAATGGCGCATCTCTTGACCGTCGATGCGGACCTCCGCCGGCGCGTGCTCGGCCGACAGCAAGCGCGTTTGGCCGATTTTGCCCCCGAACCGATCGCCCTACAGTTTCGGCGGTACATGGAGGAGCTGATTGGCTGATGAAGGTTGCATTGGTCGTTCAGCGCTATGGCATGGAAATCTGCGGCGGCTCGGAGCAATTGTGCCGCCAGGTCGCCGAAAGGCTATCCCGCCATTGCCAGGTCGAGGTGCTTACGACTTGCGCGCTGGACTATATGAGCTGGCGCGATGTCTATGAACCGGGGCCGAGCGTCGTGAACGGCGTTCTGGTGCGGCGTTTCCGTGTCGATTATCCGCGCACGGTTCCCCTGTTTAACCATTTGTGCGAAGCGGTCTTTTCGGAGCGCACTTGTCCCGAGCTGGAACAGCGCTGGGTACGGGAGCAGGGTCCCTATTCCTCGGATTTCCTGCGCTTTCTTGAAACCGAGCGGAAATGCTACGATGCGTTCATCTTTTTCACGTATGCCTACGGCTTCACCTTCTTCGGCCTGCCTCGGGTAGCGCAGCGCAGTCTGCTGGTCCCCACCGCGCATGATGAACCGGCATTCCATTTGTCGATTTACCGCAGCCTGTTCCGCCAGCCGAGAGCGCTGATCTTTAATACGGCCGAGGAACAGAATCTGGTGCTCAAGAAATTCTATCTGAAAACTTCGAGCACGGTAATCGGCATGGGTATGGAAGAGATCGACCCGAGAAATTCCCCTCAAGTGCTGGCCGGCCCCTTCGACCGCGTGCGGCGGCCCTTCCTGTTGTACCTTGGCCGCATTGATGAAGCCAAGGGATGCCATTCGTTATTCGACCATTTCATCCGCTTTCGCCGGGAACATCCCCAAACCAGCCTGCAACTGGTACTGGCCGGCAAGGCTCTCATGGAAATCCCCACGCATCCCGATATCGTGGCCCTGGGCTTTCTCGATGAGGAAGCGAAACGCCAAGTCCTCGCCGCGGCCACGCTCCTCATCATGCCTTCGCCCTATGAAAGTCTTTCGATCGTGGTCCTGGAGGCGTGGTCGGTGGCCGTGCCCGTATTGGTCAACGGCCAATGTGCGGTGTTGCGCGGCCAATGCCGGCGAAGCGGTGGCGGGCTCACGTACACGAATTACGATAGTTTTGCCAAGGCGGTATCCCAACTGTTGCAGGAGCCAACCCTGGCCCGCGAACTCGGAGAGCGTGGCCGGCAATTTGTGCGCGAACACTACGCCTGGCCCGTTGTGGAACGCAAGTATCTTGAATGGGTGGAATGGGTTTGCCGGCAAGCAGCGTGAGGATGGCGAACCGGAGCGCAGGAGAATCTCGGATGACGTGTCTCCAAACATTTCATACGGTTGTGGGCGCGGACTTGCCCTGGCTCAAGGAAGTGCTCGCCTGCCCTTCATGCCGGCACGGGAGGAGCCACTGCCCTCATATCGAGACCCATTTCTCCCAGCACAATGGCATCGTTTCTCCTTCAGAACCGGATCGCTTGTCGTTTGTGGGTGAGCAGCAGAAGGTTTGGGAAAGCTTGGCGAAGGCACGGGGGACCTATGATCTTCCGGATGACAAACTCGTCCTGCTGCCGGAAGACGCTGATGCGCGGGCGCAACTGGAATGGCTGCGGACCCTCTTGCGCGGCAAAGGCCGCCTCCGCATCCTCCAGCTCAATGCCCGACAAGGCTGGGCCGCCCGCGCCCTGGCCGAAGACGGCCACATGGTCGTGGCCGCCGACACGCTGGATGATTCGCACATCGGATTGGGTTGTGCGGTTCGATTGAGTGAGCTGTCTGGCCCAGAATTTGCCTGTGTGTGCGGTGGTCCAACGGCGCTCCCTTTTGGTTCTGAAGTATTTGATTGCGTTTTCGGTTTTGATGCGCTGCGGCATATCCCGGACATGGAGCGCGCCTTTCGGGAGGCAAGCCGGGTGCTGCGTCCGGGCGGCATGTTTCTCGCTCTTCAGGAGCCATTCCGCGGCGTACTGACCACCCAAACCCAGCGTTTGTTGGACACGCCCCTCTATCGCCTGGCACGTTGGTGGCTGCCTGGGAAAATGTCCCGGAATGCTGATCCCCAAATTGTCCATCTCCGCTCGCAGCTCAGTGCCACCGTGCACGATGCCCGCCGCCGGGTCCCGTTTTGTTTGGCCCAAAGCGAAGCCGCCGGGCTGCGAACGACGATCTTGCCAACGGCGGTTGCATTGGCGTTGCCGCCCGACCTGGATCCTCTCCAAGCAGCAGGCATGGATGAGCCCAGTTGGCTCGATACGATGGCTCGTGCCTATGGCCTGGACGTTGATCGACTGTGCTCCTTGGTGGAGCTGGCCAAACCGACTCTGGGATACGATCTGTTGCCCGAGCTTCTCAGCCACTGGATGTTGGTCGGCAACATCGACGGGATTCTGCTGGCATGCAAACGGAACCAGGACCTGCCGTCGATTCCGGGACCGCTGTCGATGGACGCCGAGCGGTCACGACGCTTGGACCCGCTGCTCTTGGCGTGCGCTCCCGATGGCTTCCTGCCGATTTACGGCGTGTATCCCATGCAGGTTGAGGAACAGGCACGGTATTGCTGGATCCAGCCACAAGCGGGGCTGATCGTGCCGGCCACGACTTCCCTGGAAATCACGATCGGCTGCCCGCCGAAGCCCTTTTGCATGGGGGGGGCGCGAATTGAATTCCGCCTGGAAACCGAACGCCTTCCCCTCGCCCTCGTCTGGGTGGGCTCCGGCCGGGAAGTGACGTTGAAGCTGCCGATCCCTGCAACCGCTATCCGGCATGCCTCACTGTTCGTGGGGATCACGACCAATTTTGGTTTTCTGCCGAGCGATTTCAATTCCGCGCCGGGCTGCGATACGCGCTTGCTCGCTGTTCAGCTCCGCGGCATCCGCACGGGCCATGTCCCGGATCGCGACCTCGCCACCGTCTTGGAGCAGGCCATGGTTGTTTAGCGGCGGTTCGCAGAACCGCGTGCGGATGCGCCCCGCGCGGATCTGCGCACCGCCGCTAAGGCGCGAATCTCCTCCACTTCGCGGCGGGTCAGCGCGGCCGGCTGCGCCTGCTGGAAGCGGTCGTACTCTTCCTCCAGCCGCCGCTGCTGCTGCAACGCCTCTTCCCAGCGTCCGCGTCACGAGGCGATTCTCCGGCTCTGCGACCTCCTACTGGCGTTCAACCCTGGCAGCTTCCGTTCGCGCACGCTCGACCCGCTGACGCCAGTTCGAGCAGTGCTGCCACGGCGATTGTAGGCGTCACGGCCGTTCTCGGACAGTTGCGCACCTGAGGTGCAGTGTGAGGGCGCTTTGGATGCCGTACAGTACCTGGCAGGCCACACCAGCCCGCGCACAACGCAGCTGGGATGGCGAACTTGATCGTGCTCTACTTGCCTTCTTTCTTCTTGATCACTTGGACGATGACATTGCCCCGATGCTCCTTCCCCTCCCCATCCGTATAGGAATAGCCAGCGGTGGCACTTCGAGCTGCCTCTTTCAGACCTACGAAGACACTGATGCGATCACTTCCGACGAGTTTCGGGTCGCTGGTGTTCACGACTCGAGCCAAGACCCCATCGCCTGCGGTATTCAGGTCAAGGTCGTGGATTCGCTTCGGAAGTGCAGGGTTGGGGATGCGGATTTCAACCACATCGTTCGGCTGGGCTTTAACCTCTTGGTCTCCCTCCTTCGACTGGACAATATGCGACAATATGCAAGGTACCGGGCATAACGGGTGCAGCAACCAGGGCCATTGCCAAAACAAGCAACACGGGATCTGCGAGAATTCTGTGCATTGGATCAGCCTCCTTTTTCCAACTGGTGTCCTACAAGATTAAGAAGGGCATCTTGATGTCGGTGGAAGCGTCGACCACCGTAATTGGAGATCAGGATTAACGCTTACCCGGTTGCTCGCTGGGCGCACCCTTTAGCGGCTGATCGCGGCGGCGCTCTGCCTCTGCGAAATCCTTGGTCGTAAGACTACCGTAGTCGATCTGCGGCCGCGGACCAGAATCTAACAAAAAGCGCAGATCATCAATATCCGCCTCGACCCTTCCCGCCAACAGCCCGCCGCTGAGCATATCGAAACTACCGTTCTTCGGGGACGGATGATAGCCAGGCACATGGATCATCAGATGACACCGTTCCTTCGGCACGCTGGTGAAGGTGAAGCTGCCATCTCTCGGCAAGGTTACAGTCTGGGGACTATCCCAGGCACGGGCACGACTGAGAACCAAGCGTAATCCTGCAGGAAGTGGCTTGCCGTCAGCCAAAACGACGCGACCAGAGACGCGGTAGCCCCGCTGGACGCTTATTCGGCCGACATCCTTTACCGTACCATGACCAGCGACCCGGATGAGTTCCACAGGAATTGTCCCGTACGGTCGGAGGCTCTCCATCAGACCGTACAAGGCGTAGGTTCCGTTCGGCGGCACATTCAGAAAAACGAAGTGGCCTCGTTCATCGGTACTGATTTTGAAGTCACCCACGGATTTCGAGGTGAGGTTTGGATGTTCGACCAAACCGAGCGTCACGCCGCCCAGCGGCTTGCCCTCCTTGAGTACCTGTCCCTTAACCGTCACTCCCGGACCAAGTTCCAGGTCATGGCTTTTGCTGCCAGCGGGCAATGGATCAAAGCAGCGCGGGGCAAGACCGGGGCTGGATACGCGCAGGCAAATCTTATCGCCTTTTTCGGCAACGCCGAGGCGCACCTCGCCGCGAGCATTGCTAACGGCCAGCGGGTCAAATCCCAGAAGGCCACGATACCGCGGGGCGCCCTTCCCGCGTTGAAACCCGCTTACCTCTACCATGGCTCCTTCTACCGGTTGACCGCTATCGTTTACGATGCGCGCGCGAAATACGCGCTCGGGGTCGCGACGGTCGAGATCGTGGGCTTTCAGCTTGAAGTCTACCGCGCCCCCGGCGGGATCGAACGCTTTGCTGGAGTACGCCGGCACATAGCCGTCCGCCACGACGAGTAGTCGAAAAATGAGGCCGGGAGCCAATTCTTTGAGGACAAACTTGCCCTCTGCATCCGCGACCGCCATCTTTTGGCAGTCCGGGTAACATGATGGTCAGAGGACGCCGACACCCTCACGGGGCCCAGCTGCCCGAATGAACACGTTGGCGCCAGCGATGGGCCGTCCACGGTCGTCACTAATTACGCCCTTGAGTGATGAAGATCCGCCAGGCGCACCATCAGCTCGTCCCGCAATGGTGAGGGCCAAGACCATACACAGAACAGGCATAAACTCCCCCTCTCACAGAGTTAGGTGCGAATGGACAGCGCATCGTTAATGTTTGACGGACAGCGCATCGCTTCGTTTTTGTCACCGCGAAAGGTAACCATTCACCGAAAGCTGCTAGCTAAAGGTCTTTACTTCCATAAGCTCCACACGAGCATGTCCAGAACCTCGTGGCTCCAATGCTCGAAAATGGCATCCTGAGCATGCCGAGGCGTGAGCGTTGGCGTTGAGGCAAAAGCGGCTTCGGCGTGGGCATGTCGGCCGCTCCCCGCTTCTACCGACCATTGCTGCACGGGGCTGGGCTGGAAGTCCCCGAATGTCAAGGAAAGTGGTTGCTCGGTTTGGGGCTTAGGGCCCGCGAAAAAATAACTTCGTCGATTTCTAGTGTTTGCGGGGAGTAATGACATAGTTCC
>DATGIQ010000683.1:0-11193 GCA_035295665.1 Gemmataceae bacterium | reverse complement strand
TCGCCGAAGACGGCCGAGTGGGTTCCGCTCAGGGAAAGCGGCACGCCCGCCCATCCGGTTTCAAACTACGCTGCGGCGGCCTGGAAGCTTCTGCGTTTCCGTCGCTGGAACAGGTGGCGATGGTCCTTACGGCCTGCCGGGATGCGGACATACCCGTCAAATTCACCGCTGGCCTGCACCATCCGTTTCGCCACTCGGACGCGAGTCTGAACACATCGATGCACGGCTTCTTGAACATTTTTGCCGCTGGCGTTCTCGCTCATGCCCATCGGTTAGACGAAGGTGTCCTTGTGCGAATCTTGGCAGACGGAGCAGCGGAGCATTTTACGTTCGAGGATGAGGGGATGGCCTGGATGGACGTTCGCGCCAGCATCCCCGAAATCGAGGCGGCGCGCCGATCCGCGGTAATCTCGTTTGGCAGTTGCAGCTTTGATGAGCCACGGGATGAGCTTCGGGCCATGCACTTACTGGATTGAGGTGGACACCGGGAGAGCGATTCATGAATCCGACGAACGATCCGACCCTGCGGTCTTTCCTGGCGGTCGCCCCGGAATCCCATTTTCCGATTCAGAATCTCCCCTATGGCATCTTCCGCCGCCGCCCGGCAGATGAACCCGTCGTCGGCGTGGCCATCGGCGACCACGTCTTGGATCTGGCCGTTCTCGCCGAAAGCGGCCTCCTGGATTCTCCCCTCCTCCGTGGCCAACAGGTGTTCCGTGCAGCGACGCTCAATCCCTTCATGGCCCTGGGACGTCTGGTGCGGCAAGAGGTGCGAGCCATCCTCAGTCGGTTGTTGCAGACGAATGTGCCGACGCTGCGGGACGATGTCCGGCTCCGCGATCGGGCGCTGGTTCCCATGACCGCGGTCGAACTGCTCCTGCCGGCGCACATCGGGGATTACACTGATTTTTATTCGTCGCGCGAGCACGCCACCAATGTCGGCACCATGCTTCGTGGGCCCGAAAATGCCTTGATGCCCAACTGGCTTTATCTTCCCGTCGCGTATCATGGGCGGGCGAGCTCGGTCGTGGTCAGCGGCACAAACATTCGTCGGCCCCGGGGACAGAGCAAAGCTGCGGAATCCACGACCCCGGTCTTCGGCCCGAGTCGCTCGCTGGATTTCGAGCTGGAAATTGGTTGCTTTGTCGGTCCCGGCAATGAGCTGGGACAACCCATTGCTATCGAAACCGCGGCCGAGCATGTTTTTGGCCTGGTGCTGGTCAACGACTGGAGTGCGCGGGACATCCAGGCGTGGGAATATGTGCCCTTGGGACCATTCCTGGCCAAGAATTTCGCCACGTCGATCTCCCCGTGGGTCATCCCCATGGAGGCGTTGGAGCCGTTTCGTACTGCCGGTCCGGTGCAAGATCCGCCACCGCTTCCGTACCTGCGAACCACCGGCCCGTGTTCCTACGATATCCACCTCGAAGTCCATCTTCAAAGCGGACGGATGGATCGGCCCTGTTGCATCAGCAGTTCGAATTTCCGGTATCTATACTGGAGCCTCTGCCAACAAGTGGCCCATCACACGGTCAATGGCTGCAACTTGCAGCCGGGCGATTTGCTGGCCTCGGGCACGATCAGCGGACCGACCCCGGATTCCTACGGCAGTCTGCTGGAACTGGCCTGGCGAGGCGCCCGGCCCATCGCGTTGCCCAACGGCGAACAACGCAGCTTCCTTCAGGACGGGGACCGGATCACGATGACCGGTTGGTGCCAGGGAGATGGATACCGTGTGGGTTTCGGCGAGGTGACGGGCCGGATTTTGCCTGCCCTGCCGCCGTGACAAGCCTGACGCTCCAGCGAAGGATCGTACCACCCGCATCCTCATTCCATCGTCAACCGCAAGCCCTTCGGCACGACCAACCGCTCGGCTACCTCGAACAGGCCGAGTACCATGAGCGCCAGCAGCGCAGCCGGAAAGGCGCCCCAAACGATCAGCCCCACATAATCGCCCCGCGGAATGCCATCAAAAATCACTTGGCCATAGCCCCCTGCACCAATGAAGCCGCCCAAGGTTGCGGTGCCAACGTTGATCACAGCTGCCGTTTTGATGCCGGCCAGGATTGTGCTGGCCGCAAGCGGCAATTCCACCAGCCGCAGGCGTGCCCCAACCGGCAGCCCCAGGGCCGCGGCCGATTCACGGATCTGGCCGGGAATGCCTTGAAGGCCGGTGTACGTGTTCTGGGCGATGGGCAGCAAGCTATAGAGAAAAAGTGCTGCGATGGCCGGTTTCGTACCGATTCCCAGGAACGGAATCATGAACACCAGCAAGGCCAAACTCGGAATCGTTTGGATGATGCCGGCGGCGGCCAGCATGCCTTGGCCCGCGATCGGCCAACGCGCGGCCAGGATCCCGAACGGCACGGCCAGGACAATGGCCGCCGCCAAGGATACGCTCACCAGGTAGATATGTTCCCGCGTGTGCCGCCCAAGTTCTCCGAGCCGGCTTTCGAGCCGTGGCTGAAGCGAAAGGTTCAGCTCGCGGGAGAGAAAATCAGCCGCCACCTGGCTCTCTGGTTGCTTGTCTTCCTCGACACGGGCATTCATGTCGATCATGGCGGCTTCGGAAATGCAATTCTCCAATCTGAGGATGGCGGCCACCACTGCCGGCGCCCGTTGCCGCAAGTCGGCGCGATAAACAAACACCGCCTGGTAGGCCGGGAAATACCCCCGATCATCCGCCAGCACCCGTAAATCGTAGCGGCATATCTTGGGATCGGTCGAGTAGAGATCGGTGGCGTCCAGCGTGCCGCTGATCAAGCCCGCATAGGCAAGGTCATGATTGAGGCCCCGGACATCTTGCTGCGGCAATTGATAGCGCTGCCGCAACCCAGGCCACCCGTCGGCGCGATTCATGAACTCGCTACTGAAGCCAAACTTCAGTTCAGGGTGTGCCTGCAAATCGGAAATCCTGGTTACACCCAGACGCGCAGCCAGGTCCTTTCGCATGCCGATCGCATAGGTATCGTTGAAGCCAAGGGGCAGGCTCATTCCCATGCCGCGCTCGGCCAGGGCGGTGCGGATCGCCTCCACCGTGCGCACACCGCTGCCGACCAGGATCTCGGCGCTGATTGTGCCGGTGTATTCCGGATAGGCATCGATGTCGCCTTTGACCAGGGCATTCCACAGGACGCGGGTTCCGCCCAGAGACCGCCGATGTTCCGCGCGGGCTCCGGTGCTGTCGGCCAGGAGCGTGGCCATCTCGCCCAGGATCTCCGATTCCGGCTGCTGCTTGGAGCCGATGCGGATCTCCGGAGGGGGAGTGCAGCCGGCGGCCAGGAGCACCACAAAAAGCCAACGGAACCTCATGGCCGGCCGTCTCCCAGCGATACCAAGGGACCGCGTTGTGCGTTGATGAACCGCGTCACGAATGGATCGGCGGGCGCTTGCAGGAGATCGGCCAGCGTTCCCTGTTGGACGATCTTGCCAGCCCGGAGCAGCACGATCAGGTCGCCGAAAAAGCCGGCTTCGCTCAGGTCATGCGTGACCAGGACTACCGTCTTGCCAAGCGTTTGAAAGATCCGTTTCAGGTCGGTTTGCAGTTCCGAGCGAATGATCGGATCGAGGGCACCCAATGGCTCATCGAGTAGCAGCACATCCGGATCGAGCATCAGGGCCCGCATAAGGCTGACCCGCTGCCGCTGGCCACCCGATAGCTGGGTCGGAAAGCGGAGCAGGCCATCGGCAGGCAATTGACTCAGGGTTGCCAGCTCTGCCAGTTGGGTTTCGATGCGCTCGGAACTCCACCCCAGAAAGCGGGCCATCAAGAGGATGTTGTCCCGAGCGGTCAGGTGGGGGAATAACCCGCCGTCTTGCACCACATAGCCCATCCGCCAGCGCAGCCGTTGGACGTTGGCGGCCGTGACTTCGGTGCCTGCGAACCGCACGGTGCCGCGGTCCGGGCGAATCAAACCGATCATGAGTCGGAGGAGCGTGGATTTGCCGCAGCCGCTCGGCCCAATGAGTACCGTCGTTTGGCCGGGTGGGATCGCCAGGTTCGTCGTGTGCAGCGCTTGCTGACGCCCATACGATTTCGAGACGCCGGTGAGTTCAATCATGGATCCGTGATCTACTTCTTCATTTCGTAATCTTGCTCTACAACCGGAGGCGGTGCCCTTCGCCAGCGCTTCGGGCTTATATCGCTGTTGCCGCACCGTGAGTTGCTTAATATACACGGAACAACTGAACCTGCTTCGCCAGCTGCCCATTTTCCCAACAGGAGCCTTTCATGATGTCGATCCGTTTCTCGTCGCCGGACCGCAACCACTGGCTGCGGTGCATCCTAGCCGCGATCCTGACAAGTATCCTCACCGTCGCCGATGGCGCCGCTCAGGGACTGGAGCAGGTCAAGGCCCACTACACCAAATATGAATACCGGATCCCGATGCGGGACGGAAAGCGACTCTTCACGGCCGTGTATGTGCCCAAGGACCAGGGAGCGCGCTATCCCATCCTCATGACCCGGACGCCTTACAGCGTTCGGCCATACGGAGCGGACCAGTACAATTCCGACCTGGGGCCTTCGTCGGATTTCGCCAAGGAAGGCTACATCTTTGTGTACCAGGATGTGCGCGGGCGGTGGATGTCGGAAGGCGAGTTCGTGAACATGCGGCCACATCTCGACGTCAAGAGCGGCCCCGCCGACATCGACGAGAGCACGGATACGTTCGACACCATCGAATGGCTGGTCCATCACGTCCCCAACCACAACGGCAAGGTAGGGCTGTGGGGCATTTCCTATCCTGGCTTCTACACTGCGGCCGGCATGATCGACGCCCACCCGGCCCTGAAGGCTGCCTCGCCGCAAGCGCCCATCAACGACTGGTTCGTGGGCGACGATTTCCATCACAACGGCGCCCTGTTCTTGCCACATTTTTTCAATTTCATCGCCAACTTTGGCCGGCCCCGTCCCGAGCCCACTCGCAAAGCGCGTCCCGCCTTCGAACACGAAACACCCGACGGCTACCAGTTTTTTCTCCGCCTCGGTCCCTTGGCCAATGCCGATAGCCGGTATTTCAAGGGAGACGTTTCGTTCTGGAATGAAGTGATGTGGCACGGGACGTATGACGATTTCTGGAAGGCCCGAAACCTCCGGCCACACTTGCGGCAGATCCGTCCGGCGGTAATGACGGTCGGCGGGTGGTTTGATGCCGAAAACCTCTTCGGGGCACTCGGGACATTCAAACAGGTTGAAGCTACCAGCCCCGAGACCACGAATCTCCTGGTCATGGGCCCTTGGCGGCATGGCGGCTGGAGCCGGAGCGATGGCGCGACCCTCGGCCCGGTTTCGTTCAACGCCAAGACTTCCATCTTTTATCGCGAACAGATGGAGTTTCCGTTCTTCGAGTTCTATCTGAAGGGGAAGGGTACGATGCAACTTCCGAAGGCCTGGGTGTTCGAGACGGGGACCAACCAATGGCGCAGGCATTCCGCCTGGCCCCCCAAAGAATCGCAGACGCGAGCGCTTTACCTGCGCGCCGGCGGCCGACTGGCATTCGATCCGCCGCCGAGGGCAGATCACGGGGCTTATGATGAATACCTCAGTGACCCGGCCAAGCCAGTACCCTATCTCGACAAGGTGGCCCTCGGCATGGCCGCCGAGTACATGGTGGCCGACCAACGATTTGCCTCCCAGCGGCCGGATGTCCTGGTCTACACCAGCGATGTCCTTGCGGAAGACATCACGATTGCCGGCCCAATCCAGGTGGACTTGCATGTTTCGACTTCGGGAACGGATTCGGATTGGATCGCGAAGCTCGTCGATGTGTATCCCGACGATTATCCCGACCCCAACCCGAACCCGACCGGCGTTCGGATGGGCGGCTATCAGCAGCTGGTTCGCGGCGACGTAATGCGCGGTAAATTCCGGAATAGTTTCGAGAAGCCTGAACCGTTCGTGCCGGGCCAACCAACTCGGGTGCCGTTTACGATGCAGGACAGCTATCACACGTTTCGGACCGGCCACCGCATCATGGTCCAGATTCAGAGCAGCTGGTTCCCCCTGGTCGATCGCAACCCACAAACGTTTGTGGATATTTACGGAGCCAAGGAGCCGGATTTCCACAGAGCGAACCAGCGCGTGTACCGAGCGCCGGAGCTGCCGTCACGGCTGACGGTGCGCGTGCAACCGTAGACTTAGCGTTGCTGCTGGCGACGCCAACCGATGAAGATCAGGCCGCTGGAGTGACGGCGGTGGAGCAGCTCACTGAGTGGAAAACTTGTAGACCGTATTCTGCGTGTAGGTCTCACCCGGCCGCAGAATGACCGATGGAAAATTGGCGTGGTTTACCGAATCGGGAAAATGCTGCGTCTCCAAACAGAAAGCCTGATGCTTTCCGTAGACCGCCCCGCCTTTCGCCTTGCGTTTGCCATCCAGGAAATTCGCAGTGTACAACTGCACGCCCGGCTCGGTGGTATAGAGTTCCATGACCCGGCCGGTCTTCGGCTCGGCAACTCGCGCCGCCAGAGTCAATGACTTCCCGCCGTTCCGGATTACGTAATTGTGATCGTAGCCACCCGGATTGGGTTTCAGTTCCGCAATCCGGGCGCCAATGGGTGTCGGAGTCGTGAAATCGAGCGGCGTACCCCGCACCGATTTGAATTCGCCGGTCGGAATGAGAGTATCGTCTGCTGGCGTGTACTCGTCGGCGGCCAGCATTAGCACATGGCCGAGGACATCGCCGGCCTTTGCCCCGCCGAGGTTGAAATAACTGTGGTTCGTGAGATTGACGGGCGTCGCCTTGTCCGTCGTAGCCGTATAGCCAATCCGGAGCTCGTTGGCGTTCGTCAGGGCATAGGTGACCGTGGTCTGGAGGTTGCCTGGATATCCCTCCTCTCCATCGGCGCTGCGGTAGCTGAATTGCACGGCCACGCCATCCGGCTGCGGGACTGGATGAGCTTTCCAGACAACCTTGTCAAATCCCTTTCGGCCGCCGTGTATGGCGTTGGGGCCGCTGTTCACCGCCAGGGTGTAAGTTTTGCCATCCAGGGTAAACTTTCCCTTGGCGATGCGGTTGGCGACCCGGCCGACCGTGGCTCCGTACATCGGATGTCCGGCCAGATAATCCTTCAGGTTATCGAACCCGAGGACGACGTCGTTGAACTTGCCGCTCCGGTCCGGCACGTGCAGTTCGGTGAGGATCGCCCCGTAGGTCATGACCTTCGCGGTCATTCCCTTGGCGTTGGTCAAGACGTACAGGTCTACCGGCGTGCCATCGGCGGTCTTGCCGAACTCCATTTTTTGGACGCCCGCTTCCATTTTGCCACCACCCTTCGCCTGCGGCTCGGCGGCCGCTCCCGACGAAAATCCGATCCCCAAAACGCAGACCAGCGCGCCAGCCAGTACGGAAGACGTCTGCATCGACCAACTCCTTGTTGCTTGGCTTACCCCGAAACCGGTCACGGTCAATTTAGCGAGAACGGCCCGGCTCATCCACCACCATCCCAGGAATCGGTTTTTTTCGGAATTCCGCGCGCGCCCGCCATCCAAGTGACGTCTGAATCTGTAGAAGCCATGATCAGCGACTCCGACGAAGCATTGGTCCGAGGCGCACAAGGCGGCGACCGTGCTGCTTTCGAGGAGATGGTCCGCCGTACGGCCCGGCTGGTCTTCGCCCGGCTCTACCTGGAAACGGGCGACACCCATCGGGCCGAAGATCTGTTGCAGGAAACGCTCCTGAATGCCTTCCGGTCCCTGCGCGACTTGGCCGATCCGAAAGGCTTCCGCCCCTGGTTGCTCAAGATCGCACAAAACGTGGCTGTCGATGCGGCCCGTCGTGAGCTTCGTCGGAAACGGGCTGCCCCGGGGCGAGGCAATTCCACCGCCTTGGCCACCCTGCCGGCCAAGGAACCTTCACCCGAGGAACAGGCGGCGCGGCAGGAGCTGCGTGGCCAAGTCCTGGCTATCCTGCGGTCGCTGCCGGAGGAGTATCGTTTGCCGTTGACCCTGCGCTATATCGCCGGTGCCGATTACGAAACGATTCAAACGCAGCTGGGACTGTCCAACGGTGCCTTACGCGGGTTGCTCCACCGAGGACTGAAGCTCCTTCGGGCCCGGCTGCCGCGCGAGTTCGAGGACAACCGGCACGACCGGGAGGATTCTGCCCGCGGCTGATCTTTTGCGAGAACTGATGATGTCCGAACATGTCTGGGTTCTGGAAAACATCGCGACCTACCGGGCCGGTGGCCTCGACCCTATCGAACGGGGCTGCCTGGAGGAGCACATCGCCGCCTGCCGAGCGTGCGCCGATGCGTTGGAAGAGGCTGGCCAACTGGACCAGTCCCTGGAAGCAGTGTTCGCGGATATCCGTCCGGATCCAGCGCTGGAGGATCGAATGGTGCAAGCATTGCGGATTCAACCTGTGCGTGCGATCTGGTACAAGCCGGTTTCCATGCGCGCCCTGAGCGGCGTGGCGGCCATAGTCTTATTGGGCGTTCTCGGCGCCGGCATGAGCGACTTGGCGGGGCAAGGAAGCTTGCCGTTCCCCGGCGGAGCCTTTCTATCACCTAACGCGGGTGCAACCGGTGCTGCGAATAGTCTCAAACAGATCGGTCTTTCACTCGACCGTAAGGAAGCAGAATCGGAGCAGGTGGCTGTCGCCGGCGGGGGCGGGGCTCCAGCCGAGCCGGCGGATGCCAATCATGTGGCATTTCAGCGGCGTGGCTCTGCGATTTCTTCATTGGGCGTTGCTGGCGTTGGCGAAGGATCAAAGACTGGCTCGAGTCCTGGGATGCAGAACTTGTCCGCGGAGACGCTACCTCCAACGGCAGCCGCGAAAGGCGAAATCACCCACTCCGATGACCGCTTTCGTCCCCGTTCCGGACGGCCGTTGAAGGAACAGTCCGTGCAACAGCTGTATACCTACCGCAATGAGCTGCCTTCGCCGAAAGCCGACAGTTCTCCTGTGGCCGGGCGGCCCTTGCGACGCGAACCGATGGTTGCGTCTGATAACAAGGACATCGAAAAGGGCGCAGACAAGCCGACCTTTGGTGAAGCGCAGGGGAAGGGAGCCGCTCGCGTGGTCGGTCAACTCTCCGATTCCAAGTCCGAAGCCAACAATTCCCAGGAAAAACGGAAGGAGAACGAACCGCCGACTCCCAGGCCCGGCGGGGAGCCCGGCCAGCCTGCCGAGGCGAAGCCGGCAGTTCCCCAGGCTCCGATCACGCCGCGCAAGCTCATCCGCTCCGGCGAGATGGAGTTCGAGATCGAATCCTTCGATTCCGCCGTGGCGACGATCACGAAGCTCGTAATGGCGATCCAGGGCGGCTTCGTTGCCACCGTCAATAGCGAAAAGCTTCCCAACGGCAAAGTCCGCGGCTCCGTCGTGGTGCGGGTGCCGCCGGAAGGGCTGGACACGCTGGTTCTCGATCTTCGCCGGGAACTGGGCAAGGGGGGCGAGCTCAAGGGGCAGCGGATCGGCAGCCAGGACATTACGAAGCAATACACCGATCTGGAAAGCCGGCTCCGCGCCGCCCGGGCCATGGAAGAGCGGCTGCTGCAAATCATCAAGACTGCCAAGGGCGAAATCAAAGATCTGGTCCAGGCTGAAAAGGAGCTCGGTGTGTGGCGGACCAAGATCGAGGAGATCGAGGGCGAGCTCCGCTATTACACCAACCTCGTTTCGCTGAGCACGCTCACCCTCAAACTGTACGAACGCGAAATCCGCGCTCCCTTCGCCGTGATCGAAACCGAGCGGGTCCAGATGGGCGTGGAGGTCGAAGACGTGGACCGGGCCCTGCGGCAAGCCGTCGATGCCGTGACCGAGGTGAAAGGACGTGTCACCAAGTCGGAGTTGAAGCAGCTTGCTGCCGGTCAGTACAGCGCCCTGCTCCAGTTCGAAATCGCGCCGGACGCCGCCGGCCCGATCCGCGATCGTGTGGCGCAGCTCGGAAACGTCGCCCGGCTGGAAATCGACCGCTTGCAGCAGACCGAGGGCGGCACGGGCCGGCCCCAGGACGCCAAATCGAAGCGCAACGATTCCCAGTTTATCGTCGCCCTTTACAACCTGACCAACGTTGCACCCCGCGAGACGGTGCAGCTCAAGCTGGTTTGTGGCGACGTGGAGACGGTTTACAAGGCAATTCTGGCGCGGGTTCAGAAGGCGGGAGGGCGAGTTGTAACCTCGAACCTCAACCACCAACGAACGGAGCAGACCACTGCGACGATCAACGTTGAAGTCCGAACCGCCGAGGCCGACGCGGTGCTCCAAAGTCTCAAAGAACACGGCGAGGTGATGCGACTGCAAATTACGGAAAACCCCGATCTCCAGAACACCACCAAGTCCAAACGCGGCATCAACGTCGAGCTGTGGGCGTTGGGACAGGTTGCCCCTCGGGAAACCAGTGTGCTCCAGCTAGCCACGCGCGATGTGCCGGCCGGGTATCGCTCGCTGCAGGATGCCGTCGCCAAGGCCAAAGGCCGCGTGCTCAACGCCCAGCTCAACGAGCAGGACAAACAGAATATCAGCGCGCAGCTTGATTTCGAGATCCGCCGCGTGGATGAACCCGCCCTTGATGCCGCCCTGGCGCAGGTGGGCAACGTGTTTTCTCGCAACATGGTCCGCGCCCAGGACACCGACAATGTGATCGACAGCAAAGTCCGTTGGCAGGTATCGCTGGTCAACGCCGCCAACCTGAAGCCGCGCGAGACTTTCACCCTGGCCATCGAGGTAGCCAATGTCGAAAAGACCGCTGTGGACGTGTCGGAGCTGGTCCGCAAGAGCGGCGGGCACACCGTGGGCTCCCAACTGACGCACCGCCGCGACGGCAGCGTCGTGGCCAAAAAGGTCTTCGATATTCCGCTCGGGGCTGCCTCCGCTCTGATTGACGACTTGAAATCCGTCGGCAAGCTCAGGCTTCAGGAGGCATCGCAAAATCCCGAAGTGCCGGACGTGGCTTTGGCGGTTGCCCGTCTGGACGTGACGCTTTCCAACACCGAGCTGATCGTGCCGAGCGACGATGGCTTATGGCCTCAGGTCCGCAGGGGGCTATCGAATAGCCTTCTGGCGATCTTCTGGAGTTTGTCCTGGGTCATCTTTGGATTACTGGTCGTGTTGCCGTGGGCGCTGCTCATCTATGGGGCCTATCGGTTGGTTGCCTGGCTCCGCAAGAAAACCGGCTCGGCGACGACAACCGCTTGAAGGGCCCAACGCGCTCACCGGACAACGCGGTGCCATCCTTGGCTGTCTTCGT
>DATGIQ010000682.1:0-8659 GCA_035295665.1 Gemmataceae bacterium | reverse complement strand
GCTCCTCGATCTCGTTTTTCAGCTCATCATGTTCTTCATGGTCTGTGTCAATTTCGTGAGTCAGCAGGTCAACGAAGACATCAAGCTGCCGATTGCCCAGTCGGCTCGCCCCATGGACAAAACCGAGCTGGATGTGTTGTTTCTCAACGTGGATCAGAACGGCAAAGTCGTGGTGCCCGGCCGGGACCAGCCGTTGGCGACCTTGCCACAGCTGCGTGTTTATCTTCGGCAAGTCTACGCCGATGCCAAGCGTGCGGCTCAGGAACGGGGAGCCTCTGCGGGGCACGTCAAAACCGCAGTTGTCATCCGGGCCGACAAACGGACGACGTATCTGAAGATTTTTGAACTGTTGCAGCTTTGCAAAGATGTGGGGTATCAAAAGCTGCAACTGCGCGCACTGACCCAGGCAGGAGGGTCGTAGGCGATGGCCGGCAAGCGGAGAATCGAAGCCAGCGTGGACGTGGAGATCAACAAAGTGATCACTCCCATGCTGGACATGGCGTTTCAGATCTTTGCATTTTTCATTGTCATTTATCATCCCTCGCAGTTGGAGGGACAGCTGCTCTTGAGCCTGCCCGATGCGGCCCAGGCCAAGGCGGCGAAGCCGGAGGATGCCAGGCCGGACCAGTCCATGCCCGGGGAACTAGAGCTGCCGGCGGAAATCACCGTGCTCGCCAAGACGAAACGGCCCGATGGCACTCAGGACGGCAGCATCACACAAATCTCCGTCCAAGAACGGCTGGGAACGAAAGACGTGGTCAAGCAGGACCCCGGCTCGAACGATGTCCCCAATCTGGAGGCACTTCGCAAATACTTGCAATCGGTACGGAGCAGCCTAAGCAATCAAAACGATATCAAAATCGAAGCCGAGAGCGGTTTGCGCTACGAATACGTCATGGAGATCATGGACATGTGCACGCGCGCCGGCTTTAAAAATGTCGGCTTTGCTCCCCCACCGGATCGGCCGGAATGAAGTTTTGTTGCGACGGACCATTGCCTCCGCAGCGGCGCACAAGCCTGCTCGACGAGATAGACTTCCAGGAACGAAAGGAATTCGCTGCTGGAGGGATGGAAAATCCGGCCCCAGCTTCCTGCCGTTTTGGTTGCGGTGCCCTTGCGGTTCTCCCTGTCGTTTCCGAGAATAAGGGAGGAAGCGCCTAGGGTACGGGGATAGCGGCGTGTCGAGAGCCATTCGTGGTCGGGGATGGATGGGCCATGCGATTGATCCTCGTCGGTCCACCGGGGAGCGGGAAGGGCACCCAGGCGAAACTCCTGAGCAGCCGCCTCGGCCTCACGCACATCAGCACGGGAGACATCTTGCGGGAGGCGACGCGGCAAAACTCGCCGCTGGGGAAGGTGGCCTTGCCTTACATGCGATCGGGGCAGCTCGTGCCCGATGACCTGGTCAACGAAATCGTGGCCGAGCACTTCCGCAGCGAGGAGAGGCCGGAGCGGTTTGCCATGGACGGCTATCCGCGGACCTTGGCTCAGGCGGCCTCCTTCGATCAGGTGCTGCGCCAGCAGTTCCTGGATTTAACGGCCGTCTTGCTCTTTTTGGTGGATGATGAGGAAATCATCGCCCGGATGACGGGGCGATGGAGCTGCCCGAAATGCAAGGCGACGTACCACGTGGTTTATAACCCGCCGCGGAGTCCAGGGATTTGCGATGTGTGCGGCACGCAGCTGATTCAGCGCGCCGATGACAAGGAAGAAACGGTGCGCGAACGGCTGAAGATTTATCATGCCAGTACGGCAGACCTTATTCCGTACTACAGGGCCCAAGGATTGCTCCACGAAGTGCCGGGCATGGGCGATATCGAGCGAGTTCATAAGGCAGTCGTCGAGATCCTCAAGCGGGTCGGATGTTCGTAAAGCCCTGCACCCGGATCAATGGGAAGGCAAGTCAACGTCACGGGAAAGGACGAAGGCAGTGAAATACGGATTGCGATCCCTCTTCCAACGGCCTCCCGAGCTCAAGTCGATGCGGGAAATCGGCCTGATGCGCGAGACGGGGAAGATCGTCGCCGCGGCACTTCGTATGTGCCGCTCCCTGATCAAACCCGGTGTCCGGACCGCCGAGATCAACCAAGCCGTGGAACAGCACTACGCTCAGCACGGGGCAGTGCCGCTCTTCAAGGGATATCCCGGCCGCGTACCGTTCCCGGCCGTCACGTGCATCTCCCTGAATGAACAGGTCGTCCACGGGATTCCTGGTTCGCGGGTGATCCGCGAAGGGGACCTGGTCAAAGTAGACACGGCTTGCAAGCTCAACGGCTGGTGCGCCGATGCGGCCATTACCGTGATCGTGGGCGAAGTGCGACCGGAATGGCGCCGGCTGGTGCAAGTTGGGGAGCAAGTTTTGCAGATTGCCATCGCCGAGATGGGCCGGAGGAAATGGTGGTCGGAAGTGGCCTTGTGCATGCAGCAGCACACGGAGGCAGCTGGCTTCAGCTTGGTGCAGCAATATGTGGGCCACGGAATTGGCCGGATCATGCATGAGAATCCCCAGGTGCCCAACTATGTCAATCGGGATGTGAAGAAACATGATTTTCGGCTGGAACCCGGGCTCGTACTGGCGGTAGAGCCCATGTTAAACATGGGACGGCCGGATACCGATACGCTCCGCGATCACTGGACCGTCGTGACCCGCGATGGGCTCCCCAGCGTTCATTTGGAGCATACTTTGGCGATCACGCCGCAGGGCGTGGTGGTCGTGACCGCCGATGAGGATCCGCCTGCGCAGAACGGTGCCGGTTTGCCCGTCCAGTCGAGTGCCGCAGCAGAATAATCGTACCGTTTTAAGCCCATCGTTTGAAGTTTTCCCTCTTGTTTGCCGGGATCGTGTTGGTAGAATGGCAATTTCCGCATCTTCTGCACCATGAGGTTGGCAAGAGGTGGGCTGTGAAAGTACGAGCCAGCGTAAAACGTATTTGTGAGAACTGCAAGCTTGTGCGGCGGCGCGGGCGTCTCTACGTCATTTGTAGCAACCCCCGCCACAAGCAGCGTCAGGGGTAAAGGAGGAAAACGGGGCTATGCCGCGTATCCTGGGCATCGACGTTCCCAACGATAAACCAACGCACATTGCGTTGCGCTACATCTACGGTATTGGTCCGACCCTGGCCCTGCGTTTGTGTGAACAAGCTCACATCGACCCCCAGCGGCGTGCCAAGGAGCTGACGGACGACGACATCAGCCGGCTGGCGGGGATCCTCGATCGGGAGTATACCGTGGAAGGCCCGCTGCGCCGCAAGGTGCAGCAGGATATCGCCCGGCTGCGCGACATCGGCTGCTACCGGGGTCTACGGCATCGCCGCGGCTTGCCGGTCCGCGGACAGCGTACCAAAACGAACGCGCGGACCCGCAAAGGGCCGCGGAAGACGGTTGCGGGGAAGAAGGGTGTCAAGGAGCTGCGCGGTTAACGTAATTTAGGGAGCCAGAGGCCGTGGCCAAGAGCAAGAAACGCAAAGCCCGACGAAATGTCAGCCGGGGCGTCGCCTACATCAAGGCGACCTTCAACAACACCATCGTGACAATTACCGACACGAACGGCGATGTGCTGTGCTTCGCCTCCGCCGGAACCGTCGGCTTCAAGGGTAGCCGCAAGAGCACGCCGTTCGCCGCCCAACGTGCCGCCGAGACCGCCGCGGAGCGGGCCACCAAATTCGGGCTCAAGGAAATTGAAGTCCGGGTCAAAGGCCCCGGTTCCGGTCGCGAATCGGCGATTACCGCCCTCCAGGCCGGTGGTCTGACGATCAAGGCGATCGAGGATGTCACGCCGCTGCCGCACAACGGTTGCCGGCCACCGAAGAAACGACGTGTGTAGACAATTTTGCGAAGAAAAATCGAAATCCAAAGCCAAAATTGAACCATGGGACGCCACATTGATCCTGTTTGTCGGCTCTGTCGCCGTGAGGGCATCAAGCTCTACTTGAAGGGCACTCGTTGCGAAAGCCCGAAGTGCGCGATTGATCGCCGCAATGTGCCGCCGGGGATGCACGGCTACCGCCGCGGTAAACCGAGCGAGTATGGTATTCGGTTGCGCGAAAAGCAAAAGTTGAAGCGGTTCTATGGGGTCTTCGAACGACAGTTCCGCCGCTATTTCGAGCTGGCCTCGCGCTCCCCGGAGAACACCGGCGAAGTCCTTCTCACCATCATGGAGCGCCGCCTGGATAATATCGTCCATCGGCTCGGCTTTGCATCCTCGCGGAAGGCAGCCCGGCAGCTGGTTTCGCACGGACACGTTCTCCTGAACGGCCGCGTGGCGACCATTCCGAGCATGCTCGTCAAAGCAGGGGACGCCATCGCGATCAAGAACCGGCCCCGAACGCTCCAACTGGTGAAGCTCAATCTTCAGGAGAACCCACCTCCCGTCCCAGAGTACCTGGAGCGGTCGACGGCCGAACCCCCGGAAGGGAAGGTCCTCCGGTTGCCGACACGGTCGGATGTCGATCCACGCATCCAGGAAATCCAAGAAAATCTGATTATCGAAGTCTCATCGCGCTGACGTGCTTCTCGTTTGGCCATTTTTGATCTTCGATTTTCAGGCGAAGGACGAGAATAGGCGAACGATCGAAACTCAGCGATCAAGAATCGAAAATCTGAGGAGGCTTGTGCATGCGTATCCGATGGCGAGGTTTAGAGCTGCCCAATCGCGTTGGCTGCGATCGCAGTACGTTGACCGATACCTATGGCAAGTTTTCTGCCGAGCCATTCGAACGGGGATTCGGCGTCACCGTGGGCAACAGCTTGCGGCGTATTCTCCTGTCGAGCCTGGAAGGGAGCGCCGTCACCCAGGTCAAGATCCAGGGCGTGCAGCACGAGATCAGCACGATTCCCGGTGTGGTCGAGGATGTCACCGATATCATCCTCAACATCAAAAGCCTGGTCGTCAAGAATTCGAGCGAACAGCCCCGAACGATTCGGATCGATCGGCATGAGCGCGGCGTGGTGACGGCGGCCAGCATCATCACCGATGAAGCAGTCCAGATTATTAACCCCGAGCACATCATCGCCACCCTGACGGATGACGTGCCGTTCGTTTTGGAGATGCGCGTGGAAAACGGCCGGGGCTACCGCACGGCTGAAGAAAATGTAAACCAAGAGCGAGAAATCGGCATCATCCCGGTCGATTCCAGTTTCTCGCCGGTTGTCCGCGTCAAGTACGATATCGAAGATACCCGCGTTGGCCAGCGCACCAATTACGATAAGCTCATCATGGAGATCTGGACCAACGGCACGGTCACGCCGCAGATGGCGGTGGTCGAGGGCGCCAAGATCCTGCGCAAGCATCTGAACCCCTTCATCGAGTATGCCGAACCAGGGCCGGAGATGCCTGTCGAGGGCCCTGCCGAGGCGGCTGTTCCTGAACCAGTCGACCACGAACTGGATCGTAAGCTCAACATGAGCCTGGCCGAACTGGAACTTTCGGTCCGCGCTACCAATTGCCTCGAGTCCGAAGGGATCACCACCGTCCGCGACCTGGTGATCCGGACCGACGAGGAGTTGCTGGAAGTCCGCAACTTTGGCGAAACCACGCTGCGGGAGGTCAAGAACAAGTTGGCCGAACGCGGTCTGCATTTGGGGATGAAGCTGCCCGCGTCGGTGCGGCGTTAACCACGAACCATCGGCCACCAACCACAAACACGTACCATGCGACATCTAAAAGCTGGCCGCAAACTGGGTCGAAATGCTGCCCATCGCCTGGCCTTGAAGCGCAACTTGGCCCGTGCCCTCTTTGAACACGAGCGGATCATCACCACGCTGGAAAAAGCGAAGGAAGTCCGCCCGTTTGTGGAGAAACTCATCACCCTCGCCAAGAAGGGGACGCTGCACCACCGGCGTCTGGCGTTGGCCCGGCTGCCGGACCGGGAGATTATTTCCTTGTTATTTAGCGAGATTGGGCCGCGATTCCAGGATCGGCCGGGCGGATACACGCGCATCATCAAGCGTCATGAACGCCGCCTGGGCGATGCTGGCCGGACCGCTTTCTTGGAACTCCTCAAGGCCGGTGAGACCAAAGTGCGTGCTCGGGCTCCGGCGCCGCCGCCCGTACCGGTTCCCAAGGCGGGCGAACCTGAAGCGCCGCCCGCTGCCGAAACTCCGGCGCCGGCAGCCCCTGAGGCCGCGCCTCCGGCGGCGGAGAATCCGCCTGCTCCTTGAGAATACCCCGTCCATCCCCTCACGGCCGGCTTTGCAAGTAAAACGCCACTTGTAAGGAAATTACCCATCTTGCAAGAAAAATCCAAGTCACGTCGCCTGCTGACCTTGCGCCAGTTCGGCAGTTTCGGTACACTCTTCGGCAGTTGCCACACTCTCTTCTGTAGGTTACGGAAAATTCCTGGAGACTTCCGTGCCACTTGCCGAGTATAGCCGACAGGACCTGTTCCCTTTCTTCCAAACCGCTAGCCTCGGCGTAATCGAGCAAGGATTGCTCCCCATGCCTGCCAAAAGTGAGCGAAAAACGGAGAACGTTGTTCGTGACGAGTTGCGCCGTCTTGGTTATTACGATACAGAAGCCGGAATTGTCGTGGAGGAACAGAGGAGCGAAATCGAGGCGGTGCGCCGTCTCATGCGAGTGGCAAGCAAGTCTGGTCACGGCGGCATTGGTTCGCCGGAGTTCATCATTTCTTCTCCGAAGAATCCTGACTTCTTGGTCATCATTGAGTGCAAGGCTAGCACGAACGATCATATCAGCGATGTCTGCAAGGCCGTGCTTGCTGGCCAAGTTCTTGTGGAAAGCGAAGAGGCTTACGTGAGTCGCGTACAGCGTTACGGCGCTGACGGCGTTCTTCATTACGCAGCCAAATTGGCCAAGGAATTTAACGTCGTTGCCGTTGCCGTCTCTGGAGAGACAAAAGAGGGCTCGCTTGTCTCGACCTTCTTGCACACCAAGGAATCAGACCGGCCAAAACTCCTCAAGACTAAAGACGGTCAAGTTATCGAAAGCTTAATTCCCTGGACGGATTATGTCGAACACGCCACGTTCGACCCAGCGATTCAGAGGCTTCGCGCCGATGAGTTGATGGCCTTCTCCCGTGAATTGCATGACTTCATGAGGGACCATGCCAAACTTACCGAGAGCGAAAAACCTCTCTTGGTGAGCGGCACGCTCATCGCCTTACAAAGCAAACCGTTCGCCAAGGCGTTTGATGAGTACTCGCCGGAGGATTTGCAAAACGAGTGGCTGGAGGTCATTACCAAAGAGATTCGTAAAGCACACTTGCCGCAGGCGCGAAAAGACAAAATGGTTCAACCCTACTCGACCATTGCCGCGCACCCCGAACTCGGCAAGGCAACCCGCGCGTACCCCAAGGGAGTTCTCCATGAGTTGATCAAGAGACTGAACGAGAAGGTTTGGCCGTTTATCAGTATTTACCACGATTTTGACGTAGTCGGCCAGTTTTACGGTGAATTCCTTAAGTACACTGGCGGAGACAAGAAGGCTCTCGGAATCGTGCTCACACCGCGACACATCACGGAACTGTTTGCGCTCTTGGCAAACGTGAATAAGAACAGCCGCGTTCTGGATATCTGTGCCGGAACTGGCGGGTTCTTAATTTCTGCAATGCACCTGATGATGCGAACGGCAGTTACGGAAAAGGAGAAGGCTGGTATCAGAAAGAAGGGCCTGGTCGGCGTTGAGCAGCAGCCAAACATGTTTGCTTTGGCAGCGTCAAACATGATCCTGCGCGGCGACGGCAAGGCGAATCTCTACCAAGGGTCTTGCTTCGATGAGGAAATCACGGCGGCGATCAAGGCCCACAAGTGTAATGTCGGAATGCTGAATCCGCCATTTTCGCAGGCTGACAGCGAGCAGCACGAGTTGCGATTCGTCAAGCACATGCTGGACTGTTTAACGAAGGGTGGCATCGGAATTGCCATTGTACCAATGTCCTGCGCGATTTCCCGGCATCCGGTGCGAACAGAGATATTGCAGCATCACGCCTTGGAAGCAGTCATGTCGATGCCGATTGAACTTTTCTATCCGGTCGGATCAATCCCTTGCATCATGGTTTTCACGGCCAAAGTTCCGCACGCAACGGTAAATCGAAAGACATGGTTCGGGTATTGGCTAAACGACGGTTTTGTGAAGACCAAGAACCGTGGTCGCATCGACAAATATGGCCGTTGGCCAGCGGTTCGCGACCGATGGGTGAGCGATTACCGCAATCGCGAGGTTCGCGCTGGTGAGAGCGTTGCACGGGCCGTTACGGCGGCAGATGAGTGGTGCGCCGAAGCGTACATGGAAACCGATTACTCGAAAATCACAAAAGCGGATTTCGAGCGAACGGTGCGTGATTACGCCATTTTCAAACTGCTTGGCATTACTGCGCCAGAGGCATCGGATGAAGAAATTGAGTGAACTGTTTGAGGTTCGCAGCGGGCACTGCCTTGAGTTGCACGAGTTGCGCCGTGTCTCGCGGTCCAACGGCATCGCCTTCGTTTCTCGCAAAGGCAGAGACAACGGTATCGTGGCTTATGTCGCGCGACTTCCAGGGATCGTTCCTGGCGAAGCTGGCGAGCTCACATGCGCCTTAAGCGGCAGGGGTACTAGCACCATTCTGTCCACGTTTCTTCAAGATCAGCCGTATTACACGGGACACCATGTTGCCCGCCTGGCCCCAAAGTGCCCTATGATGCCGTTGCAAAAACTGTATTA
>DATGIQ010000681.1:0-3317 GCA_035295665.1 Gemmataceae bacterium | reverse complement strand
GCGATCGGCGAGGCGGGTGCCGGAGCGGCATTTGAAGCAGATGTTGCGGCTGTACTGTGAGGTCTATCGCGGCTCGAAGCGCAGGTGGCTCAAGCCGCATTCAGCCGCGCCAACTCTGCCTCAAATTCGAAGCGCAG
Organism: Gemmataceae bacterium; assembly: GCA_035295665.1. GTDB lineage: Bacteria > Planctomycetota > Planctomycetia > Gemmatales > Gemmataceae > DATGIQ01. The sequence continues at coordinate 3,180 of DATGIQ010000681.1, read as the reverse complement.
CTGTACGGCTTCGTCCTCAGGCAACCAGTTCCTGCGTGATTGGAGGCGATCAGCGGGGCAGCCCAAACCGGGTGCAATTGCACAGAGCGTGGAACTGGGAACCGATTAGCACTACTGGGTCATAAGTTTTATTGGCGTCATTCCGGGGCGCGTGCGAAGCACGCGAGCCCGGAATCCACCCTCCCGGCTCGTGGTTATGGGTTCCGGGCTCGCCGCTTCGCGGCGCCCCGGAACGACCGCTCCGGTCGGCCTGAAGGCCGCTGCAATTACTGACGCAGTAGGATCAGTCCGAAAACTCAAGCAAAGCGGGCTTGACACGCAAGTACATACTTGCCTATATTCATGCAAGTATTTACTTGCGTGTGGTCGTCCATGGTCGAGCGCCCCGATGACACCGATCTGCTGTTCAAGGCGCTGGCCGACCCCAGCCGGCGCAAGCTCTTGGACCTGCTGCACGCGCACGACGGCCGCACACTCAATGAGTTGTGCGAACACCTGGACATGACGCGGCAGGGCGTGACGCAGCACCTCGACCTGCTGGAGGCGGCGAACCTGGTTGCCACCGTGCGGCGCGGCCGCGAGAAGCTGCACTTCCTCAACCCGGTGCCGCTGCAGGAGATCTACGAGCGCTGGATTGCCAAGTTCGAAAAGCCGCGCCTGAAGGCACTTCGCGATCTGAAACGACGACTGGAGAAAGCCAATGACTAGATCGACCTTTGTCTACGTGACCTACATCCGCACCACGCCGGAGAAGCTGTGGTCAGCACTGACCGACGCGGAGTTCATGAAGCAGTACTGGTTCGGCATGCATTGCGAAAGCCAGTGGACAGCGGGATCCTCGTGGAAGCTGGTGTCGAGCAATGGTCAGATCTTCGACGCCGGTGAGATCGTCGAGGCCGAGCCACCACGGCGCTTGGTGATCCGCTGGCAGCACCAGAACAAGCCCGAGCTCAAGGCCGAAGGCCACTCGCTATGTACGATGGAACTGGAGCCTAGTGGCATGGCGGTCAAGCTTTCCATCACCCACACCATCGAGCGCGAACCCTCGAAATTCATCGAGGCGGTGTCTGGCGGCTGGCCGAAGATCATCTCCAACCTCAAGTCCCTGCTGGAGACCGGCTCCATCGTTTTGCAGGACCCTTACCCGGTTGAAAGCGCTAACTCCGGAAAGGAGTGATCATGGCAAAGGTGATTTTTGGAAATCATTTGGCGGTGGTCGTCCCGCGCCGTCATCAAAGAGAAGTCATGCCGCTCAAGACGCTGTCGCGCTTCCTCGCCCTGCTCCTGCTTGGCCTCGGCGCCGCACGCGGTGTCGCGGCGGGCGAGGAGTTCAAGAGCCTGCGCGTCTACGCGCTCGATGGCGGCATCATCAGCGCTAAAGACATAGGCTTCTTATCCGACACCGGCGACTACGACGGCAAGCCGGGTACGTTCGCCGACCCTGTCTTCGTGATCCGCCACCCCAAGGGCACGCTGGTATGGGACACCGGCATGGGCGACAAGATGGCGGAAGCCGGCGCCAAGGGCCTCGACGATCCCGCCAGCGGCGCGCATATCGTGGTGGCGAGCACGCTCGTCGACCAGCTCAAGGTGATCGGCCTGGCGCCGGCCGACGTGACCCACGTCGCCTTCTCGCATTTCCACTTCGACCACACCGGCAACGCCAACCTGTTCGGGAGTGCCACCTGGATCCTCAACAAGGCCGAGCTGGCCTGGGCGCAGACCAACCCTGGCCCGTTCGTGAACATGGACACGATTAGTGCCTACAAGACTGCCAAGACGCAGATGATCGACGGCGACTACGACGTGTTCGGTGACGGCAGCGTGCGCATCCTCAAGACACCGGGGCACACGCCGGGCCATCAGTCGCTGGAGGTGAAGCTGAAGAAATCGGTCGTACTACTGTCGGGCGACCTCTATCACCAGCAGCAGAGCCGCAGGCTGCGCCTGGTGCCGCTGTTCAATACCGGGCGCGCCGACACCCTGGCTTCGATCGACCGTATCGAGCGCATCGCAAATAACACTAAGGCACGCGTCGTGGTGCAGCACGACTTGCGGGACTTCAAGTCGTTGCCCAAGGCGCCGGCGTATCTCGAATGATCCGGGGTCAAGTGCTCCGGCCGCTCGGAATCGGGCGACGACGTCTCCAAGCAGGAGGCTCCGGAGAAGGCCCGAAGGTAGGAAAGGTACCGGAGGCACTCAGAGGAATGTCTCCCGTGTCATCCGCTGCTCGGAGCGCAAGAATTCAATTACAGCCCCGGTCTTTGAGGGCTCCCTTCATCGCTTCAACCGCCGAACTTGCGGAACGGGTGTAGGCCCGAACGAACACGACGGAGATTTACCTGATGAGAATCCATATGTTCCCGCCGTCGGGGCGGGTTCTCGGTATTGTCGCCCTCAGGAACTATCTGGCACTCGACTGTGATTTGGAGCCGATCGATTTGGGACGAGGCGATCAACGCACCCCCGAATACGCCGCGCTCAATTTCAACAGAAAGATGCCGACGCTCGAGGATGATGGCATTATCCTTTGGGAGTCGAACGCCATACTGTTCTATATGGCGTCCAAGCGCCCCGAAAGCGGCTTGTGGCCACCAGACGCAAGAGGCCAGGCGGATGTGCTGCGCTGGCTATTCTGGGAAAGCGCCCATTGGGACGCCGAGTCGGTGGGTATGGTGGCATACGAGAAGGGTTCGAAAGATGTGCTTGGCCTCGGCCCACCCGACCCGGCCTTCATCGCACGAGGGGGCAGAACTTCAGCCGCTTCGCGGCGGTGCTAAACGAGTCACTCAAGGACAAGACCTGGGTGGTTGGCGGCGTGGGGCACGGACACGGCGCCGGCCATCCTTGACGGCGGCTGCGCGCGGTGTCACTGGGCCAGGGCAGGTCGGGACGAAGAAACGGTCCTAAGGTCGAACAAAGAAACTGACCAGAAAGCAGCTGGAGCACGCTGCTCCCGCCTGCTAGGACTAACCCCGAGCCGGCGAGTCCACCGCTTCCAAACCGGCCGGGTCACCGCAACCCCCGAAGCGGACAAATGATGTGCTACAAAAACCGGACAACTTGAAAAGCTACCGACATGTGATTACCGCCCCGGACTTGATTCGGGGATCGACTCGGCAACCCATCTTCATGCAAAGAAAATCAACCCGCGGGTCAAGCCCGCGGGTGACGACCGAA
>DATGIQ010000680.1:0-32550 GCA_035295665.1 Gemmataceae bacterium | reverse complement strand
GTCCGGAGCGACCGCCAGGCACCAGATGTAGCTCTCGGGACTCTTGTAAAGAACCTTGCCAGCACCGTCCGGGCCGACTCGTAGCACGAGCCCGACTGGTCCCGTTCCTGCATACAAGGTGCCATCACCGGTCAACGCCAGGCAAAGGATTTGGCTGTCCTCGCTGGCAAACGCAACACTGACTTTGCCCTCGGGGGAGATTTTGTAAATCTTGCCCTCATCGCCCGTGGCCGCGAACAGGTTGCCGGCTTTATCTTCTACGACATCCCATACGTGGGTGGCCTCCAGCGAAGCCAGTGGCTTCAATTGCCGGGAGAGACGGAGGGCCCCTTCGCTGCTGATCACGGCATGTTTGAGGCGCGCCTTTTCGAACGGAGCAGGAGAGCTGTGATGCCAGACCTTGACCTTGGCTGCGCGGCCGGGGCCAGGAAGTGCGAAGAAAACAGCGGTCAGTACGGGCACGATGTAGCGACGCATAATGAAGTTCCCTCGTTTCGAAGAATCATTCACAATTAAAAATTGAAAACTCGAACTTGAGAATTGAAACGGCCGATGCTCTTCGGAAGCGTGGTCTCCGCGAGGGCAAGGCTTCTCCCATTTTCAATTTCTCATTTTCAATTTCTAATTTTCAATTCCCCGATCCGCTTTCTTGTTCTTGGTCACGATAAACCGCACGGACTCGGTTCCCTGCACGACCCACGTCGTACTTTGGCGAGCCACCAGGGAGCCGGCCACCGGCTGGGCTCCGGTCCGGCGGCTGGCGCCCAGGATCTGGACCATGCTGGGGGGCAAGTTTGGCAACGCGGTCCCGCCCACTGCCACGCCCACGGCGTTAATGGGGATGCGCACCACCAAATTGGTTCGTTTCGCGGCCGTCTGCACCTGCAACGATTCAAAGAGCTGACTCAAGGTGTGGGGCGTACTGAGTGTCGGGTTGTCGCGGAGCTCGAACCGGGCATTGCTGAGATCATCGCAAACCGTCGCCGTGTAGTTCCCTTCGGGGAGATCCACGGGGAGTTTCAGACTCACCGGCAAACGCTGGCGAAGACCCTTGAAGGGTCGCAGAAAAACGGTGGCCTTGATCGTATCCCCCGGTTCATACGTTTCGGAATCGAGTTCGACCGCCTCAATGTCCGCAGTGCGGCGCTCGGCGCGGATGCGTGTTTCGCATTCGATGCGGTTGATGCGAATCGGCTTGTACGAGTTGTACAGCAGCAGATTGATCAGATTGGCCACGGGGGCATACAGCGCCGGCGGAGCCCGGCCGCCAGTGTAGAGTGCACCAGAGTAAGTGTCTTGAATCACGAGGGGCGCATGCCCTTCCACTTCCACACGGGCCGTCAGATCGGCCGTCAATTCGTCCGGCAATTCCCCCTGCATGTCGATGGAATTGACCAGCGAGGCAAAGACCAAGGCGGGCAACAAGGAGCGCTGCCGGACAATTTGGATGTTGAAGGTCTTGCTTGTCTCCCCGGGGCATCCTTGGACGCTCAGGCGTGCGGGAATCAAGTCTGGTTTACGCTCCAGCCAGCCGGCAATGCACGTGCTCACGTCGGCGTTGATGACGCCCACTGTTCGGAGTGGAGACCCCATCTTGAAGCTCACACTTTGGCGGGGATAAATCGTATGGATGTAGCCCGTCATGAGCGGCAATTCACAAGCCCCCATGCCATAAAAAGGATGACCCCACCCGTAGACCCGGTTCCCCTCGATGTGCGTAACGGTGCCAATCCCGGACAGGTCAAAATCCCCCTGGACAAGCGCGACGGCTAAAGGGCCACCGGGCTGGAGCGGCGTGTTCTGCTCCTGGTCCGCGATGGATGCGCTGGCGGCCCCGCTTTGCATCGGCAAAAGTCCAGCGGCGTGGCATTGGTCGCGGAGCACACTCAGACTGTGTGCAGTGAAGCCACTCGCGCACAAAGGCGTTCGCAACGGAATCATCCACAAGCCGTCGGCCGCGGCCGGCACCGGTTCGTCGTACGATTGGGAGACGGTCACGTGGTTAAATTCTCGACCTTCAATCTGAAGCGGCGCATTGAGCCCGACGCGGACCGGCTGATTCTGTTCGGCCAGATCGCGGCGTTCATACGCTTCCACAAAACCATGCATCTGGCTGAAAGGCGTGATGCCCGCGATCGGCTCCTTGCCGAAGGGCCAAGCATAGGCCACCGCTCCCAGCAGTCGATTCTCAATGTAAACGGGGCTGCCGCTCATGCCGGCGATAACGCCGGTCTTCTCCAGATTTAAGCCAGACAGCCGGCACAGGACCATGTCCCGGCCAGGGCTCGTATTCTTGAGCACGCCCAGCACCTCGGCATCGAAGGACTCGATCTTCGTGCCATGCATAACGGTGCGGCCCTGGCCCTTCATGCCGGCACGCACATCGTCAACGTTCCAGTAGGTTTGCGGTTTGGGACCAGCCCGGACCGTGGAAATGGGTTGGAGGAGAATAGCGAATGTAGGAAGGAGTAGGGCGGTAGCGGCAAGAAAGATCGATCGGAAAGTGGCATTCATGGCCACGCCTCCAAAAAAGGCGGGAAGAGGGTCCGAGCCCGCGGCAGCAGAAAACCGCACGGACATTGTCCACGAAGCGCGGCACGGCTTCGCAGGGGCTCTGTGCGCTAACCAACGACCTGATCGGTGGAAAGGGCTCACGGGCTATGCGAGGCAGGAGAGTGAACGATTCAGGTCGGCAAGCACTGTGCGTTTCAACCAACGACTATAACCCTAAGCCCATTCCCAGACAAGTTCACTTGCCCAGCTCTCCTCGATTGTTCCGTGCGCTTAAACCACCCAGGCCGCTTCCTTGGGAAAACCGAGGTGGTTGAGGCATCTGGTTAATCTTACGTCATTTTGGCGGGAAAGTAAAAGTAGAGAGCCCGGAAGTCTGCAGATCCAATCCTGCTGGGACCGGCGGACCGGCTAAAATGGCTACATGGCTGCATCGGATTGGGAATGGATGCGCCACGCCTCGGAGCTGGCCGAGCGTGGCCGCGGCTGGGTGGAACCGAACCCCTTGGTCGGGGCAGTGGTCGTTCGCGCGGGCCACCTCGTCGGCGAAGGGTGGCACCAGCGCTTTGGCGAGGCCCACGCCGAAGTCCATGCCTTGGCCGCAGCCGGCGAGGCCGCCCGCGGGGCAACGCTCTACGTGACCCTCGAGCCGTGCTGCCATCAGGGCAAAACCCCTCCCTGTACCGATGCCGTGCTCCGCGCCGGGATTCACCGGGTCGTGGCCGCCATGCCCGACCCCTTCCCGCAGGTGGCCGGCCGGGGAGCTGCGCTGCTCCGTGCCGCCGGTGTCATCGTCGACTTTGGACCGGGCGAGGCCGAAGCCCGCCGCCAAAACTCCCCCTATTTGAAGCTGTTGGCGACCGGGCAGCCCTTTGTTCACGCCAAATGGGCCATGAGCCTCGATGGCAAGATTGCTACCTTCACCGGCGATTCCAAGTGGATCAGCGGCGAGGATTCCCGCCGATGGGTCCACGAACTGCGTGGCCGAATGGATGCGATTGTCATCGGTAGTGGGACGGCTCGCGCCGACGATCCGCTCCTGACCGTCCGCCCGCCGGGGCCACGCACGCCGGCTCGAATTGTTCTGAGCACGACAGGAGAGATCTCGCCCCAAAGCCGGCTCGTGAAAACCGTGGCGGAGGCGCCGGTGTGGCTTGCCACACCGCTTCCACCGGAAAGCCCAGCTGTACGACACCTGCGGGCGTTGGGCTGCGAAATCCTCTCCCTTCCGACCACGGGACCGGTGCCGGCTGTGCTGTCCCTGCTAGACGAACTGGGGCGACGCCGGCTGACGAACATTTTGGTCGAAGGCGGCTCCAAGATTCTCGGCAGTTTTCGAGATGCGAACGCCATCGATGAAGTGCACGTCTTTCTCGCACCGCGATTAATCGGCGGCGAAGCAGCGCTGACGCCGATGGGCGGCCACGGGGCCGATCGAGTCGCCGATGCCCTACCTTTGGATGATTGGCAGATCCAGAAAGTCGGCGCCGATGTACTGTTCCAGGGAAGAGTCCGTAGCCAGATTGCTGCGGACGGCGGACTACGGACTACGGACTTTCCTGGGCAATAAACCTCCTCAGAAATTGTACGCTGGCCGCCACATCGGCAAGACGGTTGGTGCCGCTGTCCTGTTTGACGACGAGCCAGCCGCGGTATTCGATTTCCTCCAGCACGCTCAGGTAATGCATCCATTCGATATCGCCATGCCCTAGCGGAACGAACTGGCCCGCGCGATTGGGACCGGCCTGCCGTGCATCCTGCGCCTGGGCGTGCACCACCTTGCTCTGCAACGCTCGGGTACTGTCGTATGGATCGAAGCCGCACAGCATCAGGTTGGCTGGATCTAGATTGACTCCCAGGCCGCCCGTGTCGAAGCGATTGAGGAATGAGCGAAGAATTTGCCCTGATTCGAGGCCAGTCTCGAGGGCGAGCACGGTCCCGGTGCGGTCGCCGTGGTGTCCCAATGCCAGGAGCGACTCGGTCAGAAATCGGAGTCGCGGATCGTCGTCCTTTTCCGGAATCCGGCCAGCCTGGACCAAGACGACGCGCGGTCCCAGATCCGCGCTCAGGCTCAATACCTGCCGGATGTGGTCGATCCGTTGGTCCAGCCCGATGGGCGTGTCCAGGCCGTGCCGCAATGGGCAGCCAAGGGCCGTCAGCTCCAAATTGTGAGCGCGCAACATGTGGCGAAATTCGCGGCGGCCCGTTTGCGAGAGCGCTCTCGGCGACAGGTCGCCCGCGGCATCGACCTGCACACCAATGACGGCCAAGCGTTCAATCTCGAGTAGGCCACGCCGCAAGGACACGCCCAACGATTCGAGGCGGATCCCGATTTGCAATCGTTTCATGATCAAAACGGACACTCCGCGGCAACGGGTTGACGGCCGTGAGTGAAATCCTGAAACGGTTGGGCGAGCGCGCGGAAGACGGCGCCGGGGAGCGAGACGGTCCCCCATTTCGGACTACGGATGCGCATGTGCCGGCGGTACTCCTCCACCGGCACGGCACGCAGCAGATAACGCCGGCCACGCCAGCTCCACAAGTCTTCCGTTTCAATGGGCACAATGACGCTGGATTGGATGTGATAGGCGAACACCAGTAGTCCCTGATAACCAGGTCCAAAGACCTCCGTCCAGCGTTCCAGTCCGCTCAAGTCTTCGAGCGTCGACCAGCACTCCCACACGCGTCGTTGGCGATGGCTGGGTCCGCTCGGGAACCGCCGCCCCTTCACGTCCACCAAGAGTCGGGCGCCCTTTTCCCCATGCACGATGAAATCGAGGCTCTTGATGCGATCGTCGCCCAGCATCGACCGGCGCGTTTCATCCACACCCACGTAGCCGAGCCGATGCGATTGCAAGTACGCTTCGAAGGCAGCCTCGTAATGGTTGCTGCGGTCCATGGCTCACGTCCTTTCGAGTACGCTCCGGATCCCCGCTGCCACCGCAGCTGCAGCGACGGCGGTTTCCTCGCGCCGAGCCAGGTCCTTGATCTTCCACATGCCCTGGGCGAATTCATCGGGGCCGGCGATGAGAGCCACGCGGAAGCCGCGCCGTTCCGCATATTGCAATTGCGGACCCACCTTCTTGGCCTCGGGATAGACTTCGACGCCGATCCCCTCGGCCCGCAGGCTCCGCGCCATTCGCTGATAATCCCCTAAACGCTCGGCACTAAACTGCACCAGCAGCACAGGAGCCGGCGTCGCCGTTTTTTTCAGCAGATGCAGCTCCTCCATGGCAGCAACCAACCGATCCAGCCCGAGCGAGGCACCCACGCCGGGCAGCGCTTGCTTGGTGTATAGGCCGGCTAAATTATCGTACCGTCCGCCGGAGCAGACGCTGCCGATCTGGGGCAAATCGGTCAGGACCGTCTCATACACCGTGCCGGTGTAGTAGTCGAGGCCGCGGGCGATGGACAGATCAAGCTGGACATGCTCTTCGGGGACGCCTGCCGTGCCGACCACGTCGAGAAGGTGGTGGAGGCGACGGATCCCCTCCGCTGCTTTGCCGTTACCTCCGAAATCGCGCTCCAGCCGGCTCAGGACGTCCGCGTTGGTGCCGGCCATCTGCGCCAAATCAAGAACGCGCTCGGCCGAAGCGGCGGCCACACCCGTTTTTTGCACCATTTCGGCGATGACGGCCTCCCGACCGACCTTGGCCAGCTTGTCGAGGACGCGCAGGAGCGGAGCCGCCTGGTCCGCCAGACCGAGTTCTTCCAACAGCCCGCTCAGCACGAGGCGATTATTCACCTGGATCCGGAAGCGTTCGATTCCCAGCGCCCGCATCAGGTCGAAAATGACCAGGACAATTTCGGCGTCGGCGGCGTTGGCGGTGGTGCCGATGGTATCGAAATCACATTGCCAGAATTCGCGATAGCGGCCGTGGGCGGTGTTCTCGCCGCGCCACACGGGGCCCATGTGGTACCGCTTGAACGGCGTTCCCAGGCGGGCGACGTGCTCGGCTGCAAACCGCGCGAACGGCACCGTCAAATCGAAGCGCAAAGCGACGTCTCGGCCGCCGTGGTCGGTGAAGCGGTAAATGAGCTTGTCGGATTCTTCGCCGCCCTTGCCCAGAAGGATTTCGGTATATTCGAGGGCCGGCGTGTCGATGGGAGCATAGCCGTAGGATCGATACACCCGGCGGGCCCGCTCCAGCAGCTCTTCGCGCGGCATCATGAGCTCGGGGGGATAGTCCCGAAAGCCGCGCAGCGTCCTTGGCTGGATGAGAATGGCCATATCACTGTCGGTTCCGGTAGCGGGCGCTGACGCGGGTCAGGAAGCGCCGTTCTTCGTCGCTCAATGCTTGCAGCCCCTCGCGCTGCACCTTTTCCAGGAGCACATCCATCCGGCGTTCTTCGCTCTCCCGTGTCTCCTGCTCGCGCTGAAGCCGGAGCGCGGCGCGCTTTTGCAGCCAGCGCTTGATGAGGCCGGGCCGGCGCCTTTGCGGCTGGTCGCGTTCCAGGCTGGTGTAGCCCTGAGAGAAATCATAGCCAAACAGCGATTCCTCTCCTCCCGTCTCCAGGAGGATGAACTGCTGCCGGCACGTCACGTAAATGAAAAGGGCCAGGAGCAACCACAACGTCTCTTCCTTGGCAATGGCGTAGACACCGATGATCAGCATCGTCACAAAGCCGACGCCAATGGCCAGGCGAGTCGCTTCGCGAAATCCCAGACGGGGCCATAGAGCGCATTGCACGAGCCGGCCGCCGTCCAGCGGGAAGCCGGGCAAGCACACATTTAGCAAGAACAGGATCCAGTTGACCCAGAAGAAGCGGGCCAGCAACACCATCCAGGGAGAAGGTTTGAAATCCAAGGGCCCGTTCCAGCCATAAAGATCTGGATCAGCGATCCCGTGTGCGTCCACGGCGATGGGCTCCCAGAATGGATTGAGGGGAGGCCGGATTGCAACCACGCTCAACGCCGAAGCCATGATCAGACAGAGCAGCACATTGACAAACGGCCCGGCCGCGGCTGTGAGGAAGTGGGCCCTCGCCGTATGCGGCAAATCGACGGCTGCTAGTCCTCCCAACGGCCACAGGAGGATTTCATGGGCATCGCCGTCCACCAGGCGAGCGCCGAAACAGTGGCCGAACTCGTGCAGCAGTACGGCAACAAACAGGAGACCCATCATGATGGCCGCCTGGATCCAAAGCCCGCTCGGCGTCCCCTCCTTGAAGGCCACGCGCAGGATGATCCCCAACGCGATAAGGGGAAAGAGCACATGAACCCGGACGGTGACGCCGAACAACCGCACCAGCGGCATGGACCAGGTTAGCGGATCACGCATGGCAACAACTCAGCCCATCGATAAAAGCGTTGAATCGCCAGCACGGAAATTCTATCATTCGGCTGAAAGGCAAGCAATCATGTTGCCTTCCGACCAGTTGGCCAGCCGTCGTTTGGGTGTCCATTTTCCTCGACCGACAACGGGAGTCTAGGGTGCCTCGACAGATTATTCACCGTGGCCGCAAGATCCAGGTCGCCCAGGATACGAGCCTCCTCCCCAGTGGTGAGACCATCCAGCGCGACGTCGTACTCCACCCAGGAGCCGTGGCGATCCTCCCCCTGTTGGACGCCGAACATCTCTGCTTGGTTCGCAATCAGCGGCCCATCGTCGGCGAGACACTTTGGGAGATTCCCGCCGGGACCTTGGAGCCGGGCGAGCAGCCTCCCGCAGCCGCTGTCCGGGAATTAGCGGAGGAAACCGGCTACCATGGGGAGCAGTGGCGGAAGCTGGCCGAGTTCATCCCGTCGCCCGGTGTGCTGAGCGAACGCACCCATCTGTTTTTGGCCCAGCAGCTGACGCCGGGAGCAATGAGCCTCGAAAAGGACGAGAATTTGCAGCCGCAGATTGTGCCCTGGCAGCAAGCGCTCGCCTGGGCCCTGGATGGTACCATCCACGATGCCAAGACACTGATCGCGATCTTGCTGTGGGACAAACTACGGACTCCCAGTTAGCGCCGCCATTCGTCACGTAACTGCATCGAGCGAACGCTACCGGCATTCGAGCATTTGCTGGCTAGCTCCCAGTCTCCCATTGGCGTCATGGGCTTGCACCTGAATCCGATAGGTTGCCGCTTTCGGCGGAAGTGCAAAGCGGACCTCGGCCTTGCCGCCCTCGGCAAAGAGAATCGGCTGCCAGAGGATCGTCTCAGGAATCGGCCTCCCCGATACCGCTCCCGTGGATGCTTCATAGGCGTAAGCCCGAACGCGCAACGGCGTTTCCGAACCAGCTTTTTTTGGACCCGACGGAATCGGCAGCGAGGGAGAGATGGGCCGAATCATCATAATGCCTGGTCCCCGAGGAGCCCCAGTCCCTGTCGTCCCTGTGCGGTCCAGAGCGCCCGCCGCCTGACCCAAAGGAAATGCGCCCAGAGCTTTTTCGGAACTCTCTGGGGTCGGCGACCACCCTTTAGAGGCCAAACGGCTTGGTGGACCCTGCAGATTCGTTTGCGTGGCAAACGCTGGGAACTCGACCTCCTTGGCCAGACTCTGGGCATACCCTTTCATGCGCGGCGAATCGGTTGAAGCTGCGCTCGGTGCCCAGCCGTTGGTCGGTCCCCAAAGCATGACGACGCAAAGCAACAATGCCACGAAAGCAGAAGCGAGGTACGGCCGGCTGTAGGAAAGCCCCCGCGCCAGGCGCAGCAGTGAGATGAGCAGCAAGAGCGATCCCACCGCAAGGAGCACCAACGCGCCCAGCCCGATGCTCTGGTGAAACAGCTCCTTGGCCCTCGTGGTATAGGCTTCGAGGTCCTGGGCCGCGGCCTGAGCTGTTTGAAGGCGTTCGTTCCCTTCCCGGATCAGCTCCTGGTCTCGTTTGGCGATCCCTGCTTCCACCGTGGCCAATGCCTGGCTCAGCTCTGCAGTGTAACTGTGCTCGACCTGCTCGCCGTTATCCAGTTTGATAATAGCTGGCACAAGCGGGTCCGAAGCGATCCTCTTCGTTGCGGCATTGCGCTGGACCAGGACCGCTTGGTCTTCAGGTTCCACAAACCGGCGCCAGCCCTGTGTCCCGAGAAACAGATCGAGCCCCCGCGCTGCTTCCGGAGTATCGCCGAGGAGGACTTCTGCCTCTTCGAGATCTTCCGGTCGCTGCAGCTCTGAGGTCAGCGTAAAGTAAGCCGAAAGGGTTGGGTGCGGCAATTCGTTGTGGGACAATGCTGTCTGCTCCACCACGGACACCAGGAGCCAGGAAGACTGGGGACGTCCCTTTTCATCCAGACTGCGGAGCTGCAACTGAGCTTTTTCGCCGGGTGCGTAGCTTGCCTTGTCTGCCTGGACCGAGAGAGCCAGTCGCTGCTGAGGCCGGGCAAAGGCAAGCCGTTCGGCCAGCGGCGCGAGTTGCCCGTCGCGCTCTTCGAACACCGTGACCCGCAAGATTCCTGAGCAGGGGACAGTGGGAGTGAGCCGGACCTCTGAAGTCCCGGGTTTGGCGACGACGAGATCCTGGGCAATCAGTCGGCCTTGGCAAAACAGGCCCAGGATGACTTGCCGCTGCGGTCCGGTCGCGTGGAGGACGACCCGCAGCGATTCCTCGGGCGCAAGGACAGCCTTGGGAAGACTCAGGGCCAGTCCGGTTGTCTGAATGGCTGGCAGCTTGGCACGGACCGTAACTCCCCGCGGAGAGCGAGCCCGCACGTGGTAAGACTCGGCAGCTTGGGGCCGCAGCGTGAATACTCCAAGGCCACGGATGGGTGCCGAGTTCTTGAGGTCCGTCGTTTGCAGCTGCGCAACTTCACGATCGTGGCTGTCCAGAAGAACGGCTTGTAGATCCGCCTGCTGTCCCGATAGCGTCCGCACACGGAAATAAACTCGATTCTCCACCCCAGCCAGAAGGTCTCCCCCTTCTGGGAAGAATTCCACGGCCAAGGTGTTCGCGGTGGCCGGCGTCGCAGATCCGGACAGATGGGTGTTGACCTGGCCGCCGGCAGAGACGGGGCCGATCCATAGCCGGCGGGTTACGGGCGGAAAGCGTTTGTTGGCCTCGGCGACGGTGAGCGAATATGCTCCTGCTGACCAATTCGGCGAAATTTCGAAGGCGCCACTGCCGGCACCGTGGTTGGTTAAACCACCCAGCGTCTGGACCACGTTGCCTTGGGCATCGGTCAGCGTGAAGGTCGCCGTGAATTCGCGCTCCGCGATTTTTTGGCCGAATCGTTCGAGCGTCACGGAACGGAAATAGATCGTGTCGCCTCCCTGGTAGACCGATTGATCTGTGGCCAGATGCGTTCGGTAAGCGGGCTCCAATACACGCAAATAAGTCCGAACGGGCGCCGGATCGGTCTGATCACGGACGGCCAGTTCTAAACGGGGCGTCTGTTCCGGCATCAACGGCAGGTATGCGGGCAATTCCACGATCCATTCGCCCTTCCCGGCCGCCTTTTTGGTCTGAAGGACTTCCGATTTATCGGACTCCAGCAAACGCGCCGCTACCGGAACATCGACCGGCTGGCCGGCCACATCGGTAATCCAGACGCGGTATGGATTCGCCGCCGCGAGTTGGTAAGCTGCCGGCCCAAGCACCTGCAAGCGCAAATGTTTGGCGCGCGTCGTGGAAATGAGATTGTCGCGCTCCAACTGGGCCTGCGTCTGGAGAGCTTGCCGCTGCACCACAATTCGAGCGACCGCTGCTTCGGCCGCATGCCATGCCTCCGTGCGGTTCCACCGGCCATCCACGTAGAGCCCGACAGGCAGGCCAATGAGGAGAAGAACCGCGGCTGCGGTCGCCAGCCACGGCATCATCTGGCTTCGTGATTTCGCCCATCCGCTTTGTGGGCGAGCCGGCCGCGATATTGGCTGAGCGCGCTCCCTCTCTGGTGCCACAAACGGCGGTATCTCCACATCGAGCCGGGCCGCTTCCGCGACCAGTTGGTGCTGAGCCCGCGCAGTCGCCAACTCGGCCTGGCACGTGCTGCAAGTCGCTAGATGAAGTTGCAAGTTGCCACGGTCGTCCGCTTCGAGTAAGCCAAACAGGTCGTCCCAGATTCGTTCGCGAAAGTGATCGCAGGTATACATCGGTCGCTCATTTCTCGCGCAGCACCTGACGGAGCTTGGCAGCAGCAGCGCGCATTTGCGTTTTGACGGTCCCCACAGGACTGCACCGGAGCTTGGCAATTTCCTCGTACGTCAGCGCGCCATTTTGGCGAAGCAGAAAAACTTCGCGTTCTTCCGGCCGCAAATTCAGGATGGCCTGGTGCAGCCGCTCTTTCGCCTCCCGTTCTTCGGCGTTCGCCACGGGGGAGGCGTCGGGGGACTCGACCAGCGTGCTCGGTCCGATCAAAGGCCGGGCGCGTCGTCTCCAGGCGTTGCGCTGCAAATCCTTGGCAGCGTTGAGGCCAATCCGAAAAATCCAGGCGCGCATATTCCGAACCTCGCCGAGCCCTTCCCGATTGCGCCAGCACTTGAGAAACGCATCCTGGGCCGCGTCCTGCGCATCCTCATAATTGCCCAGGACATAGAACAGCGTACTCACCAGGTCGACCCGGATTTCGTTGAAGGCGCACACCAACTCTTCTCCCGTTGGGCATGGACCCTCCGGAGTAACCGACCGCATCGGGATAGAGGCTGGCGCTTTGCTCATGCCATCTGTGAAATAGACGATCGAAGCGGGGAGCCGGATTGCAGCCCCGTTCGAAGGGACCGGGCTGCACCGAGCTACTGCTTCAATTCTGACAGGCAACAGGCCGACTTTCTACGGGAGAGTCGGTGCACGTTTGTATCGAGCCGTTGGATCGCAAGGAACGAAATCCAGCCCACCACTTTTACGCACCGGCGCGAAATGCCCAGCCATTCCTGCGCTGGACTCTGGTGCTAGCGGACAGACCTTGTCGTAACTCCGGGATACCAGCCTGACGCGCGAGCGCAGGAAGGGGTTCTGCTGGCCCTCCGCCTGCGCTTCAGGCTCGTGTCCCCCTGGCGCTTAGAGCTGCGTCTCGGCAATTTCCAGTGCCCGTAGCAAGCCCATTGCTTTGTTCAGGGTCTCTTCGCGCTCCAGCTCAGGCACACTGTCGGCGACGATTCCGGCACCGGCTTGCAAATACGCGGTCTGACCCTTGAGTACCAGGGTTCGTAATGCGATACACGTGTCCATGTTGCCGCTGAAATCGACATATCCGACGGCGCCTCCATAGGGTCCACGGCGTTGCGGTTCCAGCTCGTCGATGATTTGCATGGCCCGGACCTTGGGTGCGCCGCTTAAGGTGCCCGCCGGCAAACAGGCGCGCAGGGCATCGAATGCCGTACGTCCTTCCGACAGCCGGCCGCTGACCGTGCTACACAGGTGCATGACATGGCTGTAGCGCTCGATGGTCATGACATCGGTCAACTGAACGGTGCCATAACGGGCAACCCTGCCGACGTCGTTTCGGCCCAGGTCGACAAGCATGTTGTGTTCGGCGCGCTCTTTCGGATCGGCCAACAGTTCGGCGGCCAGGGCCTCGTCTTCTTCTTCTGTCTTTCCCCGGCGGCGCGTGCCGGCCAGTGGACGAATGAGCACACGATCCCCTTCGACGCGCACCATGATCTCCGGCGAGCTCCCCACGAGCGCCACCGGGCCAGCTTTGAGATAGAACATGAACGGACTCGGGTTGACCACCCGCAGCGTCCGGTAAATGTCGAAAGGCCGGGCCTTGGTCTCAGTCTGCAGTCGTTGACTCAGGACTACCTGGAAGATATCGCCGGCCTGGATGTACTCCTTGCACTTCCGCACCGCATCCTCGAACGCCCCCGGCTCGAAGTTGGAGCGATAGGGGAGGTGCACGTCACCGCCGGGGGCAATGTCGGTGAGCTGCAAGTCGGCGACACCCTGTTGCAGCCGCTCGACCAGCCGGTCCACGCGGGCACAGGCTCTGCGGTAACTGCGTTCCAGATTGTTCGGTTCGACATGAGCGTGGGCCACCGCGGCGATTGTCTTGTTGATGTGATCGAAGATGACCATCCGGTCGTAGAACGCGAAGCAAAGATCGGGGAGTTGGCGATCATCAGGAGGCGGCTTAGGCAGATGCTCAACGTAACGGACGGAGTCATAGCCGGCATAGCCGACGGCCCCGCCGGAAAAACGCGGCAAGCCGGGGACATGGTGCGCCCGGTAGGCCAATAGCTTCTCTTCGAGCAGCCGCAGTGGGTCAGGGTGCTCCAGCTCCCGGATCGAAGCGGTGCGGCGGGACATCCCGCTGTCCGGATCGGGGGCTGGTTCGACAATCTGAACACGGTGCCCGAAGGACTGGAAACACAACAGCGGGCCGGAGCCCACGAAGCTGTAACGGCCGACACGCTCCCCGCCGACGACGCTTTCGAATAGGAATGCCCAGTCGCCTTCCTGGATTTTGCAAAAGGCGCTGACCGGCGTCAGGGTATCGCCGACCAGTTGCCGATACACCGGTACCAAGCTTGCCTGCTGGGCGAGCTCAGCAAATTTTGTGAAGCTCGGGAGGTAGCGCATGGGATCTCCGTGGCGAAGCGCCATCGACAAAGGATACCTTGTGGTCTTACACGGTTTGCCGCCCGGTGAACAGGGCAAGGACCGCGGACCCAGCGTACTACCGGCCAGGAGGAACTCGATGTGGGGGGACCAGTGGAAGACAGACGCTTTCGCCTGGCCTCAAGTCCGCGGCAAATACGTTACCAGCGGTTCCAGCGCATCGGCCAAGCGTTCGATGGGGACATCGTACATGAGGTCGGTCGCGATGACCGGGTTGGGCCCGGTTTTCCCTTTGACGCAGACATGGGCCGAATCGACGATTTCGCCGTTGATCCGGGAGCGGCAGCCTTGCAGGCCGATCGTTGCCACCTGATGCAACCCACAGCCGGCCGGGCAGCCCGACCAGTGGATGGTCAGCGGTAGCACTTTTTGGCCAGCTGTCCGCTGTTCCAGCGCGCGCGCCACCTGGATGGCATAGCCTTTGGTCTCGATCAGGGCCATGCCACAATAATCGTTCCCAGTGCAAGCAACTAACCCGCGCATGATCGGCGACGGATCGTAGGAAAGTTCTCCGAACAGGGGCTCGTCGGTCAAGGCTCCGAGGCGGGGTTCGGGAATGTTGGGAATGATCAGGTTCTGCCCCGTGGTGACGCGAATGTCCCCATTCCCATAGCGCTCGGCCAAGTCGGCGACGCCACGCATCTGTGCAGTCGTGATCCGCCCCACGGGCACCAGCACACCGACATAGTGAAGGGGAGGCCCTTCGGCACGGTTTCCCATTTGCCTTTGCGGATGGATCCCCAGGTGATCCACATGGTAGTTCTTCCGCATGTCCGTACCGGACCTCAAGAGCGGCTTTCCCAGCCGCCGCTCCAGCTCATGGCGGAACCAGGTCGTGCCCCGATCATCCACCAGGAACGCCAGCCGTGCCCGGGTCCGCGAGGCTCGGCTGCCATGATCGCGGAAGATGAGCGTGATTTCGGCACACAGCCGGGCTGCATGTTCGGGTCGGACGAACGCGTCCAGCGACGAGGCCGGTCGGTATCCGCCCGAGCCCTGCTTGCCGCCGACAAGCACGTTGAAGCCATTGACCTGTTGTCCGTCCAGCTCGCGGTACGCCGGGATGAGCGCGATGTCTTGCGTCTCCGGATGGCAGCAGTTTTCCAGGCAGCCCGTGATGGTGATGTTGAATTTTCGCGGGAGGTTCGTGAACTCGCGGTTGCCAAGGATGATCTCATTGAGTTCGCGAATTACGCCGGTGGCGTCGAGCAGCTCGTGAGCCGTCAGCCCTGCGACCGCGCAGCCACAGACGCCACGGATATTGTCCATGCCTGTCTGCTTGCTGTGCAGCCCGACGGCTTCGAGCTGACGCCAGATTTCGGGAACGTCGGCTAGGGTAAACCACCGCAGCTGGACTTGCTGCCGGGTCGTCAGATCGCAAAAACCCCTGCCGTACCGATCGGACAAGTCCGCGATCACACGGAATTGGCGGGCATTCGTCCGCCCGGCTTCCAGGCGCAGCCGCATCATGAAGTTGCCCGGCGTCGGCGTGCGGAAGAACAAGCCATGCCACTTGGCTCGCTGTTTGTCTGCTTCCGTCATCTCCTCCCAGTTGTTGTTGGGAGCTAGACGGAGGATGTCCGGAAGAGCATCGAGACCGTTCTTTTCCTCTTTGATGATCTCGATCTTGTTCTTTTCCGTCGCCTCATTGGCGCCGGCCGGACCGTACGTCTTGACAAGCTCGCTCAGTAGCGGTTGGCACGTTCCGCAGCCCGTGCCCGCCTTTGTGCATTCGCCGATGGCTTGTATCGTGCATTTCCGTTCACGGATGGCCGCCACGATGGTCCCCTTGGAAACCGCGTGGCAGTTGCAAATCTGTGTGTCGTCGGCCAGGCCGCGCAAGTCGGCCGCGGCCCCTTCCCCCAGCAGCGCATCGCGTGCATTCCCTCTGACCAAGAGCTCGATCGCCGGTCCGCTGAGTGTTTCGCCCGATTTGAACAGCCGCTGGAGCCGGCCGCTTGGGTCGGTCGTGCCCAACAGAATCGCCCCGGCCAGCTGATTGTTGCGCATGATCACCTTTCGGTACACGCCTTCTGCCGGGTCAAGATGGCTTAGCACTTCGCAGTTCGGATCCGACGCCTGCGTTTCGCCCATCGAAACCAGGTCGACTCCCATGACTTTGAGGGTGGTCGATAGGCGCGAACCCTCATAAGCCGGTAATTCCTTGGCGTCCGTGAGCACTCCGGCCACCACTCGAGCCTGCTCATAGACGGGATCGACCAGCCCATAAAGCCGTCCACGGTGTTGGGCACACTCACCGACCGCGAAGATTGCGGGATCGCTGGTCCGGAGCTGATCGTCTACCACAATCGCCTTGTCCACTTTCAGACCCGCCGACCGCGCCTCCTCGACATTGGGCCGGATTCCACAACTGATAACCACCATGTCGGTTTCGATGGTCGTTCCGTCCTTGAAGCGGAGGCCGGTTACGCGATCCTCGCCCAGCAAATGTGTCGTGGCCAACTCCAGCAGGACACGGACTCCCATCGCTTCCAGCTTCCGTTTGAGCAGCGTTCCTCCCGTGGCATCGAGCTGCTGGATCATGAGATGAGGGGCGACTTCAACCACGGTAACTTCCAGGCCGTGGCTGAGCAGGCCGCGGGCCGCTTCCAATCCCAACAGGCCGCCGCCGATCACCACGGCCCGGTGGCAATCGTGGGCATAAGCCGAAATCTTCTTGCAATCGTCCAGCGTCCGGAAAACGAATACCCCGCCCCGATTCGATCCCTCCATGGGCGGGACAAACGGACGTGAGCCGGTCGCCAGGACCAGGACGTCATACGGTTCCTCGACTTTGCCGCCGCCGCCGATGACAACCCGCCGCTCGCGATCAATCACTTCGGCTTTGACGCCGCAATGAACGAAAACTTGCTGGCTCTCGTACCATTCCAGGGGATTGAGCCAGAGCCGGTTTGGCTCGACAAAGCCGCCCAAGACGCTCGACAGAAGGATGCGGTTGTAGGTGCCGTGCGGCTCGGCCCCAAACATGCGGATCGCATACCGATCCGGCGCGCGCGCGAGCACTTCTTCGACCACTTTTGCCCCGGCCAAGCCGGTCCCCGCGACCACCAAGACCGGGCGCCGCGATTGGATCATTGTCGAGTTCCTCCGCCCATCATCGGCTGGCCTCCAGCAGCGCAGGGCTCGGTCCCCTGCCATTGATTTCCACTGCCGCTGGCTCGACCAGGCTTTCTGCTCGGGCTGCCGGACTCCCGAGCCAGTACATCCCGGCCACGAAGAACGCCCCGCCGATAATGTTGCCGAACGTCGAGAGCGCAAGGTTGTATCCGTATCCCGTTAGCGTGATCGCTTCGCTGTGGGGCAGCAGCAGCCCCAGCATCAGGCCGCACATGTTAGCGATGCTGTGCTCGTAGCCGCTCGTGATGAACGTAAACATGCACCACCAGATCATGAGGATCCGTGCCGTCTCGCTTTTGATGCGCACGGCCATCCACACGCCCAGGCAGACGAGCCAGTTCGCCAGGATGGCGCGAAGAATGAGCTGGTCGGGCGGCAGATTCATCTTCTTGTCGACCAGGTTGAGTACGAAACCTTTGATCGGGTCGGCGTCGAGGAGCCCGGACTGGACGACCATCCATGCCAGCAGGACACTGCCGAGAAGGTTGCCAATCCAGGTCCAAATCCAATTGCTGGCGAGGTCCCGCAGGCTCGCTTTTTTCGTCAACACACCCAGCGTCAATACGAGGTTGCTCCCGGTGAACAGCTCGGAGCCGGCGAAGATGACGATCGTCAGTGCCCCGCCAAAGCAAACCCCCATCAACAGACGGACCGCCCCGGGAGACGTACCTGAGAGTGTGCCGCCTATCGTGAAGATGAGCACGATCGCCGCGCCGACGTACATCCCGGCCAGCATCGAACGCACTACGTGACTCGTCAGAGAGCGGCGCTGCCCGGCGAGCTTGCTTGCCGCTTGATCCGCCAGCGCCTTGATGGCGTCGGTATACATGATGAATCCTCGAAAGTAGTCGCAAAGGTTGGATACGTGTCTGTTCGTCCTTGCCGCGCGCACCCCGACCGCGGCCGACGGTCTCAATCGCGACCGCGAGCGCGCAGCATCAACTGCTGAGCCATGCGCCAATTACCAGACCAAGGGCCCCAGTCAGCTTGCCATGCCCAGGGAGAGGCGGGCAGAAGGGAGAGGATTGGCAAGCTTCGACCGAGTTTATCCAACGAAAGCTTGATTCGGTTCCCGTTTCTCCATGCGGACGATGTTCGTGGACCACCGTGGGCAAATTCGGCCGACGCCAGAGAGGCAAACAGAATGCCAATTCTGCCGTTCACTGCGCCCGCGCTGGAAACGCTTGGCACCTCGGCATATAGGCGGACGGTGGATCGCCATGTCCCATTGCTTGTCCTTCCTGGATTGCGTAGTCTGCGTGCATTGCTGCCGACTCCGAAGGCATTCCCGCTGCGGTTACGCCCTTCGTCGACTCCGGGCGAGCCGCGCTTCAGGCGCGTCATTGATTGGTTCACCTATCTACCTTAAGATCAAGTAGCTGGTTGGTGCGTCCCATTTTGCCTTGGAGGAATCGGACATGCGCGGGTTGGCCCTTAGGTGGCTGGCGTGCAGCTGGGCGGCCGGATCGCTTCTGCTCTGCGGAATCGCGAGTGGCCATGCGGCGGAGCCAGAGCGGGTCAAATTTGACACGTTTGATCAAGTCGAGATTCACGGAACCTATTTTGCAGGCGACCTGGGAAACAAATCCCCCTGTGCCCTGCTATTGCATCCGTTGGGTGGCTCGAGTCGGGAAGAAGGCTGGGACAGCCTTGCCAAAGAACTGCAAAAAAAGCATTTCGCGGTCCTGCTCTTCGATTTCCGGGGCCACGGAGAGAGCACGGCAGTTGGCACGAATTTCTGGCTGCTGGATCGCAGCAACCAGACGTTGCGGGGGTACCGCCCGGGCAAGCCAAAAGATCAGATCAGTTACAAAGATTTCACGACGCCTCAGAATTGGCTTTCCCTAGTCAACGACATCGAAGCCGCCAAGCGATTCTTGGATCGAAAGAACGATAGCGGAGAGTGCAATTCGGCCAATGTGGTGTTGGTTGGAGCGGAGTCGAGTGCCGCATTGGGCGCAATGTGGATTGCATGGGAGTGGAATCACACCCGCCGAAGCAACACGTTCCCGCCTGTGGCCGCGAATCGCAACCTGCCGGAAGGGCAGGACATTGCCTGCGCTATTTGGCTCAGTTTCAGTCCGCATATCGCCGTGGATCGAACGAAGATTACGTTGCATCCCGACAGTTGGCTGGCGGTCGCTGGTCGCGAGCACAAGGTGCCCATGTGCTTTCTCTACGGTGAGCACGATTCCAAGGCCAAGACCTACGCCCTGCACGTTTACGACAATATTCTGCACGCCGCCAAGGACAAGAAGCTGAAGCTTACGGTCAAGGTACCCATCAAGGATACGAAATTGGCAGGCCGCGAACTACTGGGGAAACCCTCGCTCAATGCGGAGGAGCTGATCATGACGTACGTCTCCAAAGTGCTCGAAGAGCGGGGGTCCAACCCGTGGATCAAGCGCGATGTCGAGCGCACGCTCCTGGTGCGCGTGCCAATCGAGGGTTACCTTCGCTGAAGGAATCAACCGCGCGGATGGAATTGGTGATGGATCGCGCGCAGCCGGTCGCGGTCCACGTGGGTGTAGTGCTGCGTGGTTCGGATATTGGCATGGCCCAGGAGTTCCTGGACGATGCGCAAGTCCGCGCCCCCTGCCAGGAGGTGGGTGGCAAAACTATGCCGTAGGGTGTGCGGACTCACCTTGGTATTGAGGCCGGCCCGGCGAACGTATTTCTTGACGATCGTCCAGAGCATTTCGCGCGTAAGGATGCGGCCGCCCCGGCTCACAAACACCGACGGCGCTTCGGTCGCGGCGCGCACGAGCTCCGGACGCGAATCGCTGAGATAAGCGGTGATCGCTGCCAAAGCTGGCCGGCCGAGCGGGACCACGCGCTGCTTTCCACCTTTCCCCCAGCACTTACAAAAGCCCGATTCCAGGAAAAGGTCGGCCAGCTTCAGACCGACAACTTCCGAGGCCCGGCTGCCGGTAGCGTAGAGGGTTTCGAGCAAGGCGCGGTCACGCAAATAGAAACGGTCGCTCGGCTGGGGCGCGCGTAGGAGGCTTTCCACACTTTCCGGACTCAGCACTTGCGGAATCCGTTCCCACAACGTGGGAGAGCTGAGTAGTTCAACGGTACTGAATGGGGCGCGCTCTTCCATCCGGAGGAAGCGGTAGAACATTTTCAGAGCAACCAGGTGCCGGGCCATGCTCGCCGGGGCCAACCCATGCTCGCGCAGATGGCTTAGGTAGTGGCTGATCGCCCGTATGCTTGGTTGTAAATAGTCTGGCAGGCCACCTTCGGCGACCCACAGCGCAAAGCGGTCGAGATCCCGGCCATACGCCAAGACGGTGTTGGCAGCCATGCCGCGCTCCGCCTTGAGGTAGTGCCGAAACGCAGCGATGTCGTCGGCCAGGGCCGCAAAGCGGGAGGCGGCTTCGGATGGTTTGGGCTTCATGCTGTCCGTTTAGATCGGCCGTTCGCCCGACCTGGCTTGCTTGATTTTTCGCGCTTGGCACCTGCACGGTTTCGGCGTTGCCCTGCTGCTAAGGATTGGCACCGTCCTTGGTAGGTGGTGGGGCGAGCAGCAGCTGGCGCAAGATAGGCCGCAACTGTTCCAGTGCCCGAGCCCGGTGACTGATGGCGTGCTTGACACGGGCGCTCAATTCGCCCAACGTGTGGTGATATTCAGGAATCAGGAAAAGAGGATCGTAGCCGAAACCGCCGTGGCCACGCAGCTCAGACACGATGATTCCATGGCAACGACCTTCAACGCAGGCTTGGACCTGGCCTTGAGGATCCGCCAAGGCAGCAACACAAACGTAATAGGCAGCCCGGCGATCGGCCGGCAAGGGCGCCAATTCCGCCAGTAGTCGGGCATTGTTGGCTGCGTCATCCCCATGCCTGCCCGCGTACCGGGCCGAGTACACGCCGGGCCGGCCATTGAGCCCAGGAACCACCAGGCCGCTGTCTTCGCCCAGGGTCCACTGGCCCAGCGCGATCGCCAATTCGCTGGCCTTTTTGCGGGCGTTGGCTTCAAACGTTTTGCCATCTTCAATGACTTCTGGCGCTTCCGGCCAACGGCTCAGATCGGTCAGCTCCACGCTCAGATCGCCCAAGATTTCGAAGAGTTCTTCGCACTTTTTGGAATTGCGCGTGCCCAGGACCAGGATCGGTGCCATGATCGTCTCTCAGTGTTTTCGATTGCCATCCTCCTTACGGTCTGTTATCACCACTTGCGTCTGCCGGCAAGAGCAGGCAGGGAATTGATCCCCCGGCTAGGAGAACCCCATGACTGTCCACGTTCGTTTTGGCGCGTGCCTCGGGTCGCTGTTGGCGATATCGGCCACCCTATGGGCCCAAGTACCACTGGATCTGGCCGACAAGAAGGATTTCCGCGCCTTGCGCCTGGCCAGCACAGACCCGAATTACAAGAACGCCGACTACCGCCGGATTACGCCGGGGCAGACGCTGGAGCTGGGCAAGATCGATGGCCATGGTCGGGTTACGCATATCTGGTTCACGATTGCCGCCGATTCGCCCGATCACCTTCGGGAGCTGGTGTTCCGCATTTATTGGGACGGTGCCCAGAAGCCGGCAGTAGCCTGTCCCCTGGGCGATTTTTTTGGTTTGGGATTCGGCAAGTATGTAGAGTACAAGAGCGCTCCCGTCGCCATCGGCGGTATCAAGGCGCTCAACTGCTACTGGCCGATGCCGTTTGCCAAAGGGGCGCGGTTCACGCTGACCAATGAAGGCACCCAGATGGTCCGGAGCTGTTATTTCAACATCGACTACCGCCTCGATGAGCAACCCGGCCAGAACATCCGCTATTTTCACACACAGTACCGTCAGGCCTATCCCGCTCCCCAGGGTAAGGACTACCTTATCCTCGACACCAAGGGAAGCGGGCACATGGTCGGCTGCTTCCTGAGCATCATGGCCAACAGCAACGGTTGGTGGGGAGAAGGCAACGACAAGTTTTACGTCGACGGTGCGGCCAAGCCAACGATCGAGGGAACCGGAAGCGAGGATTATTTCTGCGGCGCCTGGGATTTCCAGCACCCATTTTGGAATCCGTTCAACGGCGTGCCATACTACGACAATGCACAGAAGGGAGGAGAACAGCGCAGCATCCTCAACACCTGCTACCGCTGGCACATCCTCGATCCGGTGCCCTTCAAGGAGTCGCTGCGGTTCACCATCGAGCATGGTCGGAACGGCCCCGACGATGACCGGAAGCCGCTGCGCAATCATTATTCGACGGTGGCGTACTACTACCTGGATCGACCAGAAGGGGAGGGACCGGAATTACCGCCGTATGCAGAACGAGTGCCTCATTTGCTACCGCTGCCATGAGGGTGGTCGGATCCTTTCACGGACCCCGGCCGCACCGACCAACCTATTGCAGCCAATGGAGGATGATCGAAGCGTAATAGGTCGCGCCCACCGAAGAGGGTTCTCCCGGCGTGACCCCATAGCCGCCGTCCATGTTACGACACCGGACCACAAAACTTCGCATGCCCTGGGAGTCGGGTTTGTCCTTCAGCATGGCGAAAGCCCGCATCACACGGTAGCAGGATTCGAGGTCGGACGATTTCGCGTCTTGCTTGCCGTAGCCGCCGTCCGCGTGCTGACCAACTTTCAGCGCTTGGAGGACAGTCTCTCGGTGCTCAACTGTGCCACCGAGTCGGAGGACAGCCACGACGGCGCCGCCGGTGGCGCGGGCAAACTCGGTACCAGTGCCATAAGTGCCGTTGGCGTGACGCAGTTTCCCGATTTCTTCTAGCCAAGCGTTGGCGACCGGCGGCCGTGCACCGATGGCCTCCAGGGCAGCGGCCGCGATGCGGATGTCCTCAAAGGATCGGACACGCTCTGCCAAGTAGCGAACGGTCGCCTCCCGGTAATTCTCGACCGGCAACTTTAACTCCACGAGAGCCATGATTCCGACGGCGGTGGAGACGACGTCCGGCGGGGCGCCCGGATAATCACCGAAACCGCCGCTGGCCTTGTCAAAACAGCGCTGCACAAAGCGACTGCAAGCAGTCCGGTCATGCGCCTCGCCGCCAAAGTACTTCAGCGCCCGCAGGGCCGCCGTCGTCGCCCGGAGGCTCGACCGCGCTTGGGCGTTGGCGGTACCGCTCAGCTTGGCCGGTAGGAAGCCACCATCGGGCTGCTGGCAGGCCTGGAGGTAAGCCACCGTGGCCTGGTGCTGCAGAGAGCTTTGGCCAAAGAGGGGAACCAATGCAATCAAGACAGAGAGCGGGGCGAGGAAAAAGGAGCGCATGATGCGGATCTCCCAATGGATGGCAGCTGATTCGGACGGGCTCACTCATTGCCTCTTCAAATTCCAGCACGCCAGTTTTGTGGTATCGCGTCCGTAGAGCCGGCCGTCGGCCAGGGCGATCGGGCTTCGGCAGGGCGCTGTCAAGACCTGTGCGCGCGCCTTCTCCTTGTACGCGACCGGATTGGCCTCGACCAGCAGCAACTCACCGTTTTCGGTGAGAATGATCAGGTTTCCCTCTGCCAAGATCATCGAACCGCAGCCAGGGTGGTCGTCCGTCCAACGTACCTTGCCGGTCTTCAGCTCGATGCAACGCAGCTTGGCTCCTTCCTCTTGCCGGCCATCGAAGCCGTAAAGGTAACCGTTGTTCTGGATGCACGTATCGTAGTGATTGGACATCGCGCTGCCGCTTGTCCAAACCTCATGGATTCCATCGGTCCCAACCTGGAGCAGCAACGCTCCGGTTCCATAGCAAGCAGAGAAAAAGACGAGATCATCCGTAACGACCGGGCTGGCGGCGTTGACCGAGGCATGCATTCGGGCACGCCAATGTTTGCTATAAACCACTTGGCCGGTGCGCGGATCGAGCAGCACAATCCCTTCGCGGGTGAAAAAAATGGCTCGTCGCTTGCCGTGGATCGTGGCCACCACGGGCGACGCATAACTTGCCTCGTGCTCGGTAGCCCGCCAAGCTTCCTTGCCCGTGTCCTTGTCCAGGGCGACGATGCCCGCGTGCCGGCCGCCGACGTTCACCAAGAGCACATTTCCCTCCAGGACCGGAGAGGTGGCCACGCCGAAGAATCCTTTCGGGGCCTGGTAGTCGGTATTGAGCGCACGCTCCCAGATTTTCTTGCCGCTGGCGAGTTCCAACCCAAGCAAACGGCCCTCGGCGCCCAGCGTGTAGACACGATCGCCGGCGATTAGCGGAGTAGCCCGCGGTCCTTCACCCTTGCCGAAATCGTCGTGGTAAGCGGTGGAATAGGCAAACTGCCACTGCTCTTGACCGGTGGCCGCATCGAGGCAAGCGACCACCTCCTTGTCGCCGACTCGGTGAAATACCACGAGTCGGTTGCCGGCCACGGCCGCCCCACTGAATCCTGCGCCGATCGGCCGCTGCCAGACGAGCGGCGGCCCATTCTTTGGCCACGTCGCCAGCAGGCCAGTTTCGGAAGAGCGGCTGTCCCGATGGGGCCCAAGGAACTGCGGCCAATCGGCCGCCAGCAGCAGGCCAGGAAGGATCCAAGCAGTCAGAAGAACGAATCGAACGCCTCCAAGCGTGCCAAGGACATCTTGAGGTTGCACCCAACGAAGCTTCATCGGCGGTCTCCCACGGCAACGGAAATCTGTAGCCTCGCTTGATTCGGCGGCCAACATCTATGATTATGGGAGTTTAGGCGCCGGCCGGCTGCGCACCAACGCGGGATCGCACAAGCCGGCTGCCGGGTCCCGATGTATAATGGCTCAGGCTGAGGTGGATCCTGCCGGCGTGCCGCGGATCCCCTTCTCCCTTCCAATCTCAGTTCGTGGAAAGGTTTCCTCGTGATCGAGTACCGTCACTTCCGCAACGACGATCCGCCAGGCCTGGCCGTCGTCTGGAACGAGGCCCTCAGCGAGCGCGGCGAGGTGCGGTTGCGGCACAGCTCTCCCTTGGAGAATTACGTTTTCTCCAAGCCTTACTTCGATCCAGCCGGGCTGATCGTTGCGGTCGAGGACAAGGTCTATGTTGGCTTTGCCCACGCTGGATTTGGCCCGAACGAAGCCCAGACAGCACTGGACAAGAGCAATGGAGTTACCTGTGCGATCGCCGTCCGACCCTCGTACCGCCGCCGGGGCGTCGGCTCGGAGCTGTTGCAGCGCTGTGAAAATTATCTGAGAGCGCAGGGATCCCAGGCCGTTCTTGCGGGGCCGATGCCGCCCTTCCACCCGTTCTATTTCGGCCTCTATGGGGGGAGCGATTTGCCAGGATTCTTGGTGAGCGATCAGGCAGCCGAGCCGTTCTTGCGCCATCACGGATACGAGATTCACGGTACCACCCTGGTCTTGCACCGCTCCCTTGGCGAGGCAGTGAATGTAGCCGATGGGAGATTTGCGGCGTTGCGGCGGCGATTCGAGCTCCGCATGGCCCCCAAGAGCGGGGCCGCCAGCTGGTGGCAGGAATGCGTCCAGGGGCCGGTGGAAATGGTGGAATTTCTCCTGGCGGACAAGACCACAGGCGACATCGTGGCCCGGACCTCGGTATGGGAGATGGATGGCTTCAGCTGGCGGTGGAACCAGCCGACCGTCGGCATCGTTTCCCTCGTGGTGCGCGAGGATCTCCGCCGTCAGGGCCTGGCGAAGTTCCTCATTGCCCAATTGCTCCGATACCTGCAAGAGCAGTTCTTCGCCCTCGTGGAAATCCAAGTCAACGAGGCGAATTCGGTGGCCCTCTCATTTTGCCAAGGGCTCGGCTTCCAGAAAGTCGATTCCGGGCGGCTGTTCAAGAAAACATGACTGGACAACCAGGCACTCGATACAGGCCGCGCAGCTCCGGCCTCCCTCACGGTTCCCGCCAAGTCAACGTGAGACGCGCAACCGGCCCAGACATGCGGAGCCGGATGAAGGGAATGGGATCGCACGGGTCCGGTTCTCGCTCCAACTGCACGCGGCTGGGGGATGCACGCAACCCGGATTGAAAGTGCATGCTGAGCACCACTTGGCCGTCTTCCGGAGTCAGATCTGCCAAGGCGATGTGCCCGGCGTCGACATGAAGCAGTCGGGCTTGGCCTTTCAAAATGAAGGAGCAGGGTGGGAGTTGATACAGACAGACGGGCGGCGCGCCGGAAATGGTGGCAACGGGGCCTTTGCCGAGCCAGGACTGGAAACGCGCGATCGCTGCCGGTGAGCAACAGACCGCCCAACCGGCGTTGTAGTGGCGACAAAACTCTGCCAGTTCATCATCGCGCCAACTGCAAATCGGCCGACCGGCCAGGTTTTGCTCGACGAATGCCGGGTAAGCATGCTCGATGCAGGCATTGGCGTCCAGGCCAGACAGGTAGGCACGACTGGTCCAGATGGGTAATAGGGCACTCCAGTGCGAACCGCTGGGCGACACGGAGGAATCCTCCCAAAGGATTCGCGCCGCGGGAGTCGTATGCAGCCGAATCGCATCGATCAAGGCCTGCTCGCTGTCGGTCAAGCCGATGGCCAATGGTGTCGTGCCCGAGCAACGAACCGCGAGAGCCTGAACGGACTCCCGGGCCCCCAAGCCCGCCGCGGCCAGCAATCCGGCCACCAACGCAGTTCCCCGCCAATCGCTGCCAGTCAAACGGCCAGCAAGCACGGCAAGCTGCGCCAGGCCGTGGGCCGCGGGCAGGCTGGCAAACCAAAGAGCGGGTACAAATAGCCGAACAGTGCCCAGCCGGTCGAGCGGTTCCCAGGCGATGCCGGCCACGGCCAAGCTCAGGAAGCCTGCCGCCCCGAGCCCCAACATTTGGGCTGCGGGCCGCCGTCGTGTGACGTTGAAGAGCCAAACGCCCGGAAGAGCCGCGGCAAGGATCAGGCCAGCCAGGAGGCGGTCGGCAGGCCCGCCCCAGACCGGTGCGGCCCAGAGCATATGAATCGTGCGGTGCGGGACCAGTGGCAATTCCGCTTGTAGAGGCGCCCGGATCCACCAATAGGCGAACCAATCGAACAGCCAGAACGAATTGACGGCGATGCCGCCGGCCAACGTCGTGAGGAAAGCCATATGCCAGACCAGTCCATGCCGTGCCCCGACGGCGAAATAGTAGATCAAGAACAGTGGCAGAAGGACGGTCAGGAAAGCGGGCTGGGCAAAGCAGCCCACGCCACCGCATACCAGCACCGCAATCCACGAGCCTGGCCCCGGTTTGCGGTCGAAGCGAACCAGGAGCCCGACCTGGGCGAGCGCAGCCAAACTGGCGAGGAGGAAGTCAAGGTCTCCCGCTTCCAGCAAGTCCCGGCACGGACCCGCCCACGCAATCAGCAAGCCAAGGCTAACGGCTAGGCAACTCGCTCCACCCCGCAGACCGACGCCGCGCGCTGCGACGAAGAGGAGCCACGGCACTGCAAGCCAACAGACTGCCAGACCGATCTTGTAGGCTTCTGGATGGTATCCCCCGCCTGCGAGAGACAGGAACAGCTCAGCCGGCCGACTACCGCCGTCGAAGACTGGGGTTTTGGGATAGCCGGCGTAAAAAGCTGGATCATAGCAGCAGAGCGTGCCGTTCTCCCAGAGTGATTGCGAACCGAGCGTCCCGTGGTAAAGGTGGAGTGGATGCCGGCCGGAGAGAATCGGCTGGTCATCCAGCAGGTGCTGCCAGGGATTGTCCGAGCCAAAGAGGGTGAGAGTCATCCATCCCTGCCAGACGCACAAGCCGAGCAGCACGAGGGTCCAAAGGGAATGGAGACCGGATCGGATCGCGACCGATCCTTCGGTGCGCAGGTCGGGTGCACGGTCCATCGCGAGCCGATAGTAACGAGGTGTGAACATTCACACAAGATCGTTTGCCTGGAAGGAGAACCGAAGAAACACGAAGCCCGCCTCTCCCCCACTCTACCAGTCCCGATTCACGAGCCCTATAATTCCAAAGCGTAGCCGTCCCACTCCCTTTGGAACACGCCATGAACGAATACCATTCTGCCGAGGCCCTCAAACCGCGCTACAAGCGTGTGATCCTGAAATTGAGCGGGGAAGGGTTCGGGCACAGCGGCAAGAGCGGCATCAGCATTGACGAAACCTTGAGCATCGCCCGCCAGGCCCAGCGCATTGTCCTGCGGGGAGTTCAGCTCGCCATCGTCGTGGGCGGCGGAAATATCCTGCGTGGCGCCCAGTTCAGTGCCGGCGGCGAGGTCATCCGTGAGGCCACGGCTCACTACATGGGAATGCTGGCGACTGTCCTCAACGGGCTGGCGCTCCAGGATGCCCTCGAAAGCCTTCGCTGCGAAACCCGCTTGCTGACGGCCATTCGGATGGAAAACGTTGCTGAGCCATATATCCGCCGCCGTGCCATCCGCCACCTCGAAAAGGGACGCGTCGTGATCCTTGCGGGAGGTACGGGGAATCCGTTCGTAACCACCGATACGGCAGCGGCGCTCCGTGCCCGTGAGCTGGAGGCCGAGGTGCTGCTCAAGGCGACGCGCGTGGACGGCGTGTACAGCGAAGACCCGGAGCAGAACCCGCATGCGGTGCGGTACGAGAAGTTGACTTACGCCCAGGTGCTGCGGGATAATTTACGGGTGATGGACATGGCGGCCATTAGCCTGTGTCGGGAAGCCAAGTTGCCCATCCTCGTGTTCAATTTCAAGCGCGAGGGAAACATCGAACGCGCCATCGCTGGACACCCGCTCGGCACGGTCGTCGGGGAGTTATCATGACGAGCGACGAAATCCTGTTCGACAGCGAAGAGCGGATGGAAAAAGCGGTGAGCGTCTTCCGGGACGAGCTGCGCGGGCTTCGCACCGGCCGAGCTACGCCGGCCTTGGTGGACAGCATCCGCGTCGAATATTATGGCTCGCCGACGCCGCTCAAACAGCTGGCTCAGATCAGTACTCCGGACCCCCAGCAGATTTTGATCCGACCCTTCGATCAGAGCATCCTCAAGGAGATTGAGAAAACCATTCGCTCCAGCGATCTGGGAATGGCTCCGAATAACGATGGCAAGATGATCCGCTTGATCGTGCCGCCGATGAGCGGTGAGCAGCGGCAAAAGATGGTGACGCGCATCAAAAAATCTGCCGAAGATGCGAAGGTAGCCATTCGCAATATCCGCCGTGATTCCAACAAACACTTCGATCAGGCCGAGAAGGCCAAGGAAATGACCGAAGACGAGCGCGATCGGGGCAAGGAAGAGGTTCAAAACCTCACGAAGAAATTCGAAGACCGCGTCGCGGAGCTGGCGGAGAAGAAAGCCAAAGAGGTCATGGAGCAGTAGCGGAGCCGGCGAAGCCCCCAATCACAGGATGCGCCATGCTCTGGTTTCTCGTTGGCTTTCACGTCTTTATCCTTGCCATGCTCGCCCTGGATCTGGGCATTTTCCAACGCCACGCCCATACCGTCCGCATGACCGAGGCGGCGATCTGGAGCGGGGTGTGGATTGTCTTGGCCCTGCTGTTTGCGCTGGGCATCGGGA
This sequence comes from Gemmataceae bacterium, assembly GCA_035295665.1. Taxonomy (GTDB): domain Bacteria; phylum Planctomycetota; class Planctomycetia; order Gemmatales; family Gemmataceae; genus DATGIQ01. The sequence continues at coordinate 3,073 of DATGIQ010000680.1, read as the reverse complement.
AGTATTGGTACCTTTGGCACGCGGACCACGCTGACCAAGGACCGGAAAAAGCAATGGAATTCCTGACCGGCTACGTGATCGAGAAGGCCCTCTCGGTTGACAATCTCTTCGTGTTTGCCGTGATCTTCCGTTACTTTGCCGTGCCGCCGCACCTCCAGCACCGCGTCCTGTACTGGGGGATTCTCGGAGCCCTTATTTTGCGTGCGTCGCTGATCCTTCTGGGGGCAGCCTTGTTGGCCACGTTTCACTGGATGGTCTATGTTTTCGGCGGCTTCCTGTTGTACACGGCATACAAGCTCGCGCGGTCAGTCGAAGAAGAAATCGACCCCGGCCGAAACCCGCTGCTGCGGTTGGCGCGGCGCTTTTTTCCGGTTGTGGATACGTATGAGTCCCCCCGCTTTTGGGTCCGCCGCGAAGGACGCTGGCATGCCACGCCCCTCCCCTTGGTCCTTTTGGTCGTCGAAAGCATGGACATCGTCTTTGCCATCGATTCGATTCCCGCGATTTTTGGCGTTACGAGGGACGCCTTCATTGTCTACACCTCGAATGTGTTTGCGATCTTGGGCTTACGGGCCCTGTACTTCCTCCTCGCCAACCTCCTGGAGAAGTTTCGGTACCTGCACATTGGGTTGGCGTTGGTGCTCGGGTTCGTGGGACTGAAAATGCTGCTGGAAGAGCCGCTGCACGCTCCTTTGAAGGCGATCGGCCTGGGCAAAATGCAGCTTACGTTTCTGTCGCTTGTCGTGATTGCCGTGATCTTGACTGTCTCCGCCGTGCTCTCCGTCCTGGCTGGCCCCAAGGAACCCTTGGATCATACCCCGGAAGGCGTTGCCGAAGAGCCAGCGGTCCCCGAGCTACCCCCGAGGCTACCATGACCGAAGCCAACGAACAGCTACGAGCCGCCGCCCTGACACAAGGGATCGGGAGCTATCATCGCCATGTTTTCATGTGTACGGGGCCCAGTTGCTGTACGCCGGAAACCGGGCTAGCAGCTTGGGAAGCTCTCAAGACACTCCACAAAGCCCACGGCCTCGGCTCCGGGCCGAATGCCTGTTACCGGACCAAGGTCGGCTGTCTGCGCATTTGTTGCTACGGCCCGACTCTGGTCGTGTATCCGGAGGGCACCTGGTACCATGGCATGACCGCGGAGCGGATGCCCCAGTTTGTCCAGCAACACCTGATTGCTGGCCAACCGATCCGTGAGTGGATCTTTGTCGAGAATCCACTGCCAAACTCGGACAAGGAGACAAGGAGAGCCGGAGAGGGGGAGAACCCGAAGCAATGAAATTCACCGGACCTCTGGTGGTCGCCCGCTTTCCTTGTCTGCTGCTACGGCCGTGCAAACTCGTTCCGAAGAAAATCCTGCACCTCATCCCAAAGTCCCGCCGCCTTCTCGAAGTCCACGTCCATGCTCTTGACCATCTGCGGTGTCTTGATGTCCTTGGGCAGATGCGCGTGCGCTTGCGGATTGAGTGGAATCTGGTGGCTCGCCGTCTCCGCCAGCTTCACTTCCACCTCGGGTCGGAGCAAATAATCGATGAGTTTGCGGGCCCCGTCGGGATTGGGACAGCCGCGGATAATAGCCAACGTGTTCGGGATGAACAGCGTGCCCATGCGGTCGCCGGCAGCTCGGCCGCCGTCGGGGAAGATGATCGTGACTGGCCGGCCCGCTTCCACCTCGGCGATGGCATCATCGGTGTCCGTGATGCCGGCTGCAAACTGACCCTGGCCAACTCCTTCGGCAACCTGCTTGTTCCCGGGAACGATGATCACGCCGTTTTCGCGCAGATCGCGATAAAACTTCTTGGCCTGCTCGCTTCCGAGGACTTCGAAGAGACAAGCGGCTTGAGTCGCAGAGGTTCCGAATTGCGGCTTGGCCATGCCGATCCGCCCTTTCCAGCTCGCCTGTGTGAGATCGAAGAGGCTGTGTGGCCGGTCCGGCTCTTTCACGAGGTTGGTGTTCACGATGAGGATGCGAGCGCGGGCCGCAAAGGCATGCCAGGTGCCGTCGCTGGCTTTGGCGGAAGCTGGATACGGCTCAGCCGACGGACTGCGGTACGGCTCCAGGAGACCCTGCTTCTGTAGCCGGATGGTAGACAGGATTTCGTTGTTCCAATGGACATCGCAGCGCGGTCGCGACTTTTCGTTGACCAGCTCCACATAGAGACTCACCGACTTGTCGGCTTCCGTATCGAATTTGGGATCGACACTCAGTCCGGTGCGCTGCGTGAATTCCCCTAACACCTGATCTGCAAACTCCTGGTCCTGGGCGCAGTAGAGAACGACGCGGGATTTCGCACTGCCGCATCCGATGGCTCCCATCAACAGGCCCATGGTGACCGCCAGTGCAAATCCAGATCCAAGATGGTTTCTCTTAATCATCACGGTTCCTTCTCTCCTTCCGGGGTGTTCGCGGCCCTTGGCGGCCGCCCAATTATCGGTTATAAGCAAGGAGACGCCGGTTTTCCATGTGCGGGGTCTTTGCGGAGGGCGACTCATGAGAGCGGTCGGGGCGTGCACGATTGGAATCATGGCTAGTTTTGCGGCGGTGGGGATCTTTGCCGATGAGCCCAAGCTCATCGTTAAGCCAGAACTCTTTCCGACACTCGTGAACCCCAATTGTTCCCATTGTCGTGACGAAGCCAAGCGCCGCGCCACGGAATTGCGTCCCGAGGACCGCGTGCTCTGCTGGATCCGCGGCTATTCCGATGGTGGAGCGATTCCGTTTCGCTTCTTTCTCAACAAGTATCGGGTCATCAGCGATAGCTATGGCGTTTTCGTCTTCGATCGCGAGGCTGGTTATGCCCGGGGCTTTGCTCCTTCGTACCACTTTCGGTTTGATGGCTGGCGCAACGGCATCATGGTGATGAAGGATGCGGACGGGACGCTTTACTCTTGCTTGTCTGGCTTGGCCGTGGACGGGCCGCGAAAGGGGAACCGGCTTCAGGCGATTCCGACGCTGGTGAACGACTGGGGCTTCTGGCTCGAACACTATCCGCATGCGGTCGCCTACCACATGTTCGATAAGTATCAACCTGTGGATTTGCCCGCGGCGTTCAGCGAGGATGCGCTG
>DATGIQ010000679.1:0-11321 GCA_035295665.1 Gemmataceae bacterium | reverse complement strand
GGAACTCAAGAATGCCCAGAATGTCACCGTCGATGGCAACCTCTTCCAGAACAACTGGGGCGGTGCCCAAGATGGGCATGCCATTGTGCTCACCCCGCGCGGAGCCCAAAGCGGGGGTCCGTGGGTGACGGTGGCCAATGTCACCTTCACGCACAACATCGTGCAAAATGTCGATCAGGGCTTCAATATCCTCGGCTCCGACGATGCTTCCCCCAGCCAGAACCTCACCAACCTCCTGATCCAGGATGATTTCTTCAACAACATCGGTTATCCCGTCCCTGGGAAGAACGGACAGATCTTCACGATGCAGCCGGGCTTGAATGGAGGCACCCACAATGTCGTCATCGACCATGTCACGATCGCGCAGGCCTATACGGATCTGTTCGTCACCGGCGTGCATACGGGTTTTCAATTCACCAACAGCCTCATGCCGCAGGGCACTTACGGCATGATCGTTGGCGGACTCGGTTCGAGTTTGTCGGCTCTGGCGACCGCTTTTCCTGGTGGCATCATCACCGGCAACGTGATCGTGGGGGGACTGGCCGCGTATTATCCCAGCGGCAACACCACGACCAATACATGGGACGAAGTCACGCAGTACCCCTCGGTCGGAGCACGTAATGTGAGCTACGGAAGCGGATCGGGTTCGGGGTCTGGGACAGGCTCCGGGTCCGGGTCGGGAACGGGCACGGGATCGGGAACCGGTTCCGGTTCGAACTCGACGCCGCCTCCCTGGTGGCCGGCGGGCGTTCCTTGGACCGATACCACGATGGGCTCCGGAAGCAACTCGATCCCGCCTCCGTGGTGGCCGTTGGGCGTCCCTTATCCCTAAATGATCCGGCATGGTGTTGCAACCCGCACGCCTGAGGCACCAGCGTAGACCTTTGCTGGTGCCTCAGGTGGGTGCGGCCGAAGGATGCACGAGGCCATTTGCCAAGCTGGTTTCCATTCTGTACTATTGTGGGGAATGAATCGTTACAGGGGTTTCCCAGGTACCTTGCGGAACGGGTCATGAGTGTTGGCCGAGGTCTGCGAAAGCAAGATATGGTTTCTGGCGATCGGATCGAAAGCGAGAGGGAGTTTTTTGATCAAGAAGCTGCCACGCTCACCGACGAAGACCTTTTCCTACCGGAAAGTCGGATTCGCCGCTATCGCCTGGCCTGCCCGAGTCCGCTCAATATTCCCCTCGACAGTCTGTTCGCGCATTTGCTTCCCCTCGAAGGGAAGAACGTCCTCGACTATGGTTGCGGGAACGGTGAGAATTCAATCCTGCTGGCCGCTTGTGGTGCCCAGGTGACGGCGTTCGATCTTTCTCCGGTTTCGGTCGCCAAGACCCGACGCCGGGCCGAATTGAACGGGCTAGCGGCTCGCGTCACCGTCGATGTGCACCAGGCAGGCCAGACGGGCTATGCCCCGGCCAGCTTCGATGTGGTCGTGGGCATTGCGGTGTTGCATCACCTTCACACGATCTTGCCCGCCATCTATGAGGAAGTGGCTCGCCTCTTGAAGCCCGGCGGCACCGCCGCGTTTATTGAACCCGTTGCAAACAGCCCGCTGCTGCGTGCTTTGCGGAGCATGGTTCCCGTCAAACGGCATGCCACCGAGGACGAGATCCAGCTGGTCTACAAGCATCTGGAGCCGCTGCGGTCCAGTTTTTCCTCGGTCGAAATTTTCCACTTCTATTGCCTGGAACGGTTACATCGGATCCTGGGAAAACGTGTGCGGAAACCGTTGCGGTGGCTCGATTATCATGGACAGCAACTGTTCCCGTTCTTGCGGCGTTTCTACGGCCAAGTTTTGATCATCGCACGAAATTAAGCTGAACGGGAAGGACCCATCTTGCGCTGCCGACCCCGGAAGCGCGGCCACGGAATTTGGCTGCCGTTCCCCTACAAGCATAAAATGGGATAGGCTATAATGCCGCTGCTGTCGGCGGCATTGAATTGCCCTTGTCCGCGGAGCCCATCTGATGGCTGCATACGTCCTGCATGTCGGTGCCCACACCGCCCAAGGAGCCCGGTCCAACAACGAAGATCGTTTGGTGGTCGATCGCGTCCACAACGTTTTCCTCGTGGCAGACGGCATGGGGGGGCAAGAGAGAGGCGAACAGGCCAGCGGCCTGGCCGCGGAGATCATTCCGCGCGTGGTGCAGGATCAGCTGGCGACGCAAGCAGATGCGGGACGAGCCGTGCAGCAGGCCTTGAGTGAAGCGAACCAGGCCATCATCCATGCCGGCCGCCACCAGCCGGCCGGCCGCCGCATGGGGACTACCGCTGTGCTCGCGGTTCAGCAAGCGAACCAGGTGTATGTGGCGGGCCTCGGTGATAGCCGGGCTTACTTGATCCGGGGCGACCGCGTTGAGCAGTTGACGGTCGACCATTCGGTGGCCCAAGCCCTCGTCACCAGTGGCGTCCTGAGCCCGGAAGAAGCCCGGCACAGTCCCTGGCAGCATGTTCTGCATAAATTTCTTGGCTGCGCGGAAATGGTGGACGGAGCCGACGTACGTCCGTTCACACCGCAGGCAGGAGATCGGTTGTTACTAGCCAGCGATGGCTTGACCAATCATATCAGCGACGATGATTTGCGCCAGGGGGCAAAGCAATTTGCCGACCCACAAGTATGGGCGGAGCATCTTGTCGACGTCGCCCTCCAGCGCGGCTCGAAGGATAACGTCACCTGCATCGTGGTGGCGTTTGATCCGGAGTGAGGCTTTCCATCCAGCTTGAAGAGCCGTCCGCGGACGACATGCAGTCGCCTGGCTTGGGCGCTTCGGTGATCATTCCCCGATCACTTTCACGAGCACCCGCTTGGGCCGATGGCCATCGAACTCACCGTAGAAGATCTGCTCCCAGGGACCGAAATCTAGCTTGCCTTTCGTGATGGCGACCACGACTTCCCGACCCATGATCTGCCGCTTCAGGTGGGCGTCCGCGTTGTCCTCGCCAGTGCGATTGTGGTGGTACACATTCGGATCCGGGTTGAAGGGAGCCAGCTGTTCCAGCCACCGGCCGAAGTCGTGATGCAGTCCGGCTTCGTCGTCGTTGATGAAGACGCTGGCGGTGATGTGCATGGAATTGCACAGGACCAGGCCTTCCCGAACGCCGCTCTTCTGGACCGCTTGCTGCACTTGTGACGTGATGTTCTGAAAAGCCATCTTGCTCGGAATGTTCAGCGTCAAGTATTCGGTGTATGTCTTCATGTCGTTCCCCGGTACGGAAGTCGTTGCGATCCTCCCGAGTGATTATCGCAGATGGCGCGGCGGGAGAAAACAATGATCGCCCGAAAGATCCGGCACCGCGTTCTATCCGCTCGATCGGCTTTTCGCTATGAAGAACCCACAGGCCGGCCGCGGCGCAGGATGCGCCATTCTTGCGGTGGAAGGCAACCCTTGTGTACTCTCCTGGGAAGGTAATTGTGATGATGCGCACCGACGCGACCCACAAGCTCTTGGAGCGGAAACGGGAACGGGGACTCACCTTCGAGGCCATCGCCAAGGCCCTCGGCCGACACAAAGTCTGGGTGACGGCCGCCATCATGGGACAAGCGACGATGTCGGCGGAAGAAGCCCAGAAGACAGTAGCCTTCCTAGGACTTGGCGCTGACGTTGCTGCTGCGCTCCAGGAGATTCCCAGCAAAGGTTCCGTCGGCCAGACCGTCCCCGTCGATCCGCTCATTTATCGCTTCCACGAGATCACCCAGGTTTACGGAACGACGATCAAGGCGATCATCCATGAAATGTTCGGCGATGGCATCATGAGCGCCATCGATTTCGAACTGGATATTCAGAAGAAGGAAGATCCCAAAGGGGATCGGGTCGTGATCACAATGAACGGGAAGTTTTTGCCGTACAAGAAGTGGTAAGCGGGCCACAAGGCAGGCCTCCGAGCTGGTCTGAGTTTTTACTCCTCCTTGTCCTCACTCTCTTCCGGTGGCTGGTCGGTTGCACGGACTTCGCCTTGGCCGAACCGCGGCTAAACGGCTTGTTGCTCGATGCCACGGGCAAGGAGTGGCGGAAGGACTTGAAGCTGGCCAATGACCTGGCCCGTGCTCTTGCGGGAGGCTTTGGCGCTAACTCCACCGACTCTCGAAAAGGCGGCCATCGAAGCCCGGAGCCAGCAGTATGATGGCCAACGGCTCCGAGCGGCCGAGGATGCCCGCGACCGAGGGCGGCAACAAGCGCTGGCGGCAGCTCGGGCAAAGTTCATCGGCGGGTCGCTGCTTCGTCTGCCGCTCCAAAAGTTGCAAATGTCCTTCGATCCAAGCGCGTGCAACCGTTGGATAGTGTGGGAACGGTCTATGCAACCTTGCGGATCAGCGATATTTGGGGCATCCTGACCCTGTCGAACGGGGCGTTGATGGCTGCCGATTTTTCCCACGTGGTTGTGCTCGCGCCAACCGATACCAAGGTCCGGCGGCTAAAGGGCGATGGCTGGAAGCTGGAATTGAAAGGTGGCTGGTCGCTTCAACCGGGCAAACGCAATGGGGATTATGTGCTCGCCAAAGATCTCTAAGAAACTCTAAACGGATTCCCAGGAATAAGAGAGAGTGGTACGCTGAAACCGAACGAGTGGCCGCTGCGGCACAACCTAACTATCAAGATCCGCCGTATCCAGCCGCCCGGCAGCCGCCAATTGGCGAAACTGCTCCAATGTCTGATGGATGCCCTCCAGCAGCGGCGTCCTGGGCATGGGGCCGAGGTCACGCTGAAGGGCACCATCATCCAAATCGTAGGCGATCGCGATTTGCCGTTCGCCGAACGTGATGAGCTGGGCGGCGGCCGGTTCCACCGTGCACAAGGCTTGATGAAAAGTTGGTAAGTCCACGACGTGGCCGCGGAGATTGTACGATAGGGCTCCCTGGTATGGGGCAGCCAGACAACGCAGAAATGTCTTGGCCACGTCATCGGCGTACTGCAAGTCCTGCACGCCGCCGTAGGTGATGTGATAAGGCCGGCCAAGGGCCAACGATTTTATCGCCTTGGTCGGTTCGCTGGTCATGCCAAAGTCGCGACCCACGCCGTAGACCGTCCAGGGACGCAGACCGATACTCGACAGGCCATGGTCCTGGAAATAAATCCGGGCATTGCCCTCGTTGCAGCACTTGAAGACACCATAATGGGTTGTCGGCGCGAGCGGCACATCGTCCGGCAAAGGTCCGGGACCATACTTTTCGGGCGGACCGAAAACGGCTCCAGAGCTGGCGTAGACCAGGCGCTGCACCTGGCCGCCCGTTTGGCGGATTGCTTCGAAAACAGCCAGGGTACCCAGGACGTTGACCTGGGCGCCGCGCAGCGGATCGGCACGGCACACCGGAACCTGCAGGCCGGCCAAGTGGACGATGTGGGTGATGGCGTAGGTTCGGATGGTGGCACTTAAGCCCGCCAAGTTGGTCACGTCTCCGGCAATGAAATGGACGCGGTGGAGCGCTTCCGGATCGACGAGCAGGCGCAGGCGATGGAGATCTTCCTGGAGATCATAAATCCACGCTTCGTCTTCGTGCTCCAGTAGATTCCGGACAATCCAGGCGCCAATGCAGCCGTACCCACCCGTCAAGAGCACATGCACGAGCCAGTTCTCCGCTCAGGAAACTTCCCGTCCACCCGGCCATCACGGCGTCGGTGGAGCGTCGCCGGGCGGCTCCGGTGTCTGGGGCTGAACCGGGCCATCGGTGGGAGGCTCCGCCGGCAACGAGGTTCCGTTCTCCTCCTCGGCCACCTTGGCAAGCGAAGCGATCTTGTCGCCTTCGTTGAGGTTCATGATACGGACGCCCTGGGTATTGCGGCCTACGACCCGAATCTCACCGACGTGGGTACGGTTTACCATGCCCTGGGTCGTGATCAACATGATATCGTCGCCATCGCGGACAGCCGTCACGCCGATCACCGGACCATTGCGCTCGGTGGTGCGAATGTCGCGCACCCCCTTGCCGCCGCGGCGTTGCTTGCGGTACCGCATGCCGGAGCGGTCTTTGCCCGGCTCTCCTTCCGGGGCCGTCGCCTCTGCGCCTTCATCTACCGTCTCTTCCGGCTCGTCCTCGGCCTCGACCTCGGCGGGCTCTTCGCCGGCAATATTGGCCCCAAAGGGCGTACGTTTGCCGTAGCCGTTCTCGCAGATGGTCAGCAAGTATCCTTCCGGATCGGCGACTACCAGGCCGACGACTTCGTCCCCTTCTTGCAACGTGATTCCCTTGACACCGCGGGTGTTCCGCCCCATGGCACGGGCTTGGCCCTCATCGAAGCGGATCGCCATCCCGTGACGCGTGCTCAACACGACTTCGTCACCGGGCTGTGTCAACACCACGCCAATGAGCGTGTCCCCCTCGTCGAGACTGATACCGATGATGCCGCCGCTGCGTGGCCGGCTGTATTCCTCCAGCAGTGTCTTTTTGACAAGCCCACGCCGCGTCGCCATCAAGAGGTTCTGCTCTCCGCCGAAACCGCGCACCGGAATGATGCTGGTGATTTTTTCCTCCGCTTTGAGCGACAAGACATTGGCGATCGCCCGGCCGGCACTGGTGCGGCTCATCTGCGGAATGTCGTACACTTTCAGCCAGTACATCTGCCCTCGGTTGGTGAAACAGAGCAGGTACGCATGAGTGGAGGCGACAAAAAAGTGCTCGATGAAGTCATCTTCACGCGCAGCCCCTCCTGAGACGCCCTTCCCGCCACGGTGCTGGCTGCGGTACGTATTGAGCGGCAGACGCTTGATGTAGCCATTGTGGCTGATGGTGACGGCGTTGACTTCTTCGGCGATAAGATCTTCGTAGTTGACCCGGCCCAGGGGGGCCTCGATGATCATTGTTCGCCGGTCGTCGCCGTATTTGTCGCGCAGCTCTTCCAGATCACCTCGGATCACCTGGCGGATATTCCGCTCGCTGCTCAGTAACCCTTCGTGCTGAAGGATCTGCTGCCGGAGGTCGTTGTACTCCTTGAAGATTTCGTCCCGCTCCAGGGCGGCGAGCTGGCCGAGTTGCAAGCGGACCACGGCCTCCGCCTGCGCCTCGGTCATGCGGTAACTTTCTTGCACGCCCAGCTCGCGCTGGAGGGCGACGAAGTGGTCTTCTCCCAGGGCACGCTTCAGGACCGCGGCCGCGACAGCCAGGTTTTGCAAGCGTTGCTTGGCTTCCGCCCGGCTAGGCGATTGGCGGCAAATGGAGATCACTTCATCTAACGAGGAGATCGCGATGAGCTGGCCTTCCAGGACATGCGTTCGCCGTTTGGCCTCCCGCAGCAAGAACTCCGTCCGGCGGCGAATTACGCGAACCCGGTGCCGCAGGAACTCTTCCAGCATCTGTTTCAGCGTCAAGGTCCGCGGCCGGCCATCTACCAGGGCAAGCAAAATGAGGCTGGCGGTCTTCTGGAGCGGCGAATACTGGTAGAGCTGATTCAGCACCAGCTGCGGGTCGGCATCGCGCTTGACATCGAGCACCAAGCGGACCGGTTCGCCGCCGCGGGCGCTGCTCTCGTCGCGGATGCCGCTTACGCCCTTGATCCGCTCATCCTTGATCAATTCGCCGATGATCTCCGCTAGGCGATTGCGGGTCTGCTGAAATGGGACTTCGGTAATGATGATCTGGCTGCGGCTTCCCTCCTCATGGATGTCGGCCCGGGCCCGCAACGTGATCTTGCCGCGCCCGGTGCGGTAGCCGTCGAGAATGCCTTGCCGGCCACAGATGATGCCGCCCGTGGGAAAATCCGGCCCCGGAATAATCTCCATGAGCGCTTCCACGGTAACGTCCGGATCATCGATGACCTTGATGAGACCATCGCAGACTTCGCGCAGGTTGTGCGGCGGGATTTCGGTGGCCATGCCGACGGCGATCCCGTCCGAGCCATTGACCAGGAGATTCGGGAATTTGCTGGGCAGCACCAGCGGCTCGCGATACTTGCCGTCGTAATTGTCGATGTAATCGACGGTGTCGCGCTCCAGGTCTTCGAGCATCTCGGCCGCGACTGGTGAGAGGCGCGCTTCAGTGTAGCGCATGGCTGCGGGGGGCAAGCCGGCGATGGAACCGAAGTTTCCCTGCGAATGGATCAGCCGGTGCCGCATGTTCCAATCCTGGGCCAGCCGCACCAACGTCGGGTAGATGGTGGCCTCGCCGTGCGGGTGGTACCGCTTCATCGTCTCGCCGACGATGCCGGCACATTTGCTAGTCGAGCTGGTTGGTCCAAGCCCCAGGTCGCTCATCGCCACCAGAATACGCCGCTGCGATGGTTTCAGCCCATCGCGCACATCGGGCAGCGCGCGGCTGATAATCACGCTCATGGCGTAGGTCAGGTAGCTGTCCTTGAGTTCGTCCTCGATATTAAGCGGTTCGTAGCGATCGCCGCCGCTATCGGTGGCAACCGGCGTCGGCGGCGCGCCGCCCGGCGGAGTGAGTTCGTTCGGCAAAGCAGGAATCCTTTGTAGATGCGGACCGGCACACAGCCGGCATTGACGTTACAAGTGGTTATTTTACCAAAATGCGCCTGGGCGCTCTACACAGCCTGAAGCGGCGCCCAGGACGAATTCGGCGGACAGGTTGAGCTAATCCAAATACTCCGCCGCTGCGCTAGACTCTTACCGATCCGTCAAGCTTTTCCCAATTTGCGCAGGTTTTTCTTCACGTCCAACGTGTGGCTGCGTTTCATCGGGCACATTCTTAGTGGTCGCTCCGCTGTTGGCGGGCATTTCGAGCGGTGAAGGGTGGCGGGGCCACCTTGGAACGAAGGAGCTAAAGATGAGGCGAACCTTGGCATTTCCTCTCGTCGCTGTGCTTGGGCTCGGGTTGCTCCCCTGGCAAGCGCAAGCCTCCCACTGTGGGGCAAGTGTCTACCCCGTTAACTGCTGCACCTCGGAACAGTGCTGCTTGCCGACCATCCGCTATCGCATCTGCTATCGCCCCGTCATCGAGGAGCAGACGTCGGTCTGCTATCGACCCGTCTACCACACCGTGATGAAGGAATGTCGTTACACGGTTTGCAAGCCTATTTACGAGCAACATTATCGCGAATGCCGGTACACCGTCTCCAAACCCGTGTGGGAAGAGTACAACGTTGTCCGCAAATACACCGTGTGCCGGCCTGTTTACGAGCAGCATGTCCGGGAATGCCGGTACACGGTATGCCGGCCTGTCTGGCAGCAATACCAGGTTCCGGTGCGCTATACGACATGCCGGCCTGTTTACGAGCAGCATGTCCGGGAATGCCGGTACACGGTTTGTAAACCTGTCTGGCAAGAATACCAAGTGCCGCAGCGTTACTGCACATACCGCCCCGTATATGAGCAGCACCTGCGCGAATGCCGGTACACGGTTTGCAAACCTGTCTGGCAAGAATACCAGGTGCCGCAGCACTACTGCACGTATCGGCCCGTGTATGAACAGCATGTCCGGGAATGCCGGTACACCGTTTGCAAGCCGGTCTGGCAAGAGTACCACGTGCCCGTCCGGTCGGTGACCTACCACCCCGTTTACGAGCAGCACGTCCAGTGTGTGCCGGTCGTCTGCTACCGCACCGTGCAGGAACCGCGGCAGTGCGTCTACAAAACCTACACCTGCGAGCCCGTATGGACGGAACGGTGTGTCAAGGTCTGCACAGGTGATTGGTGCGAGGAACGGTACTATTGCCCCGGCCCAGTCGTCACGAAGCGGTACCGGCTACCGGGCTGCTGGAGCTTCGACCCTTGCACCTGCACGTCGCATTATTGCCCCGGGCCGATCACCACTTGTGAGGTTCAGTGTCCCGGTCGGTGGGTGTGCAAGCGCGTATGGGTGCCGCGCGAAGAGATCCGGACCGTCCGGAGCTGTCATTATGTCCGGCGTGAACAGTGCCACGTGCTCAATTACACGGTTTGCAAGACCATTCCGTACACTGTTACCAAGCAAATTCCGTACACGACTTGCAAGCTGGTGCCCCAGGAGCACTGCCAGATGGTGACGTGCCGCCGCTGCGTCATGGTGCCCGAGCAAAAGGTCCAGTACATCCCCTACACCACTTGCCGGATGGTTCAGGAACAACATTGTCGGATGGTGACGTGCCGGCGCTGCATCATGGTGCCCGAGCAGCAAGTGCAGTATGTCCCGTACACGACCTGCCGGATGGTGGCCGAAGAGCACTGCCGGATGATCCTCTGCCGCCGCTGCGTCATGGTGCCCGAGCAAAAGGTCCAGTACATTCCGTATACGACTTGTCACATGATCCAGGAAGAGCATTGCCGGATGGTGACGTGCAGCCGCTGCGTCATGGTTCCGGAGCAGAAGGTGCAGTATATCCCCTACACCACGTGCAAGCTCGTTCCCGAGGAGCATTGCCAAGTGGTGCGCTGCCAGCGGTGCCGTATGGTCACCGAGGAGCGATGCCAGCAGGTGCCTTACGTCACGTGCCGGATGGTCTCCCAGGAGTGTGTCCAGCATGTGCCGTGCGTAACCTGCACGTTGGAGCCGTACTGTGTGAGCCGCAAGGTTTGCCGGCAGGTTCCCGTCTGCGTTTCCGTCTGTGAGCCATCTTGCCCCCGCTGAATGGGGGGCTTACGATAGGGACATTCCGTTGGATCACGGCCTCCCTGAGGACGCTTCGGAATGTCCCACTCTTCTTTTACCCGTGTTCACATCCGCCTCATGACCGAGGCGGATGTGCCATTGGGGATGCGCCTGAAAGCTTCCAACGGTTGGAACCAGACCGAGGCGGACTGGCATCGCTACCTGGGGCTGCAACCGGACGGCTGTTTCGTCGCCATGCTCGGTGGCACCCCGGTCGGCACGCTGACCACCTGTCTGTTCGGGCCGGTCGCCTGGATCGCCATGGTTTTGGTGGATGCAGCCTATCGAGGCCGGGGCGTGGGAAAAGCTCTGATGCGGCACGCGCTGGATTTCTTGGAGAGCCAGGGCGTGCGCAGCATCCGGCTCGACGCTACCGTCCTGGGGCAGCCGCTTTATGAGAAGTTGGGTTTTGTAGCGGAGTACACGTTGCACCGCTATGAAGGTACTCTGCAGCCGGGGAATGCGGTGGCGGGGGTCGAACCATTTTCCACGGATGATGTGGATGCTCTGGTCCGGCTCGATCAGTTCGTCACGCGCACCGACCGGCGTAAACTGCTCGCACAGCTCGTGAACGAATTTCCGGAAGCGAGCCGGGTGGTGCGCCGATCGGAGCGCTTGGAAGGGTTCTGCCTGGCCCGCCCTGGAACGCGCGCGCTGCACATCGGTCCCTGTCTCGCCACGGGTTCGTCGGGCCATCGGTTGCTGGAAGACGCCCGTCGGCGGTACGGCGGCAACCATGTCTTCCTCGATATCCCTGTTGAGCACCAAGCCGCGGCGCGCTGGGCTGAAGCAAGCGGCTTGAC
>DATGIQ010000678.1:0-4910 GCA_035295665.1 Gemmataceae bacterium | reverse complement strand
GTTCGCCGGCTCGAGGTCAACACCCGCGGCCTCGTGACCGGTGCAGTCTACGTGGACCGTACAGGGGTCGAGCACTTCCAGCCGGCCGACGTGACCATCCTGGGCGCCAACGGCATCGGCACCCCGCGCCTGCTTCTGCTGTCAGCCTCGGGCCGCTACCCCAATGGCCTGGCGAACTCAACCGACCTCGTCGGCCGGCGGCTGATGATGCACCCCTTCGGCACGGTAGTGGGCCTCTTCGACGAGGACCTGCAGAGTGCGCGCGGCGTGTGGGGGCAGCACCTCCACTCGCTCCAGTTCTATGAGACGGACACGGCGCGCGGCTTCGTGCGCGGGGCCAAGTGGGGGCTGCAGCCAACCGGCGGCCCCGTGTCGATGACCCGCAGCTATCCCTGGGGAGATCATCCAGTCTGGGGCCCAGGTTTTCACCAGAGTATCCGCAAACGCCTGGGTCGCTCCGCCATGTGGGGGATCATTGCGGAAGACCTGCCGGACGAAACCAACCGCGTCGTGCTCGATCCCGAACTCAAGGATGGTGACGGCATTCCGGCGCCGAAGATTATCTACCGCATGTCCGAGAATTCCTACCGCTTGCTCCGTTTTCACCAAGAACGGGCTCGGGAATCACTCCTGGCGGCCGGCGCCTATGAGACGATCATCGCACCGCTCATCCGCGAAACCGGCTGGCATCTCCTGGGCACGACCAAGATGGGCGTGGATCCAGGGAGTTCCGTCGTCGATGCCTGGGGCCGATCCCACGGCATTCCCAACCTGTTCATTTTCGACGGCAGTGTCTGGCCGACCTCCAGCGGCATGAATCCGACTGCCACCATTGCTGCCTTGGCCTTGCGCTGCAGCGACCATCTGGTCCGTAATCATTCCAACCAAGAGGTGCCCACGTGAACTTCGATCGCTCCCAGCGAGCCGTACTGGCCGGCCTGGCCGATGTTCTGATCCCCGCTGGGGACGGTATGCCCTCGGCGAGCGCCGCGGGCGTTGCCGACGAAGGGCTGAATCAGGTGCTGGCCGCCGTCCCCAGCCTAGGGGCGAGTCTGGCGGAGGTGCTTACCCGAGCCAGGGGGCGCGAGCCCGCCGAGGTCGTCATGAGTCTGGCTCCGACCGACCCGGCAGCCTATGGCATCCTGACGGAGGTGGTCACCGCCGCCTACTTCATGAATTCCGACGTGCGCAAGGCGGTGGGTTACACGGGCCAAGGCCCCTCGCCGCTCGATCCGCGGGTGGATTACATGGAGGACGGCCTGCTGGAGTCGGTCATCAAGCGCGGGCCGATCTATCGTCCGACGCCGAAGGCATGAACCCGAAATCGAATGCATGGAGTTCCAGGGTGAGGATCAACCGGTTGCTTGCCGGCTCTTGTGGACGCCCTGGGTCGTTACAAAGTACTTGGCGAGCATGTTCGGCTTCTCCCAAGCGGGCAAGGAAATCAATTCGCTGATGTAGCTAAGACACTGCTTGGTTACCTGGGCAAAGTGGGCTTCGTGACCCACGCGGTAGGCATCGGGAATGGCAACCCGCCATTCGTCGCCCAGATGCTGAACCTGGATTCCGGGAAATCGGGCCTGGAGAGCTGAAACCTTCGCTTGTAAGGCCGCCAAGACGCCTGTCCTGTCGCCAACTCGATTCGGCTTTACGTAAACTTCGGGCTTGAAGTTTTCCGCCTTCGTTTGCCGCACTGCCACCTGTGACCGGCTACCTCTAAACACGGCCAGATGGGTATCGCCACTACCTGCGACCGCCTCCAATTTCCAGAGGATGCTCAGCTTCGTATGAATATTCCGGACGGTGTAAGAGACGAGCGTGTTGCAGTAGTAGGCTAGTCGATCTTCCTGGATGAAAGACGATAGGAAGTCGGGGAATTCGGCTAGGCCGGTAACCTGCTGGAAGCGGTCCTTTGTCAAGTTGGTGGGCCAGCGCTTGGCAGACAGAACCTGGATCTCCTGTTGAAACTGGATGGACTGGTTGGGGAACAGGATAAAAAATACCAAATCAACCAGGTGCGTGCCCACGTCGGTTAGCCCTTCGCCTTGCTCGCGGATGTCAAAAAACCAGGCTGGCCGCCGCAAGGGTACGCCGGCAACGGTCTTGAGCAGGTAATGCACGCTCTCCATATACACGCCAGGTTCATCCTCGGTCCCGACGCAAATGTCGCCAAAGATGTCCGGATCATTGACCAGTTCTCGCTGCATGAGAGAGGTAATCTCGTGACGCTCCGTCATCATGTCGTAGGCGATCACGCGATTGGCATCTGCGGCGTCCAGCGCAGCCTGGAGCTTCGGCAGGTCTTCGAGAGAGAGGATCCACGGCTTATCGGCAAGAACGTTCAAGCCGGCTTCCACAGCAGCAAGAATGCGATCAATCTTTTCCCGGTTGCGGCCGGACAGGACCACGAGATTCCCCAGGCGGTCGCGGAGCATCCGCTGGAGTGCGTCGGGTCCCGTGTGGATTTCAAGTTCCCAACCGGTGGGGTTGTCACTTCGCGCGTTGAAACCAGCGATCCGCTGCAGATGTGCGACCAAGTCGGCGCCGAGGGGAGCATAGATGTGGACTTGCTTGGCCACACCGGGAACCATTTCCTTCTGGACCAACGCCGCGTGAAAGTGGCCCGGGTCCAGGGTAATTAACCGAACTTCGGCCATGTTGGACTACCTATGGTGATTCGCCTACCAATAAGAATCACGTCGCCCTTTGTGGAGCTGCCTGTCGACCAGCGGGTGTTGTGCGCTCGCTTCCCATGTTACTCATTCGGATGATGATTACGAGATCGACGTGACATTCCTCCGACACTCCGCGGTCGATGGGATCGAAGCGTGCGAGCCCGCTGAGAACAGGGGCGAGTACCAGAGGCAGCACGCGACCGACAGTCCGATTGCGGATCCTATCTCGGCCCCTTCACGGACGGCAGGTGACGCCATCGCTGGCGCGGAACGGCTTGTCCGGAACAGAACAATTTCGTAACTCAGCTACGTCAAACCCGAACGGCCGGTCTTGCCAGGAGTTTTGCATGTCCAACCGTCGTGTGTTCCT
This sequence comes from Gemmataceae bacterium, assembly GCA_035295665.1. Lineage (GTDB taxonomy): Bacteria > Planctomycetota > Planctomycetia > Gemmatales > Gemmataceae > DATGIQ01. The sequence goes on along the minus strand of DATGIQ010000678.1, from coordinate 1,865 downwards.
CCAGCGCGCGGCTGCCGGAGCGGCGGCCTTCGGCCTGCCCCTGGCTCTCGCGGAACGAGCCTTGGGCAAGGAGCCCCCGGCCCTGCCTCCGGCGAAGCTCTTCTCGACTGACCCGGACGGCTACTGGGCCGAGCTGCGCCGCCAGTGGCTGCTGGCCGATGACCATATCAACCTCAACTGCGGCTCGGTGGGCTGTACCCCGCTACCGGTCCTGAACGCGATGATCGACCACTTACTCTCCGCGGAGGCATTCCGCGAGCCTTCCTACCCGTGGTTCGGCTACGAGGAAAACGCACGTCTGCGCGCGCTGCGGGACGCCCTGGCCGCCTACCTGCACTGCAAGCGCGATGAGCTGGCCCTGGTCCGCAACGCCACCGAGGGCAACAATGTCGTCTGTAACGGCCTCGACCTGAAGCCGGGCGACGAGGTCCTCTTGACCGACCAAGAGCACCCTGGTGGCCGCTGCTGCTGGGAGCAGAAGGCCGCCCGCTCCGGCATCAAGCTCACCTTTGTCACACTGCCCAGGCCCCCCGCATCGACGGACGAGATCGTCGAGCGCTTCCGCCGCGCCCTGACGGAGCGCACCCGTGTCATGGCCTTTAGCCACATAACGACCGTAACCGGCGTGGTGTTGCCGGCAAAGGAGCTGTGCCAGCTGGCACGCAAGCACGATGTCCTAACTCACATCGACGGCGCCCACGCGATCGGCCAGATCCCGCTGGACCTGCATGAGCTGGGCTGCGATAGCTACGCCACCAGTCCGCACAAGTGGCTGTGCGCCCCCAAGGGCACCGGGACGTTGTACGTCAACGAGAAGATGCAAGACCGCTTGTGGGTAACGATTGCTTCTGCCGAGTGGCGCAATCGCGCTCTTAAAGCCTACCGCTTCTCCAACGTCGGAACTTCTAATCTCTCGGTGATGGTCGGCCTGAAGGCGGCGCTCGACTTTCACCAGGCGGTTGGCCCGGAGCGCGTCTACGCCCGGATCCATGAACAGGCCAAGCGCGTGCGCGACAGAATTGCCGCGCACGCCCAGCTTCGCCTGACCAACGCCAGCACCGACGTCTTCTATGGCGGCCTGGTCAGCTTTGAGCCGGTGGAGGGCAACTTGAAGCGCCTGCTCGCGGAGCTGGCCGCACGCAACATCCGCGTCGCCGGCGGACCCGAACGCATTCGCGTGGCCACGCACATCTTTACCCAGCCCACCGAACTGAACACCTTCCTTGATGCTGTCGATCGCGGCCTGCGGAAGTGATGCAGCCAGTCCAGCCTAGATCATATTCGTTCTCAGGCAAGGGGAGCGCCCCAAACCGCAGCGGCCGACATCCCAATGAGCTGCTACAACACCAGTGGGACCGGCTCGACTGCGCCCGTGAACGGCGTGGGGCTGGTCTGTGCCCTCCCGCTCCATTCCCGGTGACCGGCAGGCAACCAGCCTGCGTCCGACACTCAAGGAATGCTCATGCCCGGCTGCCGCAGGTCGGCGGAGCCGGCGCGACCGGTTCGGCAAGGAGGGCGGTACAAAAACCAGCCGGCGCCGGACACGCGGGACCGCGCACCCGAGAGCGACGCGGTCAGCGGCGCCGGCAGCGCGAAGGACTTGGGAAAACCATGATCCGACTACGCACGCTTGTCCTTTCCACCTCTATTCTTCTGCTCGCCGCCGGCCGCGGGGCCCCTGAGCGATTTTCTGACCGAGCGGCGGCAACACGGCCAGGGCAGCGGTGACAGCGGCCTGCTCGACATCCTGGAGACGATCGAGGCCCGCGCCGATCTGGAAAGCCAACTGAGCGCGGTCTTTGATCGTGAGCTGCTGGAAAAGGCGATGGCTCAGGTGCAAGCACGCGTAGCCGCACACCGTTGGC